>CASFLB010000011.1 GCA_949295395.1 uncultured Pseudomonadota bacterium | reverse complement strand
TTTCACACGTGGTGTCTGTAAAACAAGGACCACAACGAAAAAACAACCGTTCCCTTATACACAGGAAAACGAGATGAATTATTTTTCACACGTGGTGTCCGTAAAACAAAGACCGCAACGAAAAAGAATAACCGTTCCCCAAGCAATCAAGAAAAGTAAAATATTTCTTATCAAAAGCTCCTGCTTATCAATTTCGTGTCCCCTAACACGAAAAGAAATAAATACTTTATCCCTCAAAACAAAAAAATAATAAACTTAATAAAATATCCGAGATTGAAAATCAAAACTTAGTTAGAAATTCAAAATCTGGATAGGATAGTAAACAGATAAAAAAATAATTACAACAGAACATTTAAAGAACATTACAATTAATTTTCTTGACATAGGTTTTTAACAGAGTCGCCCAGATTCGTTGATTTTTAAGGCCTAAATACGCAAAAACCGGAGTCCCTAAAAGTTGCTAAAGGGATTCCGGTTTGAATAGAAAAAATAAAGAAAATCTTACTTAGAAAGAGCCTTAAGCTTCTGAGCAAGACGAGAAACGATACGAGAAGCTTTATGTCTTTCAAGAGCACCTTTCTGAGCGGCTCTAGCTAATTCAGATTCAGCAACTTTGAAAGCAGAGGTTGCAGCTTCAACATTGCTGGTCAAAATAGCTTCCAAAGCTTTTTTTACAAAAGTGCGAACACGACTGCGGCGAGCGCTGTTAATGATGTTTCTTTTATTATTTCTTTTAATTCTTGTTTTTGCCGATTTATGATTGGCCATAATATTAATCCTATAACTGAAAGTTAAAACGATAAAAAATTCTGATTAAGGTTATAAACTCTTAAGAAGCTTAAAGTCAACAACATTTTTCACTAAAACGTCGAAAATTCATGAATTAAGCCTTGTTTTGCGAGAATTTTCGCAGATAGTTCCGAAAATCATCGCTTCCGACAATGATTCGAGCGCGCATCATAGCCTCGTCAATAGCCGATTCGTAAACCGGATTTTCAAAAGCTTTCAGAGTCTCTTTTAAGGCGATGGCCGTAAATTCGGGGGTCTGAACAATTTTAGCGGCAGTATTGAAAGCCTCGTTTTCAAGCTCGGCCAACGGAACGATTCGGCTAATAAGACCGCAAGCGTTGGCCTCTTCAGCCAACATGGCGCGCCCACATAAAAGCATTTCCATTGTTTTGGCGCGTCCAACAGCAGAAAGAAGTTTTTTTTCTAAGCCGATTCCGGGAACGATTCCAAGGCTGGCATCGGGAATAGCCAAGCAAAGGTTATCGGCGGCAAGAACAATATCACAGTTTAACAAAAGCTCGATTCCTTGCCCGAAAACATAACCGGCCGCCGCGGCAATAAGAGGTTTGCGGACGCGTGAAAGCGAAAGCATGGCAGCTTTTTGCCGGTCAAGCAAGGAGGCAACATCCGTAAGATTTTGTGAAAATTCCTGAAGGTCAACACCGGCCGTAAAATAATCGCCGCTGCTGCAAAGGACAATAGCACGAACAGAGTCGTCATTATCAAAAGCCTCAACAGCCATTGCAATATCTTCAAGCATGGTGGTTGACAAAGCATTATGGACATCAGGGCGGTTAAAACGAATAACCCCGACCTGATTTTTGGATTCGGTAATAAGTGAAGCGTAGGACATATTAATTTTGACTCTTAACGGTTATACGGATAACAAGAGGATTCGTTCCTTCTTGTGCAATCTCAAGCTGTTGATTTTCTCTAACGAAAGACAGGATTTTATTCTTTTTGCCCGAAAAAGACCATCCAAGTTGCGGAAGGGTATCTAGGTAAAACTTTTCAACTTCGTCAAAGCGAAGGTCGCCGCTTAAATAAGCCTCAACAAGACTGGTTTCTTCATTGCCGAAAGACAAATTATCGGAAGGAATTTGATGGAGTCTCTCCGGAAAGGGCAAATCCTCAAACCCTTCAATAAAAGAAGCCGCCGCAGCCGAATGAAGGGTGATAAAAAAAGCAAGAAGAAAAGAGAAAAACAGTTTCATGATAAACTCACTTTTGTAAGGTCGGACAATAGAAGCTGGAACGTCCAGCAAGTACTATTTTACGAATTCCTCCGGTTTTTGCAAGAGAACATTTACAATCTGGGCATGGTTGTCCGGTTTTGTTGTAAACACAGTGCTGAAATTGGAAAAAACCTTCGCTGCCGTCGGGCTTATGATAATCGCGCAGAGTAGACCCGCCGGCCTCAAGAGCTTTTTGAAGAGTATGGCGAATGGCTAAAAGAAGATTTTGACACTCATGAAGAGAGAGACGATTCGCTTCGCGGAGTGGTGAAATTCTGGCATGGTAAAGCGCTTCCGAAGCATAGATATTACCGATTCCGGCAATAATTTTTTGGTCAAGTAAAACCTCTTTGATGGGAATATTTTTATTTTTAAATTTTTCTTTTAGATAGGCCGGAGTCAAATTTTTATCAAAGGCATCAAGGCCGATTCTCTTAATAAAGTCGAGTTGAGAAAGATGGTCGGTAGCGCAACAGGTTATCATACCAAAACGCCGCGGATCGTTATAAATAAGGACGCCGTCATCGGTAACAATCAAAACATGGTCATGCTTGTCGCAAACCTCAGGTATGGATTCGCAAATTTTGATGCGACCACTCATGCCCAAATGCCAAATAATACTGTTGTTATTTGATAAATTGAGAATAATATATTTAGCAAGACGAGAATAAGAAACGATTTTAGCCCCGATAACTTTTTGAACAAAATCAGCCGGAATATTCTGTCGCAGACGATTTTGATTGATAATCACGTTGCGTATTGTAGAATAACCGATAGCTTTGCAAACGGCGTTTTTAATGGTTTCAACCTCGGGCAATTCTGGCATAACCTTAAGACCTCCAACAAAGGAGAGTATAAATGACACGGCAAATTTTACAACCACGAAAAATATTTCGGTTAGCAACCACCTTAGCACGTTGGGATTTGCTGGATTTAATCGATTCTCCAGTCACGAGAATATATGTTTTATGGGGAAAGCTATGGCGCCGTAAGAGCACGGAAAACATCAAAACAAGAATGAGTCGATTCTTAGAACAAGAAGAAGACGAACTTCACAAAATCTTTGTGAGCGAACTTGGGTACGAATATGTCGATTCTCTACCATGTTCAACCTTAAAAACCGAACAAGAAATATCCCGAAATGAAGCCGCAACATTGACGATTCTTTTTCGTAAACTGGCACGATATCATCCGCGCCTTCGCGCGGCGTTACCGATTGTCATCAGCCGTATGGATTGTGCGGCCGACAAAAGACTGGCAGCTTCAGAAACGGAAGAATATTTGCGTTTAAGTTCTCAAACATCAAAAGCGCTGCCTTATGAAATCAATTGGAGCCAAACCGATAAAAATAATTTTAAACTTGAACTTGCTCCGCAAACAAAAATAGGTGGCGACCTAAGCAGCAAAAGCCAAGCGGTTTTAGTTCAAATTTGGGGAAACTTATTCTTTGAAGCCGATACCTTATTGGCGCAATGGAGTTCTTTGGTCAGTAACCCCAAAGGAGAGGCCGGATTCTTTGTGCCGACAAGTTTGATAGCCGTTAATGACAAGGTGCAAAATTACGCCGTTTCTTTTATGAAAACGGGGCAAGCACCGCAACGCTATTTAGAACATAAATTTGTTGCAGCCTATAATCAACTCAAAAAGTGCTGTCCACAAATTGATATTTCTACAGAACTTGCCCCTTATTGTCACAAACACTATGAAAAAAACATAAGGGCAGAAGAGCATGAGGATATGTTAAATGAGATGTCCCAACTTGGATTCGCGGTTGATGTAAAAAATAAAATAACCTTAACGCCGCCCTCACGCATCAAAGATCTTCAAAACCACAAAATTTATGGTAAAGAAAAAGAATTTCGCAACAGTTCGCCGCTTTTGTTTTTGTTGTTGGCTGCTATGATATACGCTTTGCTAAAATATTTTTAGGGTTGTTTGCAAAATAAAGTTAGGTTAAAATGACTCTTTAGAGTAAAAAAACGAAAAGAAGAGTTATGAGAAAACCGCGTCAAAAAAAATATTATGCGCCGCAAAATGAAGAACACATTTTTCACAAATGTGATTTTCCAGGTTGTGAAAAACGCGGTGAATATCGCGCACCCAAAAACCGCAAGTTGAAAGAATATTACTGGTTTTGTTTAGAGCATGTTCAACAATACAATGCCAAGTGGAATTATTATGAAGGCATATCCACGGATGAACCCGAAGAAGACAACCAACCCAAAATGCATTTCAAGGGCTTTCGCTCTAAGGTCAGATACAGCCGTGGCTATGATTTTTTTGATGATTACGAATTTTTTGAGAGCAACTACCACAGTCATTCAGACTATGCGCCGATGGATGAAGTTTATTATACTTATGAAGAGCGTCGTTATCTTGAAATCATGGAGCTTGAAGGCCGCGGGCTAAATATCGAAACCCTCAAAAAACAATATAAACAACTGGTCAAAAAATATCACCCCGATTTGCACCAAGAAAACAAAGCCGCCGCGGAAGAAAAATTCAAACAACTCAGCAACGCCTATCAACATTTACTAGATAAATTAAACCGCCTTTATGGAGATATAAAATAAAAAAACTTAACGGCTCAGAGCTTCAAGGTTGCTCCTTTGGGTGGCCAATTTATTAAACTCCCGTTGTGCCGATTGTGAGCTGTTAACTTTTTTTATAGATTTTGTATCGACCTTGCGACCAGTTTTTTGCAAAAGAACCTTAGCAATATGTTTGTCTTTGGTGTGTTTTTTTCCGGCCTCAACCACATCATCAAGTCTTAGACCCTTAACGGCATTTTTGCTTCCGCTAACGGCTTCGATTCGTTTAAGTCCGGCAAAAAAATCTTTGAGTTGATTCGCTTCAAGTTTATGAAGCCGCCGAGGCTTAAGCTTAACCTGCGGAACAATATCTTTATTCACGGTTTTTTGGAGCAACTCTTGCGGATTGTCTGAAACACTGTTCAAGGTGTCAGCCACCGTCCGAGCATTGAGCTTTTTGCCCCCGATTTCTTTGGCCAAAAGATTGGCCGTATCAACCACATTAAGTTTTCCGGCGCTTTTTTCCAAGGAAATTCCCTTTTGAATAAAGGCTTGCCGCTGAGCTTGAGCTTTTTCGGTTGCCTCCTCTTCTTTTGGATTTATGATGATTTCTTCTTCAAAATTTATGGTCGGAATAACTTGAAAATAAGAATTTTCATCCTCATCTTCTTCCTCATCATCATAAACATCTTTAATTTTTTTGCGAACAAGATTGGGATTGGTTTTAAATTGAGTCGGGCGAAAGGCCCCCTCAACGGCAAACGGTTGTTTGGATTCGCTAAGTTGAGCGTCGATTCGCCGTGACGGCCTTTCTTTGGGCAAAGGTTTGTTTTTATTCCACTCTATATTAGGGTTATCGTTGTTTTCGGATGAATCGTCCTTCATCAAATCAATTTACCTTTCGATTGATAATCATAAAAGAGCCATCGGCCAAAAGCAATGACGTCACTTCAATCTCAATACCGTCAACACGTGTCAGCATAAAAGTTTTTGTGGTTGCGTTTGTAATATGGCTGACAATATCATTCTTCAAATTATTCCAATTGTCAACCAACGGGAATTTATCTTTAGCGGCTTCAATCAGCTCTTGAAGGGTTGGATCATTTTGCAGAAAAATCTCTTTATACCCCCATAGCTCCATATAAGCGCGGTTATAAAGGCTCAAACGTCCGTTGGGAGTAAAAATCATAACCGCTTCGGAAAGATTATCTAAAATCTCTTTCTGAACGGAAATAAGGTCGTTATACGCACGGCGCGTTGCCAAGCGGTCGGTCACATCTTCAAAGGCAAAGAAAAGCCCTCCCATCGGGTGTTGCGCGCGAACACGACGCAGCGTTCGACCATCCGGCAAATGTAAAAGATCTTCTTTGGCTTCAAGAATGGAAGAAAAAGCGTCTTGTTCACCCTTTTTATAAAGGATAAAATCGGGAACATCGGGCAAGAGTCTTTTTTCACGGATTTCATCAAGAAAAGCCGAATAAGGAGGTTGAGCGTCAAGCCAAGCATTGTCAAGCCGCCACATTTGCGCAAAAGATTTATTATAAAAAGCCAAGCGTTTTTTAGCATCAAACACGGCAAAAGCCGTTCCGAGAGCTCCCAAAATTTCAAGATGAGCATTTTGATGCAGTTTAAGATTTCTCTTCAAATCATCAAGCTCGGTAATTTCGGCCATAGAGCCGACGCTATAAATTTTATCAAGGCTTTGTTCGGCATGAAAAGGGATTTCCATAACTTCAAAAGAATGACGTACACCATTTTTGACAAGGCTTATTTTTTGCTTGCGAACTTTATTAGTGGCATGAGCAGCCGTAGCAAGGTCTAAAGATATGCTTTCATTATTTGTACCGAGAATCTCGATTCCTTGTGCAATAACAGTGTCGCGGTTTTTTTCTGCGACAAAGTCCAAATAAGGACGGTTCACAAACTTAAGATGTTGATGTTCATCACGCAGCCAAGCCGGATAAGCCAGATGGTCAATAAGATCACTTAAGCGCAATGTACGGTCGGCCGCTTTTTGACATTCGGCTTGAAGTTCATCAATTTTGGTTGTTTCGTCACTAATATCGCGAAACCAAATAATATCACAGAAGACATGACCGTCGGCATCACAAATTCGCGCGCCGGAAAGTTTTAGGATTCGTCCGTTGTTTTTTGTTGTAAAAATATCATCAAAAGAACAGCCGTCATCAAGCAGCAAATCGGCGTATTTTTGAATTTTTTTAGCATCATCTTTATAAAAAGATTTAAGAACATCATCAAATGAGGATTGCACCCCGCCTTCAAGATTCAATAAGACAGCCAGTCGTCTGGAACATCTTTGCACAATTTTCTTTCGAGGATCATCGACTTTGTCATCGGGATAAACAAAGGAAAAATAACCATCTTTTGAGGCATAAAGAACTTCCGAAAGTCGGTTAGCTTCTCGTTTGGTAAAATAATTTTTTTGCCGAAGTTTAAGGAGAAGAACCGAAGAATAAAACAACAAAACAAGCAAAGCGGCAAAGACAACGGCAAGGAGATACCATAGCTCCGGCGCGGCATAAAACATATTAATTAAAAGGTTTTGAGACATGATTACAGCATCGAAAACTAAAAATGTTGTTTATTTTTAGATTTTATAATATAAACACAAATAGTAAAACTTAAAAAAACAGGTAGTGAATAAAAATGTATACGTTAGCATTTGATACAACGGCCGGCGGCTGCTACATAGGCCTTTTAAAAGACGATAAAATATCGCGAACATATGAAAAAGACATGGATTACGGACAAGCCGAAGTTTTAATGCCGGAAATCGAAAATATTTTAAAGAAAGAAAGAATAAGTTTTAAGGAGATCAATTTGGTTGTCGTTTGTACTGGCCCAGGGTCTTTTACAGGAGTTCGGTCATCGGTATCGGCCGCACGAACCTTTGCACTTGCCGATGAAAAAATAGCCGTGACCGGCGTTTCGGCCTATGAAGCCTATATAAGGAGTTTGTCACCTGAAGAAATTGCCGATATAAACGCGGTTATTATTGAAACCAAAAGAGATGATTTTTATTATCAGCTTTTCGATTCTCAATTACAAAAAATCACCGAAGCCGGAGCTGATAGCCGTGAAAACATCATAAGCCAAATGCGTGGCGCCAAAGTCAGCCTGATAGGGGACGGAGTTGAACGCTTTTTGAACAAGCCGAGCGGCTTAAGCCTTCATGCGATACGTATGGAACGTCATTTATCAATTGAACACTTGGCCTGGTGCGGTTTGAAAAAATTTTTGGACAAGAAGCTTGATTTTCCAAAACCCTTATATTTGCGTGCGCCGGACATTTGCCTAAAAAAAGTTGATGAAGCCTAAGAAAATTTCATCAAGAAAGCCAATAAAAAGATTGCAAAACAACTCAAAGGCGAGTATAGACAATTAAGAAGGGAAAATAAAAAGACGGCTCGGCATGGGATATTTAAGTCATAAAAAGAAAGAAGAAAGAATAAACCTTTTTCTAAACACGGCATTGTTTCTGACCGGTCTGTATAGTTTTCTTGTGCTTTTTGATGAACAAGGTGATGTGTTAGACCATTTTTTACGCTGGCATTTTCAGTACTATCTTGTCATGCAAGTTTTGTTTTTATACGCTTTGTTTGTCAAACGTTTTGGTCGCAGTTTATTGTTTTTATTTTTTATTTTGATAAATTTTGTAATGCTATCATCAAGCGGAAATCTGTTTTTTAACACCGCCTCGGAAGGAACAACAACCCTCAACATCATCTATCAAAATCACGCCAAAGAGGCTGAAACAATTATAAAACAAGCCTATGCGGAAGATGGCGAGATTTTAGCCTTAAATGTCGACAAGCCTCTGCCTCCGGTATACGATGACAACTATCGCTTATATCATGAAGAAGCCGGCCAAGGTTCCAGTTTGATATTAAGCGATTTACCTCCGGAACAAGCCGGAAAAGTAAGCTTTTCGCCCAAACGTCAGGCCTCATATATTTCGGTAAATAAAAACGGCCAAAAAATTATGGTTGTTAACATAGATTTTTCCAACCTAAAAAAAGAGGAAGAAAAAAACGTTTTCAAAAATCTTGAAGAATTTGTGTTAGCCCAAAATATTCCGCTGGTAATTATTGGTGATTTTGGAATGCCGGCCGGAATGCCGATATTTAAAAATTTCATGATTCGTACCGGTCTTGAAGTCAAAAACAGAGTGATTTTGAGTAACGGGCGTCAATGGTTTAATCCATTTGTTTTGCCGACCATAAATGTTTTAGGATATAAAGCGATGGGGCTCGATGTGGTTGAACGTCTAGAGAAAAGCCCATCCGGAAGCTATCCTTTCTTATTCCGCGTCAGACTTTAAGCTTTCAATTTTTTGACGAATGAGTTCCGATAAAGTTGTTTCTTCAAAAGCAGAGGCATAAGTCAAGGCTGTTTCATAGGTCTTGAGGGCTTGAGAGATATGACCGAGCTTTGTTTCAATAAGGCCGATATTGGCATAATCAGTGGCCGCTCCGGAAAAACGCTCATTTTTTTGTTCAAGAGAGGCTGATTTCAAAAAAAGAGCCTTGGCACGGGCAAGATTATTTTTTTGCAAAAAGATAAGCCCGAGAAGAGAATACGCATTAGCCAAATGAAAACATCCTGAAGAGTTTTCTCCCTGTTTCAAAAGAGAACGAAGAGTTTTTTCGGCTAAAGAAAAAGATTGCAATTCAAATTGAATTCGTGCGGTTAGATAAAGGCTGTCAAGTATGGCCGAAATATCACCTTCATGCTGATATAAGCGAGCAGCATCAAGAGCTTCGGGCAAGGCTTGAGACCAAAGTTGTTGCTCCACATAAACATAGGCACACACTTGATGAGCAAAAGCTTGACCTTTGTTGTTGTCGCTTTTGGTATGAATATCAAGAGCCATACGGGCGCAAGCCAAGGCCTCGTCATAGTTTTTTTGCAATAAAAGGGCAAGAGCTTTTTGCGTAAGCACAAACGCCTCGGCCGTATGCCGTTGACAGCTTTGGTTAATCTCAAGACTTTTTTGAAAATAAGCTAAAGCATCATCAAAATTTTCGCGCATGGTCCACAACATTCCAAGTCCGCCGAAAGCGTCAGCCTCACCGGCTGGATGATGAAATTGATGAAACAATTTGACCGCTTGCCGAAACATCAGATGTGAAACATCTTCAACCGCTGAAACACGAAAAATTGTTGCAAGCAACAAATAGGCATAACCTTCTTCCACAAAAGCAAAAGATTTTTTAAATAAAGAGGCCGACAACGCCGCTTTTTGAGAGGCATTTTCCATATCCGCGTCTGATAAAGAAAACTGAGCCGAATAATAGGCCGCTTTTGCACGAAAATAGCGAGGAAGCTTTTTAAGGTCAAGATTATCCAACAAATCAGAAGCTTGGTTCTTCTGACCTAATTCAAACAGCAGAGCCGCACGTTCGATTCGCGCCGGCAAGGTATCCAAAGTTTCAAGAAGGTGCAGAGCTTTTTCGGGATGATACAAAGCCATAAGAGAAGCCTCTTCAAGAAAAAGCCTTTTTTTATGCAAAAACTTAAGAGCGGCAGGTATTTTTCCTAAAGCTAAATTAAGGAGAATTTTTTTGTTTTTTTTGAACGGAAAAAAGAGCAAAAATTTAAGAGTCCGGTGCAAAGCAAAAGAACAAAAATAAGCCGAAGGAGCCACCTTTTGTTGATGGAAAATCAAGGACTTTGACGAAAGTTTAAAATAATGGTCGCGGGCAAGTTTTTCCCAAAAAAGAACAAACACCGCTATCGTCATAAACCCGAAAAAAAATACAATATAAAACATAAAATTTACACTAAATTTAGTTTTGAATCTTATCATAACAACATAGGCTATAATATATAGGAAAAATGAAAATGGCTATTACAAAATTAAAATCCGGACAACTTTACAAAAAATGCGATTCCCGCAAATTCAAATTTTCAACAACGGCTGAACTGGAAGAACGCCTTTCCGCTTTGGGGCAAGATAGAGCCATCAGCGCGGTTGAACTTGGAATAAACATCAAATCCAAGGGCTACAATCTCTTCTGTTTAGGGCCGGAAGGAACGGGAAAGACCAGTTTGGTAAAGCGAATACTTGAAAAAGAGGCCAAAAGGCGTCCGACACCGGATGATTGGGCTTATGTGTATAATTTTGATGAGCCTTACAAGCCAAGAGCCATTAATTTTCCGGCCGGCACGGCAACAGACTTTGCCAAAGATATTGATGAACTGATTGAGAATTTTTCAGCCAGTATTCCGGCAATATTAGAAAGCGATGAATACAAAGCCGGATTAAATATCATCAAAGAAAAGTATAGCCAAAAGAAAGAAGATTACATTCGTATTTTGCAAAAGAAAGCCAAAGGCAAAAGTGTTTCGCTTTTGCATATGCAGGCAGGTTTGGTGGTTGCCCCGACCCGAAACGGAGAGGTCGTCAGTCCGGATACATTTGACCAACTTCCCGAAGAAGAGAAAAAAGCCTTAATGGATGACTTAAACGCCATGCAGGCTGAAATTGAAAGTGTTGCGCAGGGTTTGCCGGATTGGGAAGAAAAACAGCGTCAAGAAATCAGCAATCTAAAAGAAAAGTTTTTAAAATTAGCGGTAAAACAGCCGATAGATGACTTGCGTAAAAAATACAAGAGCCAAAAAGCCGCAATTGACTTTTTACGCAGTATGCAAAGCCATATTGTCAGCAATATTGACGACTTTTTGCCTGAACCTGAAAAAACGGAAGATGGGGCAGACGGTTTGGCGGCTTTGCTTTCGAAAATGAACAAAAATGAAGAAGATAAATTCTCAAAGTTCAAAGTAAATGTCGTTGTTAAGAACGAACCGGACAGCGGAGCCCCGATTGTCTTATTGGATCACCCAACACAAGGAAATCTGGTCGGTAAGGTTGAGCGGATACAACAATATGGTGCTTTGTTGACGGACTTTACCTTGATTAAGGCCGGAGCATTGCACCGTGCCAATGGTGGATTCTTGTTAATGGATGCACGAAAATTGCTTCTTCAACCGTTTTCATGGGATTCGTTAAAACGAGCCATGGCCTCTAAAGTCATCAAGATTGAAGCTCCGAGCGATGAAACGTCTTTCACAACCATTTCGCTTGATCCGGAGCCGATTCCCTTAGATGTCAAAGTTATTCTAACCGGAGATGCTGAATTATATGAGCTTTTAAGTGAAAGAGATCCTGATTTTTGTGATTATTTCAAGGTTGAAGCAGATTTTGGCATTTTGATGGATCGAACCTATGAAAACGAAATAGAATATGCCAAATTAATCGGCTCTCTGTCAAAGAAAAAACACTTACGTTCATTAAATAAGCAGGCCGTGGCAAGAGTAATTGAATATTCATCGCGCTTGGCTGATGATACCGAAAAATTAACCGCGCATATCGCTTCAATCGGAGACTTATTGCGTGAAGCAGATTATTGGGCACGCAAATCAAAAGCTAATCAAATCGGCAAGAATCATATAGAACAAGCTATTGAGGCTCAAATTTATCGCAGCGACCGCATTAAACAAGCCATGCTCGAACAAATTGACAAAGGGACGATTTTAATGGATGTCGAAGGCGAAAGAGTCGGGCAAATAAATGGTTTGGTCGTATACAATTTTTCACGGTTTTCCTTTGGAAAACCGGCAAGAATAACGGCACAAGTCCGAATTGGCCGAGGAGAGTTCTTGAATATAGAACGAGAAGTTGAGATGTCCGGTCCGATTCATTCTAAAGGAATGTTGATATTACAGGCCTTACTATCAAACCGCTTTGCCAAATACAAACCCTTGTCGTTAAGTGCCTCAATTGTTTTTGAACAGTCTTATGGAGGAGTTGACGGTGACAGCGCGTCCTCAACGGAGTATTACTGTATGCTATCCGCCATAACGGGACTTCCGATAAAACAAAGCATAGCGGTCACCGGCTCCATAAATCAGTTTGGAGAAATACAGCCCATCGGCGGTGTAAACGAAAAAATTGAAGGGTTCTTTGATGTTTGTAAACACGCCGGATTAACCGGAAACCATGGCGTAATAATTCCGCGAACCAACATTAGTAATTTAATGCTCAGAGAAGACATTCGAAAAGCGGTTGATGAGGGCTTGTTCCACGTCTATGCTATCGACACGGTTGACGACGGTATAGAGTTATTAACCGGAAAACCGGCCGGCAAAGCCGACAAAGATGGCAATTATCCAAAAGGAACGGTAAATTATCTGGTTAAGAAGAGTTTAGACGCATACTATGAGCGCTATGTTCAGTTTGCCAAAGAAACACACGGATGCATGGCCGGATAATAAAAATGCATAAAATTTTATTCGTCTGTACAGGAAACATTTGCCGTTCCCCGACGGCGGAAGGTATCATGCTTGATTTAATCAAAAAGTCAAAACTAGAGCAAGAGATACATGTGGAATCTGCCGCAACCATGCCTTATCACAATGGCGACGCACCGGATTCGCGCTCTCAGGCTTGCGCGCTGGCTCATGGTCTAGACATTAGCCACCTTCGTTCCAGAACGATTCGCGCGGAAGACTTTGCTGAATTTGACTTTATCTTGGCAATGGATAAAAGAAACGTTTTGGACTTAGAATATTACCGTCCGCAAGGAGACAAACGCTACAATAAAGCCGAAGTCAAACTTCTATTGACTTATGCTCCCGAATATGGAACCGAAGTTCCGGACCCTTACTATCATGATGGCTTTGACAGGGTTTTTAAAATGATAGAAGCGGCCTGTAAAAATTATTTGGCCGCTTACCAAAAAAACAAAACTATTTAGGCATACCGGTTTTTGTGACGACGGTTTTTTGATACATACCGCCGTAAAAGGTTGATTTCCGCCAACTGAAACCGACTTTTTCAGTCGCATACAAATCAATTGGTCTCTCCCAAAGTTTTTCGGCAAAAGGCTGATAGAGGCGGTTAAACATCCGAATAAAATAGCGCAATGGATTCCATTTGGATGGGTTATGATAGTCAATAAAAATAGCCTTTCCCTTCGGTTTAAGAAGTTTCATGGCGTTATCAATCACGCGTACTTTTGATAAGGGTGGGAGCTCATGTAAGAGATTATAGCAAATAACGCGATCAAATTTTTCCTCAGACTTAAAACGTGTCGCGTCGGCTTTAAGAAAAGACAGTTGCGGAAAAAGATATTGGTATTTTCTTTCACAGCGTTTGAGCTGTTTAAGATTGTTATCGACCAACACGTATTTTCCGAAGCTTGAAATTTTATAAGCTGTTTTTTCAATTTGAGGACCAAAAGTTGCTCCGAATTGAAGGACGCTTGCCGTCATAGGAATATCGGAAATAAGAGCCTCGGGAAGTCTAAGACAAGCACCAAGGGTAAGAGGCACCAAAAAATAATCATTATCAAAAAGAGCAGACCATTTTTCTGAATTATAAAAGCGACTATAAGGAGCGGGAATATTCAAAGGAAGTTTTACCAAAGGCTCCGCAGAAGAAGTTGTCGCATTATGTTTTTGAGTCATGAAGCACATTCCAAATAAAGAGCGACGGCTGAAAAGCTTTGTTGCCAAAGAGAAAAGCTTTGTTGAATATCGTCTTTGAGCTGAGCCGTCGAAGAGTTAACAAGATTATGCTCTATTTTTGCACACAAAAAGGCAAAGCTGTCAAGTCCAAAGACCTTGGCTGCCGGATGAAGGCGATGGTAGCAGGTACGCAAGGCGGAAACATCACCTTTAGCCAAAGAGGTTTGAATTTGAGAAAATGTATTTTCCGTTTCATGAACAAAAAGTCTCCAAAGCTCAAGAATTTCAGCCTTGCCAAGACTTTTTTCATAGGCAAGAAGGGTAGGAACGTTAAAGAGATTCGTCATGAGCCGATGTCCAATCACCAACAAGCGCTTGCCAGCACGAAAGAGCGGCCGCCACAGCGGTTTCAGCGCGTAAAATACGAGGTCCGAGAGAAACCCCGCGAGCAAAAGGAAGAGAACGAAGAAGAGCTAATTCATCATCGGAAAATCCGCCTTCAGGGCCGATAAGAAGAGCGGCTTTGTTTTCTTTGGCGATTCGCGCAGCCCCAAAAATTGAAAAAACATCATGACCGTTACCGCTTTCGTCCATGAAATAAAGCGGTCGTTGTTTATCCCAGTTAGCAAGAACTTTAGTCAAAGGCACAGCGTCATCAATCGAGGGAACATCAAGGCGTCTGGATTGTTCGGCCGCCTCAATGGCTTGAGCTTTAAAGCGCTCGATTCGGGTTTTTTCTGTTATAGTAAATTTGGTCAGGACGGGAACAATTTTAGCACAACCAAGTTCGGTGGCCTTTTGAATAACAAAATCAGTTTGATCCTTTTTGAGGGGAGCAAACAAAAGCCACACATCCGGAGAAGACAAAGGCTGTCGCGTTTGTCGTTCAAGAGAGACAGAAACATTTTTTTTGCTTATTGTCTTAATAACAGCAAGAAATTCCCCACATTCTGCGTTGAAAAGCAACAGCGGATCGCCGATTTTTGCTTTCATAACATGAATAAGATAGTGGGAGGGAGCCTCATCAAGAGACACAGATGTTTGTTCAATCAAGGGGGTGGCAACAAACAGCCGAATTTTAATTTTTTGGGACACGTTTATAACACTCTCACATTAAGGATTCTAGAAAATAAAGCATCAGTACCGCTCATCAAATCGAAGTTAAGTTGAGCACCGCCGGTATTAACAGCTTGGTAAAGCAAAATAAGAACACCATTATGTTTTTCTTTTTTTACAAACTTTAATTTAGACGAGGTGTTTTCAAAATTCCATTGAGTATTTTCATCTTCCACAACACGAACGGCAAGATATTGTCCCTTAAGAACATGAGCTGAAGTTTTTACATCATCAAGATCAACAAGAACTAAAGAATTTTGGTTTCCAAAAAACTTTTGAACCACACCGGCGGTATAAGGAACGGATTCGCTAGAAGAATCTTGAGACGGATTGACTGAAGGTGTTTTTTTAACGGATGCCGGAGTTTTTTTTGTAGCCGGAGCGGCTCCGGTAGGATTCGGGGCAAAGATATTTCTTTCCAAGGCCGTATCAATAGATTCGACAATCAAACCAGCATAAGAATTGAAGCTCACAAAAAGAGTAAGTAATAAAGAGGCGGTAAAAAAATAAACAGTTTTCATGATAACCTCCTCTGCCTTATCTAAACCGATATTAATACTTTGGTATAAATAAAGCAATGAGCTTTTTTATTCGTTAAGTTTATGCTAACATACAAATCATAAAAATAAAAGTTAAAGATTTGTAACAATTTTTAGGGAAGGGCAATTGTGATAATAACGATAGACGGTCCGGCATCAGCCGGAAAAGGAACCTTAGCCGGAAAAATCGCACAAGAATATAAGTTGACATACTTTGATACGGGCATGGTCTATCGTGCCGTCGGTATCGAAACGCTTTTAGCCAATGTTCCGGCCGAAGACGAAGTGGTTGCCGAAAGATTTGCAAAAGAGCTTACCTTTTCTAAAATGATGGATTTAGCTCAAAACCCATCATTTCGTGGTCCCGAAGGAGGAAAGAGAGCCTCAATAGTTTCAGCCTTTCCTTCGGTAAGAGCCGCGTTGTTAAAAATGCAGCAAGATTTTTATAAAAATCCGACTTTTGCGGATGGAAGCAAGGCGCAAGGTGTTGTTTATGATGGCCGCGACACCGGCACGGTTGTATGTCCTCAGGCTGATATAAAGTTTTTTGTAACAGCTTCGGCGGAAGAAAGAGCCAAGCGCCGATATAAAGAATATCAAACCAAAGGTATTACCAGTAGTTATGAAGAGGTTTTAAGGGATATTATTGCGCGAGACAAACGCGATTCGGAAAGAAGTACCTCGCCGTTAAAACCGGCTGCCGATGCCATAATTTTGGATACAACCCACCTCAGTATTGAAGAAGTTTTTGAAAAAGCAAAAGAAATTATCGATTCTCATCAAAAAAATCTTGCAATTTAATAAAATCTGGATATAAGAATAAAGAGCAAAATCCTTAAGGTGCGTTAAGGATTGCTCTTTTTGTATATAAAACGCACAAGTCCGCTCCATTTTAGGAGGTCTGGCAGGTTAAGAAAATAAAATTATATGATAAATACAGAAATTAAAATTCCCGAAATGACCGAAGATTTTGAAGCGCTGATGAACGAACAGTTCGGCGACAAAGGAATTACCGGTTCCGTTGTAAAGGGAACAATCATCCGTGTAACCCCTGACTTTGCAACTGTTGATGTTGGCTTAAAGTCAGAAGGACGCATTCCTCTTCGTGAATTTGGTCAAAATGCGGAATTAAAAGTTGGCGATGTCGTCGAAGTTTATGTTGACCGCTATGAAGACAAAGACGGCAACATTGTTCTTTCAAGAGAAAAAGCTCGCCGCGAAGAAGCATGGCAAGATTTGGAAAAATCTATGAACGCTAATGAAAGAGTTAACGGTGTAATCTTTGGTCGTGTTAAAGGCGGCTTCACAGTTGACTTGAACGGCGCAATTGCTTTCTTGCCGGGTTCTCAAATTGACATCCGCCCGATTCGCGATATCACTCCGTTAATGGGAATTTCTCAACCCTTCCAAATCTTGAAGATGGACAAGGTAAGAGGCAACATCGTTGTTTCTCGCCGTGTTGTTCTTGAAGAAACCAGAGCTGAAGCTCGCGCTGAATTGATCAGTGACTTGAAGGAAGGTTCAGAACTCGAAGGTGTTGTTAAAAACATCACCGATTACGGTGCATTCATTGACTTGGGTGGCGTTGACGGCTTGTTACACGTTACCGACATCTCTTGGAAGAGAATCAATCATCCGGCAGAAGTTTTGTCTGTTGGTCAGACCGTAAAAGTAAAAGTTATCAAATTCAACGAAGACAACCAACGCATTTCTTTGGGCATGAAGCAGCTTGAAGAAGATCCATGGCAGCATGTTGCAGACAAATACCAAGTTGGTGAAATCTACAAAGGAAAAGTCACCAACATTACCGATTACGGTGCATTTGTTGAACTTGAAGATGGTATCGAAGGCCTCGTTCATGTTTCTGAAATGAGCTGGACCCGTAAGAATGTTCACCCGGGTAAAATTGTTTCAACCTCTCAAGAAGTTGAAGTTAAAGTTCTCGAAGTTGATTCTGACAAGAGAAGAATCAGCTTGGGCATCAAACAATGCACCCCGAACCCATGGGCAGCTTACGTTGAAGAGCATCCGGTTGGGTCAATCATTGAAGGCAAGATTAAAAACATTACCGAATTCGGTTTGTTCGTTGGCTTGTCTGATGAAATCGACGGTATGATTCACTTGTCAGATATCTCTTGGGATAAATCAGGTGAAGAAGCTGTTAAAGACTACACCAAGGGTCAAGACATTCAAGCGAAAATCATTGATGTTGACGTTGAAAAAGAGAGAATTTCTCTCGGAGGCCAAAATAAAGGGCGTACTCCAACGGAGACACGCCCTGCATTTGTATCTCCGATTGCGGGTACAACCTTCCCGATCGCGAGAAAGTAGAGATACGAAATGCCGATTCGTATCTCGCGATCAGTAATTATATGGTTGTACCCGAAGTCAGTATAGCACATGTTGAAAGAAAGCGCAAGGGTTTCCCGTAAAAAAAGAAAATGCGGCTCACACAAAAACGCTTGCCAAAACCGGCGATTTGCGCTATACTGAACGTACTGTGATAGGCGGGGAGTTAGCGGTGCCCTGTATCTGCAATCCGCTATAGCAGAGCCGAATGCTTTTCTCGGTGCA
>CASFLB010000010.1 GCA_949295395.1 uncultured Pseudomonadota bacterium | reverse complement strand
GTTAAGACACCACCGTTTAAGCTCGTATCAACCGCCTTACCGCCGGATAAGACCTTTAAAGAACCATCGGCGCTTATAACCGAATTATTTGCCAATCCATAGACATTTTGCTCTCCGCCGTTGATTTGCGTTCCATTGGCTGTGCCATAGACATTTTCCACACCTGATGACAGAATCGTGTTTTGTGATGTGCCGCCGCTTTCTACGGTTAAGACCCCGCCGTTTAAGCTCGTATCAATTGCTTTTCCTTCATCCGCAACCGTTAAAAAACCTCCGTCATGGATGGTGCTTTCATGTGCTTCACCTATGGCTTTTAATGTTCCTCCGTCATATATGTTGCTTCGATAGGCATATCCCCCTGCATTTGCAATTTGCGTTCCACCACGATATATTCGAGCATTGTATCCATAGCCCCCGCTTAAAATTTGTTGTGTTCCCGCGTTTTGTATTGTTGTTTCATCGGCCTGCCCTTCGTTTTCAATATATTGTGTTCCGCCATTTATGGTGCCGTTTAAGTCATATCCATAGACATCTTCCACGCCGCTATTGAGTATCGTATCCGACACAAAAGCGCCGCTGTTTACTATCATGGTTCCTCCGTTTATATTTGTATTTTCGGCATATCCCGTGCTGTAAACATTCATTGTTCCATTGTTTTTGATTTCTGAAGTATAAGCATCTCCATAAACATTTTGCACACCACCGCTTATTATGCTTCCTGTTGCCGTGCCTCGTACCGCTATGTTTTGTTCTCCCCCATTGATTTGCGTCCCTGTTGCACTGCCGTTTCGATTTATTTGCTGAAGCCCACCATTAATTATTCCGTCTTTTGACGTTCCGGTGACGCTTTCTGTTCCTGAATTTAGGACTGTCCCTACAGAGCTTCCTCCTGTTAAAACACTTAATTTTCCGCCATTTACAATGGTATTATTGGCAATGCCGCCACGGTTAATCGTTGAACTTCCTTCAACTTTTGTACCATTGGCCGTTCCACTGATGCTTTGCACGGCATTTACTTGTATGGTGCTGTTATTTGATGTGCCACCACTTGATATATTTTGATATCCTCCGGAGAAAACATTGCTGTTGTTTGTCAAACCACCACTCATAACCTGCTGCGTACCATAGATTGAAAAATCGTTAGCCGTGCCATAAACATTTTGAGTGACAACAGGGTTTATCAGACCTCCTGTCGCCGTTGTTCCAGCATCAACATTAACCGTTACGGCTAGAGCCGGAAAAGGAACTAATCCCATAGCAAGTGACAAACCCAGCTTTTTCATCTTTATTTCTCCTTTTGATGTTTATCTTTTTTATTTAGTCCCTTATTGTTTTTTTTCAAATTTCATTTTTTATGACTATATAAAATAATCTATAATTTTCGATTAATGTTTTCATTTTTTGCCTCTTGTACATTAATGTATTTTTGGTCTTGTTTTTTCGGAACTTTGCCTTTAATATTATCTTAGTTGTTTTAGCGGAGTGTTTTATGCTTGTTTCCGAACCTTTGGGAGCTCATTATTCCCCTCTTTTTTCTACATTTTCTGTCGCCTCCGAAAATGCCAAAGCTATTGATTTGTGCCTTTTTTCTCCTGACGAAAAGACTGAAAAGCGTCTTCCGCTCTCTCGGGATGGAAGTCTTTGGCAAATTGATGTTCCCAACCTAAAACCTGGGCAGAAGTATGGTTTTCGGGCCTATGGGGATTATGATCCGTCTCAAGGCTTGTTTTTTAATCCTAAAAAATTAGCTCTTGATCCCTATGCTCTTGAAGTTTCCTCTACTTTTCAAAACTGGCAGTCTGAAGCCTTAAGCGTCGAAAATGATATTGATACGGCTCCTTTTGTTCCTAAATCTGTCTTGGTCAACCAAGATGAACTTTTTAATCTTGAACAGATGCCTGATCTTTATCATCGCCCACAGTTTGATATTGGGAAAAATATTATTTATGAAACTCATATCAAAAACTTTTCACAGCTTAATCAACATATTGCACCAAACCATAGGGGGCGTTTGCTGGCTTTGGCCGATGATTGGACGATTTCTTATTTGCAAAAAATCGGGGTTAATAATATTGAGCTTATGCCTATTGCTCCAACCTTTCCCGGCAGGCAAATTCAGGAAAAAAGCGGCCGTTTCGATAACTGGGGCTATAATCCTTATTGTTATTTTGCCGTTGATCCTCGCTATGGAAATCTCAAAGACTTGCTTATGGTTATTCATAAACTTCATCAAAACGGTCTTAAAGTTACGGTTGATTCCGTTCTTAATCATACTGGTGAACATGCGGCGCGCGGTTATTGGAATCGTGCAGTTTCTTTCAAATTACTTGACAGTCCGAGTTACTATCATGCGGCCGGACATAATAAGGCCGATTACATGAATTCTACCGGTTGCCATAATACCTTTAATCTTAATTCAAGGCTCGGGCATAGATTATTGCATGATTATATCCAGCATATGCATAAACTGGGGGTTGACGGTCTTCGCTGGGATTTAGCCGGTGATAATGCTCTTGATTCTTTTGGAAACTTTCAGGATAACGGTGCTTTTATTCAAGAACTGCGTCATGCCGTTAATGATTTGAACATGGAAATGTATGTTGAGCCGTGGAGCGCTCTGGGCGGGAATTTTAGCGGTCGATTTAGCCGACTTGTTCCCGGAGTTAAAGAATGGAGTGATAAAAGACGTGATTTTACGGCAGATTTTTTCAGCTCAAGAGAAAATGTTTCCGGAGAATTTGGCGTTCAGTCTTCGGGCTCTTCGCTTATTGACCCTCACAAGAATGAATCGTCCATGGTTGGAACGGCATTCACTCACGATGGGTTTAGTCTTGTCGGCGCGTTCAAATACCATAAAGATACTACCGATAACGGTGAACACGGACGCGATGGAAGCCCCGATATTTATGCAAAATCTTATAATGATGAAGAGCTTTACCGCCGTGCGGCCAGCGCCGCGGCCTTGAATATTTTGAGCAAGGGAATTCCTCTTCTTCGAAACGGGGACGAACGCAGTTATGCCAGCCCTAATAATAATCCTTATTGTATTGATGATCATTCCGTGTGGCTTAATTGGGAAAAACTTGATGAGCCTCAGAAAAAGCTTTTTACTCAGATTTGTCGTCTCAACGCTTTACGCCGAAAGCACCCTGTTTTTACAGACCTTAAACTTTATAACGGAGAGCCTATGTCTGAAAACGGTCATAAAGATATTACATGGCTACGTCCTGATGGTCAAGAAATGACGACTGCTGAGTGGACTCTTCCCTATCATAAAACAGGCGCCTACATGATTAATGGCGCCGCAACAGCTTCTCGACCGGCCGATGATGATTTCCTGATTATGGCTTCCGGTGATAATTACCATACGATTGATTATACCCTACCCTCACCTCCTTCAGGGGGAAAGTGGCAACTCTTGCTTGATACATCTGAAGAAAGATTTGCTGACAAGCTTCGTTTGTATGAAGCCAACAGTCATTATGCGCTTAAACCCTATTCTTTTGTTATCTTTACTCGCAAAAAGCCTTTGACTCGTGTTAACCAAAAAGTTTTGAGTGCCGTTGTTGCGGCTCGGCGAGCTCAGCGCGGCGGTTAATTCTTAAATTTGTCTTGCACTTAACGATCTAGACTAAGTCTGCTTTTGTTGTTAGTGTATATTTCTCCCGAATTGGGACGGTTAAACCAGCTATATAAAATGCTGATTTCTGTTTTATCATCACTCCATGGGTTAAAATTTTGAAATATTTGACTATGAAGGTTTTGAGTAAATACCGTTCGTATTGTGTTATCAATGTGAGTTGAGTAGGCATCACTAAAATCCGGATAAGCCGCTATGTTTATTGCGACAATTCCTCCCTCCTTTGTATGGGCTTTAACTCGGCGAAAATATTCAACCGTGGCTAAAGAAAGTGGAGGTGTTCGTGCCGAATACGAATCCAAAACTATCAAATCATATTGTTCCTTGTTTTCGTTTAAAAACTGATTGGCGTCATTCACAACAAATTTTTTGTTTGCGCCGAGTTTTTTGCCTAAGAAATTTTTCTCCGCAATGTCTTTTAGGCTTTTATCAATGTCAACATAGGTATAGTCGTTGACATCATCATTCCTGCCCATTGTAAAACCTCCGGCTCCTAAAATTAAAATCTTACTTTTTTTATCTTTGGGAAGTGTATTTATGTAGTTCTCATCAATAAAGACCGCATATTCAAAAAGCAAATTTTTGTCTTTTGAAAGCTTCGAGGCATAGGTATCGTTTATGGTCATCAATTTTGATTGTCCTTTGTCAACATTTAATATTGCAATCGTTGATACCTCGTTGTTCTCAACGATACCAAATATTTTTTCAAGAATTAGGTTATGATTTAGAAGCCATGCCAAAACTAGAATTGTGCTCCATCGGACAAACAAAAGCTTTTTCGAAAATAATGCTGCTCCGACCAAACACAAGAATACGATGCTAACAAGGGTATAATTAACCCCGATTAATGGCATAAGTACCAGCGTTGACACTAAGGAGCCCATTACAGAACCGATGGTATCGACAGCCATGACTTTACCCGTTTCATTGCGGTTGTATTTATGCAGCACACGGCTGGCCAAAGAGGTTATTTGACCAAAGACAAACGAAGGATATGACAGAAACACCAAGCTATAAATCGTTGTGCGCAGGAGGCTGTTATACAATCCCACCAAATATAATCCTACAAAATATCCCACCAACAACACAAAACTTGAGGATAATATAATCATCCATGAGAGGCGTATAAATGATTTGTAGATTGTTGTTCTAAGTTTTGTTTTGGCTAAAGAGATTGTGGATCCTTTATAGTAGCCTATCGACATAAACAGCATGATTACGCCGATGATAATTGAGGTAATGGCCGTGGTTGAACCGACAAATGTGCTTAGCTGTCTTAAGGCTATCAGCTCCGTTGCTAAACTGGCAAAGCCTCCGATAAAAATGGCCGTTAACATTAAAATTTTTATTTTTTTATTCATGCCGCGCTTCTTTCTTGATTTTCTTTGTCTCTTGATTTTAGTCTTGCATGATTTTTCTTGCAAGAATTAAATAATTTATGCAAGGCTCCTTTATTTTTTAATCAATTGCTCCTTTAAAATACGGTTGACGGCAAATTTTTTTATCTCTATCATATTTTTATCTTTTTGATTTTGGAGGATTTACTTATGTTCCGCTTTTTTTCCGTTTTTTTTGCTTTTGTTGTTTGGGCGTCTTCGGCTGATGCCGGAAATATCCGCTATGGCTATAACAGTCTTGGCGAATATGTTCCCGTTGAAATTGACGGACAAAAAGTAACGTATGGCTATAACAGCCAAGGTGAGTATGTTCCTGTGGCCATTGGCAATCAGAAAATTGGTTATGGTTATAATTCTCAAGGAAAATATGCTCCAACTTCTATCGGTGACCAAAAAATTAATTACGGTTATAATTCTCAGGGGGAATATGCCCCAACCGCTGTTGGCAATCAAAAAATTAATTATGGTTACAACAGCCGCGGCGAGTATGCTCCAACTGCCGTCGGCGACCAAAAAATTAATTACGGTTACAACAGCCTTGGAGAATTCGTTCCGACATCCGTGGGAAATTCCTTTCCTTTTTAGGCTATTATTATCCCTTTTCTTCCCCTTGTTTTTTTATTTGCTTGACTTGATTCTTAAAATGTTTTCTTATGCATTAGATTGTTATTTTTCTGTGAGGAGTTATGTCAAAGCTGTTTCGTAAAAAAATATTTATCTTTGCCCTTTGGGTTTTTGCTCTCGCAGCCGTTGTTTTTGCCGCTCGTTGGGCTTTTTTGAAATATCTTGACTATAAACAAGAGCAACTGGCTCTTAATTTAACCCTTCATGATAAACCGTTTTCTTCGGAAACCCTTTTGCAGATGGCGCGTTCTTTAGCAAAATCTCCTTATATTCCACCAAAATCCGTTCTCCCTCCTGATGTTGATGCCCTTGATTATGATCAACATCGTGCCATTCGTTTTGTTCGTGAAAACGGGCCATGGTACAATAAAAAGCTTAAGTTTGAGATGCAGTTTTTTCATCTCGGATCATTATTTAAAACTTCTATCCCGGTCAATGAAATTATTAATGGTAAAAGCCATCCTATTTCTTACTCCTCGGCTTTTTTTGATTATGGCAAAAATAAAATTGATACTCATGAACTCAAAGGAATCGGCTATGCCGGATTTCGACTTCATTATCCCTTAAATTCCGATTATTATGATGAGCTTATCTCCTTTTTAGGTGCCAGTTATTTTCGCGCTCTCGGAAAGGGACAAAAATATGGTCTTTCGGCACGTGGATTGGCCATTGACACCGCACTTCAGACCGGTGAAGAATTTCCTATCTTTCGCGAATTTTGGATTGTACGCCCAAAGCGAAAAGACAAGTCTGTTACAATTTATGCTCTTTTAGACAGCCCGAGTGTTACCGGTGCTTTTGAATTTGTGGTTACTCCGGGAGATAGTACTGTTATTGATGTTGATGCAACTCTTTTCACTCGAAAAGACATTCAAAAGCTTGGTATTGCACCTTTAACATCCATGTTTTTGTTCGGAGAAAATACAAAAAATCGTTTTGATGATCACCGCCCTGAAGTTCATGATAGTGATGGTTTACTTGTGTGGAACGGAAATGATGAATGGTTGTGGCGTCCTTTGGACAATTCGAAGCGCTTGCGTATCAGCGCCTTTGTTGATAATAACCCTAAGGGGTTTGGCTTGATTCAACGTGACCAAGATCCCGCTCATTATCTTGATTTTGAGGCTCATTATGAACAACGTCCGAGCCTTTGGGTCGAACCGATTGGCGATTGGGGAAAAGGATGGGTTGAGCTTGTGGAAATTCCTTCCATTCAAGAAATCCATGATAATGTCGTTGCTTACTGGGTTCCCAAACAAACTATTAAAGCTCAAAAAGAACTCAATTTCAAATACCGACTCTATTGGTTTCAAAAACTTCCCGTTACCAAAATCCCCGGAGATGTTACGGCTACTTATACAGGCATAGGCGGTGTTTCGGGTATGCTTGAAACTCAAAAGCGCAAGTTTGTTATTGATTTTGATGTTCTAAATATGGAAAAAGAGCTTCAACAAGGTATTGTTCAGCTTGACGTTTCGGCTAGCGAAGGAAACATTTCCGGACAGCATTTGATGTATAATCCTGTTACCAAAGGTTTAACCGCTTATATTGACTTTGTTCCTAACGGAAAAACATCAGAGCTCCGTGCCGTGCTGGTGAAAAAAGGTAAAAATATTTCGGAAGTGTGGAGTTACCAGTGGTTGCCTTAAAGCTTTTATCAAAAGATGATGTTATTACCGCTTATCTTAAAAGCTTTGGCTTTCAAGGCGAAAGATTGGCGTCTATTGTGGCGACTTTATCGGCTGATTTGACATCCTTTTCTTCTGATGACGGCGAGGTGCTTATTCAAAGAGTTGATGCTATTCTTTTGAAACTGGCTCGGTACGTGTTCCCTCATTCTCATCTGAAGAATGAGCAACTTTTGGCTCAATTTAAACTTTGCTTTTTAAGAGCTAAAGGAGCTGAAAAATGTTCTCCCAATGACCTCAAATCTCTTTCTCTGTCTAAGGAACTTATTGAAGAAATGCGCTCATTGTTTGTTATTAATGCTCCTTTGTGCCATTACCTTGATATGCCCGATCAATCTTTAGATTATTCTTCTTCGGAGAGTGCTCATGATTAATCGTTTTGTGCCGATTTCTAATCAACAAATCAGACGGCGGCGGTTTTGGATTTTTGGCTTGGTTCTGTTTTCGACACTTTTGGCTACGCTCAAATGGATTGCCGTTATTCCAAGCGATACTCTTTTCTTAACAAAGTTGTTTATGATTTTGCTCTTTATATTAACTTTTTCTTGGATTGCGCTCTTTTTTTGGTCAAGCCTTTTTGGATTTTGGGAGCTGGCTCGACGCAAAAATGGTCCCGGTGTTCATTGGCCGTCTGCTGACTATGGCCTATCTTCCAAAACGGCTCTGCTTATGCCGATTTACAATGAATCGCCCTCAAACGTGTTTGCCAATTTGTTGGCTATGGCTGAAAGTCTTGAAAAAACTCAACAGGCTTCTCATTTTGATATTTTTGTTCTTAGCGATACGACTCAGCCTAAAATTTGGATTGAAGAAGAACATCTTTGGTATGAAACGAAAAAACTTTTACCGGACGGAATGAATATTTTTTATCGACGTCGTCCTAAAAATATTGCTCGAAAAAGCGGTAATATTGAAGATTTTTGCCATAAATGGGGTGCTCTTTATGATTATATGATTGTGCTTGATGCGGACAGTTTGCTTGAAGGCAAAACAATGTTGACCATGGCTCAACTTATGGAACTCAATGCAGACACCGGTATTATTCAAGCTCCGCCTCTTTGCGTTAATCAAAACTCTTTTTTTTCTCGTATTCAACAATTTGCCGGAAAAGTCTATGGGCCGATTGTCTCCGCCGGATTGGCCTATTGGCAAGTTAGTGACAGCAATTACTGGGGGCATAACGCGATTATTCGCGTTAAGGCCTTTATGCAATGTTGTAAACTTCCTATTCTTAAAGGGCGCGCTCCGTTCGGCGGACCTATTCTTAGTCATGACTTTGTAGAGGCAGCTCTTATCTCTCGTGGCGGCTGGAAGGCCTGGCTCTTACCTGAACTTGATGGTAGTTATGAAGAATCTCCTCCGTCTTTGATTGATTTTGCGGTGCGTGACCGACGTTGGTGCCAAGGAAATATGCAGCATATCAAGGTTCTGATTTCAAAGGCAATTCATCCGGTTAGCCGTATTCATTTTACTATTGGCATTATGTCTTATCTCTCGTCACCTCTATGGCTCTGCTTTTTGTTGGTTGGCTTGATGGTCGCTCTCGGACGAAATATTTTTCCTCCCGAATATTTCCCGACAACCTATACTCTCTTTCCTAACTGGCCCATCTTTGATAAAATCGGCGTTATCAGTTTGTTTGTTTTTTCAATGTTTATGCTTATCTTTCCTAAGATTTTAGGTCTTATTATCTTTTTGAGAAATAACAAGCCGAAAAATTATGGCGGTTTTTTGGCGCCTATTAAATCAACTTGTGCGGAGATTATTTTCAGCGCTCTTTCCGCTCCAATTATGATGATGTTTCAGAGTAAGTTTGTGTTTGATATTTTTATCGGAAACTCGGTGGCTTGGAACACTCAAAATCGTGATGCTGTCGGAACATCTTGGGCGACGGCGTGGCATCATCATAAGTGGCATGCTCTTCTCGGATTGCTTACAACCTGCATTGTTTGGAAATATGCCCATGATTTGTTTTGGTGGATGTTGCCAATTACCCTCGGCTTAATGCTCTCTATGCCGATTTCGGTCTTTTCTTCGCGAGAATCTCTCGGTCTTAAAGCTAAGAAAAAGCGTTTCTTTATTATTCCTGAAGAAATTGTGTGTCCTGATATTTTACGCCGCGCTTTGCGTCTTAGACCAAAGTTTGAAAAACTGAATTTCCTAAAGGATGGCGTTGTTTCCCTTATTGCAGATAACGAGCTAACCGCTCTTCATATTCTCATGCTTGAGGTTAATGGGCCGGCGCCTGATATTAAGCCACAGGTTTTAGATGCCGCGAAAATCAAGCTTGATAATTTTCTTTATCACAAACTTATTCCATCCTTTGAAAAAGATGAAGAAATCGCCCTTCTTTATCATCCTGAAATTCTGAAAAAGGCGAACCTTATTTTACAATTTTCTTAGAAAAAAGGTTTATCTTTCTTATGTCTTGATTTCAAAAAGGATTTGTTTTATCTTTTTTTCATAGTTATTTTTTTTGAAAGGGATTGTTATGACTAAAATTTTTAATTACATCCTCAATGGTAAAGGAATTGGCGCTCTTTTCCTTTTGGCTTTGAGTGTTCTCTGTGTCTTGATTATTTCGCTGTCTTTTTCTCTTAGCACAAAAGAGATTGTTGAAAAAACCCAAGAAGTTTCTGAAAAGCTCTTACCCATAAAAATTGAAAACCATATTATGGTTGAACCAGCAAACGAAAAAAGAGAAGCCTCTTTTAGCGTTGGTGGAGAACAGATTAATTTTGTCGTTGATCCAACGGTTGACGCCTTGGATATTTCTTCCCTTAAACAAGGTATTTATATGAGCCGCAAAAATGTTTATTTTATCAGCGATGTTGATGCGAAGGTCGAAGCTTATGCCGAAAACCTTAACCTTCCTCAGGGAGATTATCGCGATACTATTTCTCAACTTCTTTCAATGATAAAATGGAGTGTTATTGCGGTTGCTTTTGTTGCTTTCTTTCTTGTCTTTCTTATCTTTTCTTTATTTTATGCCTTTTGTGCCGGTATTATCGGGTCTTTGATGAAAAAAGCGCTCTCATTTGATGCTCGTATGCGTCTTTCTTCCGTTTGTTTGTCCGGTGTCATACTCTTGCTTATTCTCTTATCTTTGGTTGGGATTAATCTTGGGTTGCTGGCAACAATTCCGGTTATGCTCGTTCTTATCTTCTTTTATTTTGTAAAACAAGTGCAAACTGAAGAATAATCTTGCATCCTCTCAAAAAAAAAGAAACAGGCCTTTTGCCTGTTTCTTTTTTTATTTTCCGCTGATGGCTTTTGCAATTTCCTCTGCTAGCTGATTTACTAAGAGGCTTTGTTTTTCGGCCAATTCAACGTATCCCGTTGTCAAAGGCGTTTCAAAATAACTTCGACGATTAATAATTATGTTACCTTTTTTATTCAGAACCTGCCACCAAGCCTCAATAACGGCTTGTTCATTCCAGGTTCCCTCCAAACGGCTTATTCTGACGCGAACATTATATTCGGTCGGTGTATAAATACTGCCAACCGTGTTCACTTCTGAGGCCGGCAAATATTTTGACATATCGGCGGCTAGTGTGTTTTGGACAATACTCGCTAAAGGAGCGCCCCAGCGATTAAATTCACTTTTAACCAGTTCAACACGGTTTGTATCAAGCGTTACAATTTGAGGCTGTTGCAGATAGTCTGCCATTTCAACCCGTTCTATTTGTATATCCAAGACCTTGTTTGAAATAACGGTAACCGTCTTTGGCGTACTCAATGTATAAAACGACGCGTTGGGGCTGTAACCTCCGAAACAACCGTTCAGGGCAATGATGGCTGCGGCCAGTATTCCTGCTTTTGCTTTTACGCTCATACTATTTCTCCTTTCCTCTGACAATTGATTCCGGATGACGCTCTAAATAATCCGTCAAATTGCGAAGTGAATCTCCGGCTTGTTTAATACTTACGGCGGCATCATTCATATTTCTTATCGTTGCCCTTATGGCCTGTGAATTTGTTTCCACTAAGTCTCCGGTTTCACGAAATGCTCGCGTTACTTGAGGCAATATATTCGGCATTTCTTGGTTTAATTTTGAGAAGACGCCATTGATATTGGCAATAACGGCGCTTAATTGCACTTTTGATAAATCTTGAGAGATTTCTTTTATCGGAGATAATACGGTCGGGATTTCCAGTATATCATCATTTTCTCCCTGATATTTTAGCACTATCGGACTATCTGGCAATATAACTAACTCAACAATCAACTGGCCCGTTATATAATTCTGTATGCCCAAACGCGCTCTCAATCCCTTCTCAATCAATTTATTCAGTAACTCTTTTCGGCTGTGATAACTTTTGCGTGATAAGGTGCTTTTATATTCGGTTAGCGTTGCGTATACCGGTATGCGGAAGCTTGTGTCATCGCTATTTGTTATCAACTCAATTTTTGAAATTTTTCCAATTTCAACGCCGTTAAACACAACGGATGAGCCGACATTTAATCCTCGTACCGATTCATCAAAGTACATAACCACCGTATCTCTCTTATTCGGCATTAATGTGCTGCTGATATATCCGGCTAAAATGACAATAACCGCAGCGATGCCACTTACGACAAATAATCCTATCATTTTTGTATTTGGCTTTCTAGGCATGGATATTTTCTCCTCGCGTTAAAAACTCTTTGACTTTTTCGTTTGGCGGATTTTGCAAAAGCTCTCGCGGATTGCCGCTTCCTTTGATACTCTTGGTTTCTGCATCCAAATAGATTGAATTGTTGGCCACGGCAAAAATTGACGGCAACTCATGGCTTACAATAACAAAGGTTGTTCCTAAACTTTGGTTAATCTCAAGAAACAAGTCATCCAACAAATGAGAACTTATTGGGTCAAGTCCTGCTGATGGTTCATCACAATAGACTATTTTGGGATCAAGAGCCAAAGCTCGGGCCAAACCGGCTCTTTTATTCATACCGCCGCTTATTTCTGAGGGATAAAAATTTTCAAATCCAGCCAAGCCTACCAGCGCTAGTTTTAAGGATACTAATTCCTGTATCAGCTTTGAAGAATATTCCGTATATTGCTGCAAGGGTAAGGCTATATTTTCAGCCAAAGTCATGGAGCTAAATAAGGCCCCGCTTTGGTATAAGATTCCACAGTTGGTCATGATGTCTTTGCGTAAGCTTTGGTCTGGCATCCACAAATTTTTACCATCTATCTTTATACGTCCTCCGGCCGCTTTTTTTAATCCGGTTAAGATATGCAGCAAGGTTGATTTGCCACAACCCGATCCCCCCATGATGACAAATATGTCATGTTCCTTTACGGAAAAGCTGATATTTTTCATCAGCATAAAATCGCCATAGCCAAAGCTTAAATCGCTTACTTCTATCATATTTTTTTGTTCGGATATCATGCGCCGGCCTCCTCAATAATCACCGTCAAGATGCCCGTAATGACAATCATCCAAACAATCGAGGCTACAACCGCTTTGGTTGTTGCCACACCTACGCTATCGGCATTGCGCCCACAATGAACGCCATAATAACATCCGCACAAAGCAATGATATATCCATAAACGAATCCGTGAAGTATTCCCAATAAAAAATTGCTCATCTTTAAGGCTTTTTCGGTGTACTGCCAATACTCATCAACTGAAAAGCCCAGCATAACCGTTCCAACAACAGCTCCGCCAATCATTCCCATTAAATCAGATAACATGGTCAAAAAAGGCATGGTTATCATTAAAGCTGATATGCGTGGCAAGACCAAGAAATCCGTTGTTGGGATTCCCATGGTGCGTAGCGCGTCAACCTCTTCGTTAACCTGCATTGTTCCTATAGTAGCGGCATAAGAGGCTCCTGTACGACCAGACATAACAATACCTGCCATAATTGCGCCCATTATGCGCGTCATGGCAATGGCTACCAAACTTGAGACATAGATTTCGACACCAAAGGTTTGCATTTGTATGGCTCCGACAAAGGCCAAAATCAAACCAACCATGAAACTTATCAGTGAAATTATGCCAACAGCTTGATAGCTGCAGCCTTCTAAGGCAAAAAGAAAATCAACTTTTCTCATGATGGCACGGCCGCTGACCAATCTTATCATGGATTTTAGACTGTCTTGGATAAAGCGGACTCCTCGGCAGAAGCTGGTATAGGCGTTTAGACTTCCCTCACCGACTTTTTCTAAAAATTCTTGCTGATTGTCCTTAGCTTCAGGAGGCTTGCGGTCAACCCTTAAGGCCAGTTGCACTAAATGAGCTAAATCTTTTGGCAAAGATGTATCATCGACTTCTTTGCGGCCTTTGCTTAATTTATAAAGAAAGGCAACCGTTGTCGAATCCCACTCTGTTAGTTTTTTGGCATCTAAAACGATTTTTGCCGTTTTTTGTTCGGCGGCTGCGGTGTAAACGGCCTCTTTCTGAGCTTCATTATCAAAAGCACAGAGATTTCCTTCCATAATAACCGTAATTTCACCTTTGGCAATACGACTGGATAACACCTTGACCTTATCTCCTTTTTCGTTTATCGGACAGCCCTAGCCTATAATCTAATCTTGTTTTTCTTTTTTTTCAAGAAAAGTTCGTCGGTTACTTCTTTTTTTCTATTTTCTTAAACAGAATGTAGCCGAGCAGAAAAATGCAACCGCCGCTTATTCCTAAAACAAGTTTATCCGTTACGATTAAACTTAGGCCTCCGCAGATAAAACAACTTAGCCCTAAGGCCAAAAAAATTATCCGCCCACTTAAAAACTCACATAAAATACACCCTAGCCCCAAATAACTCATTAGGCGCCATATTTCGAAAATATCGTCTTCCTTCATCTCAGGCACATTTAAAATATTCTTCAAGCTTTGCTATTATCTCTTTATCAGCCGGAGCAAAATCATATTTTTTTAAATCTTGCGGTAAAACCCATTTGACTTGTTCATGCGAATCCATGTAATCAATCTTATCGGTTTCACTTTCTGCCCAAAAAGTGTTAAGTGATATGCTGAAATCGCCATAATCATAGCTTGTTTCCATGAAAAGCTTTCCGACTTTAACGGACAAATGCAGTTCTTCTTGAAGTTCTCTTTTAAGGCAGTCTTCAAGAGTTTCTCCGGCTTCAATCTTTCCTCCCGGAAATTCCCATTTATAAGCGAGTGATTTTCCATGTATCCTTTGCGCAATCAATATTTTACCATTATATTGCACGATACCGGCTGATACTTTTTTTTGCATATGCTTTCTCTTTTTCCTTTTTAAGATTAAAGGGGAATTTCTTCCCCTTATTTTTTTAATAAAAGAACGGATCAAATCCTATACGTACACCGACAATGATTTCTTGCATTTTATCAATGCCCGGGATATCTGCGAAAATATAACGATACATCGCACGGAAGGAGATATAATCGTCAAAGTTTATCTGTAAGCCTGCACCTAATCTGAAACCTATCGAATCATCTTTTACGGTTGATTTTTGCAAAACACCGCCGGCTGAATATTTAAACTTTGTTTCAAAGTTGTATTGGGCAACACCGGCAGATAACAGCCAATCGACTTTATCTGTTGATTTGATATAGGCAATCATATCTAACCCATAGGCTTGATATGAAGTTTCAGCGTTTAACTGAGAATTGAGGCTGGCAATACGATCATAGGTTTTATCCTTGCTGTCAGAAATTTGGTAAAAAGCTTCCACTCCAAAATTTTCACTAAAATTATAGCCAGCATTAACAACCGCACTCATAATGCTTTCCGGAGCTCGAACTTCTTGGTTGACCGGGGGGTTGATTGCCTCAAAACGGGGGCCTCCGTCAACCTTATTAAAGTCATAAGCCACATCTGTTCCAAAATACATTCTATTGGGAACAGCATAAGCCTCCGTTAGCGTCAAACAACTTAAAATGGCTCCTAAAATAAGTTTTTTCATTCGTCCAATCCTCTTTATTCTCTTTTTATTTCTTACCGTATCTTATTTTATTATTCAACAGTTGTTGCTATTTTATCCTCTTTATTATATTGTTGTTCTTGTTTGTGGGAGGTTTGACATGAATAAGTCATATAAAAGTATTGTGGTTTTGACTGGTGCTGGTATCTCGGCCGAATCGGGCTTAGCAACCTTTCGTAGCTCTAATGGTTTGTGGAATAATCACCGCGTTGAAGATGTGGCTACCATTGAAGCTTTTCAGCGAAATCCTGAATTTGTTCATGATTTTTACAACCAGATGAAGCCCGAACTCCTCGCTGCAAAACCGAATCCGGCTCATTTGGCTCTGACGAAATTGCAAAACAATTATCCCGCGCCGGTTTCCATCATTACACAAAATGTTGATACCTTGCATGAAAAAGCACAATCGCGCAACATTTATCATATTCACGGGCAAATCAACCAAGCCGTTTGCCTTAACTGCGGTCATGTTTTAGAAACATGGAACGACGTAACCACCGAAACAGTTTGTCTGCAATGTTCGGTGGCCGGCATGATGAAGCCCAATATTGTTTTCTTTGGCGAAAACCTGCTTTATATGGACAAGGTTGAACGGCTTTTGTCCTCTTGCGATTTGTTTCTTTCCATCGGAACATCCGGCGTGGTTTTTCCGGCAGCCGCTTTTGTGCAGACAGCCAAACTATACGGCGCCGAAACCTATGAATTTAATCTTGAAAAAACATCAAATAATTTTTATTTTGACCATCATATATTTGGAAAAGCCGGCGACACCCTTCCTCCATTTGTTGATGAGCTTTTAGCTTAAAAAAAATCCCTCGTTTTTTGAACAGTCCCCCGAAAGTTGGACAGTTCATTTTAGAACGAGGGATTTTTTATTTTCTAAACCTTGCCATGACAATGTTTATATTTTAATCCGGAACCACAAGGACATGGATCATTTCTTGATACCTTTCCCCATGTGCTTGGATCTTTAGGGTTTATAGCCGCTTTATTATAGGCAAACGGCGAGTTTTTTGCAGCTTCTTGCTCTGCTCTCGGGGCTTCGGCCGGACGGCGAGAAATTAAAGACTGCGGTTCTTCGTGAATCTCCTTCATCTCACGCGGCGCTTCATTTCTGGTCTGCAAAGCATTGGCGTCTCCCATTTGGATTTGAACACGGCAAATCAAAAACGTCAGGCGTTCTTTCAACAAATCAAGCATTTGTGAAAACATATTAAACGCCTCTTTTTTATACTCGTTCAACGGATCTTTTTGGCCATAAGCTCTTAAAACAATCGTATGGCGCATCTGTTCCAACGTTGCAATATGGTCTTTCCATAGCTGGTCTAAGACCTGTAACAAAACGCTTTTTTCAACCATATGCATTAGAGAATCGGGAACATCTTTGTTCCGCGCTTTTATGTTTTCAACCACAAATGTTCTAACCTTTTCGGCCATATCATCCGAATCGATTTTATCCTCTTTGGCCCAGTCTTCTACCGGAATATCCATTCCGGTTACTCTGAAAAGTTCTGCCTTTAACTCTTTTAGAGGTGCTTCTGACGGCAAGCTTCCGTGAGGAATATAGCCATAGACGATATCATCTAAATATTCGTCGCGCATTTCCTCAACCGTTTCCGAAATATCATCGGCTTGCATCAGTTCTCGGCGCTGTTCGTAAATGACCTTTCGTTGATCATTCATCACATTATCGTATTTTAACAAATTTTTACGAATATCAAAATTTCGCTCTTCAACTTTTTGCTGGGCTTTTTCAATCGCTCGGCTTATCCATGGGTGGATTAAGGCCTCTCCTTCCGGCAAGCCTAAGCGCTTTAACATCGCGCTCATTCTTTCCGAGCCAAAAATCCTCATCAAATCATCTTCAAGTGAGAGGAAGAATTTTGAGGTTCCGGGGTCACCCTGGCGTCCTGAACGACCGCGTAATTGGTTATCAATACGACGGCTTTCATGGCGCTCTGTTCCCAAGACATAGAGACCACCGGCTTCTATGGCTTTCTTTTTGCCTTCTTCAATCTCGGCTTTTAATCTCTCTTTTATCTTGGCTATTTGCTCGTCGCTCTCGTCTCCCTTAAGCTCCTCTTTTAAGCGCATATCCAAGTTACCGCCCAGTTGAATATCGGTTCCGCGTCCGGCCATGTTGGTGGCAATGGTTACGGCTCCGGGAACACCGGCCTGTGCGACAATCGCGGCTTCACGTTCATGGTGACGAGCGTTCAAAACCTCAAATTTTATATTGCTGCGTTGTTTAAGCAACTCGGCAATTAGCTCTGATTTTTCAATCGAGGTTGTACCGACCAAAACAGGCTGACCTCTTTTGTGGCAGTCAATTATTTCATTTATTATTGCATTATATTTTTCTTTGGCCGTACGATAAATTTCGTCATGTTCATCTTTGCGTTGAACCGGCTTGTTGGTTGGAATTTCAACACAAGTCAAATTATAAATATCGCCAAACTCAGCTTCTTCGGTCATGGCCGTACCGGTCATACCGGCCAGTTTCGGATAAAGACGGAAATAATTTTGGAAGGTAATTGAGGCTAATGTTTGATTTTCGGACTGAATATCAACACCTTCTTTGGCCTCCAAGGCTTGGTGCAGACCATCTGAATAACGACGGCCTTCCATAATGCGCCCCGTGAATTCATCAATTATCATCACCTTGCCGTCTTTAACGATGTAGTCGACATCTCGTGAAAACATCTTGTGAGCTCGCAACGCCTGATTAACGTGATGAACTAATGTGACATTCGCCAAATCGTACATCGAGCCTTCTTTGATTAAGCCGACTTCTTTTAGAAGAGCTTCCGCGTGCGTCATGCCCGCCTCGGTTAAGACAACGGTCTTGGCTTTTTCGTCCTTTTCATAGTCTGCCGGTGTTAACTTGGGAATAATCTTATTAACTGAAATATACTTCTCTGACGAATCCTCTGCGGCTCCTGAAATAATAAGCGGGGTGCGCGCTTCATCAATCAAAATTGAGTCGACCTCGTCCACAATGGCATAGTTAAACGGACGCTGTACCAGCTCATTCATTGAAAACTTCATATTATCACGCAGATAATCAAAGCCCAGCTCATTGTTGGTGGCATACGTAATGTCACAGTTATAGGCTTGACGGCGTTGAGTGTCGTCTTTGCCATGAATAATATAATCTACGCTTAAACCTAAAAAGCGGAAAACTTGTCCCATCCACTCAGCATCACGCTTGGCCAAATAATCGTTTACCGTAACAATGTGAACGCCTTTGCCTTCCAGAGCATTTAGATAAGCCGGCAAGGTTTCAACTAAGGTTTTACCTTCACCGGTCTTCATTTCGGCAATCATGCCGTTATGTAAAACAATACCACCGATTAGCTGAACATCGTAGTGCCTTTGCCCTAAGGTTCTTTTAGCGGCCTCTCTTACGACCGCAAAAGCCTCCGGCAATAAATCATCCAGCGTTTCGCCTTCTTTTATTCTTGTGCGAAACTCATCCGTTTTGGCTTTCAGCTCTTCATCGCTTAAAGCGGACATCTCCGATTCTAATGAATTTATCTTTTGGACTATCTTATTTTGTTTTTTTACAAATCTTTCGTTTGCACTACCGAAAATCGTTTTGGCTATCTTTCCCAGCATTCTGTTTTATTCCTATTTTTTATTTCAATTATTTCTACATTTAGTGTGTCTTACGCTCAAAGTCAATACTTACCACCAAAGTTATAAACTTCTTAAAAAAATTATCTTGGAATTCCTTTTTTATTTAGCTATATTCTATTTGAGTTAATTTTTTTAAGGAGATGCTTTTCATGCAAAATAAATTGCTTGCCGCCGCAGCCTTGTCGCTGCTTGTTTTT
>CASFLB010000009.1 GCA_949295395.1 uncultured Pseudomonadota bacterium | reverse complement strand
TGTAATTGCTGCTGTCAAAGTAGTTTTACCGTGGTCTACGTGGCCAATCGTACCGATGTTGCAGTGCGGTTTGCTACGCTCAAATTTCTCTTTTGCCATTTAGAATAACTCCAAATAAAAAAATTAAATAAACAAACTCAATCTTTGTTTTTAAGCAGGATGTAGAACAACGTAAAATTGCTCTAGCTTTCCCTAAAAACGAAATTTTGTTTTTAACGAGGAAGATAGAGTGATTTCTAGTTAAGAAAAAATTTTAGTGTACAGATTAGTACATGAATTTTTTGAGATAACGTAAAATTGCTCTAGCTTCCCGTTAAAAACGAAATCTTAGGCGTTCTTAGCTTTAACCTTTTCAGCCACATCTCTCGGAACTTCAGCATAATGATCAAAGACCATCGTAAACTGAGCGCGACCTTGAGACAAAGAACGCAGGGTATTTACATAACCGAACATATTCGCCAAAGGAACATTTGCGTCAATAACACGAGCGTTTGCACGCTGATCCATACCATTGACCAAACCACGGCGAGAGTTCAAGTCACCGATAATGTCACCCATATATTCTTCCGGAGTAACGACTTCGACTTTCATAATCGGCTCCAAGAGCTTCGGATCAGCCTGACGCATACCTTCGCGGAAGGCGGCACGAGCAGCAATTTCGAAGCACATAACGTTAGAGTCGACTTCGTGATAAGCACCATCATAAAGGTTGCAGTGAACACCGGTTACCGGATATCCGGCGATAACACCGGCATCCATAGCGGAGCGCAAACCTTTTTCAACACCCGGGATATATTCTTTTGGAACATTACCGCCGACAACGGTATTTTCAAATTCAAATCCGGTGTAACCTTCAATCGGTGAGAACTTAATCTTAACCTTAGCGAACTGACCGGCACCACCGGACTGTTTCTTGTGGGTATATTCGATATCGCAAGACTTAGTGATGGTTTCACGATAAGCAACTTGCGGCTCACCAACATTACACTCAACCTTGAACTCGCGTTTCAAACGGTCAACAATAATTTCGAGGTGAAGTTCACCCATACCTCTAATGATTGTTTGACCGGAATCCGGATCAGAAGAAACTTTGAAAGACGGATCTTCCATAGCCAAGCGAGACAAAGCAAGACCCATTTTTTCAACATCGGCTTTAGTTTTCGGCTCAACAGCCAACTCAATAACCGGATCAGGAAATTCCATATTTTCCAAAATAATCGGATGAGACTGGTCGCAAAGCGTATCACCGGTAGTTGTATCCTTCAAACCGGCCAAAGCGATAATATCACCGGCATTAGCTTCTTTCAAATCTTCACGTTTATTAGCGTGCATCAAAAGCATACGACCAACACGTTCTTTCTTATCCTTAACAGAGTTGTAGACATAAGAACCAGCGGTCATTGTACCGGAATAAATACGCGTAAAGGTCAAAGATCCAACGAACGGGTCATTCATGATCTTGAACGCCAAAGCGGCTAAAGGCTGATTATCATCAGGCTTTCTCTCTTCTTCTTTATCAGTATTAGGATTAATACCTTTAATAGAAGCAATATCCAAAGGAGAAGGCAAATAATCAATAACGGCATCAAGCAAAGGCTGAACACCCTTGTTTTTGAAGGCCGTACCACAGAAGACCGGAACAAAATCCTGAGCAATGGTACCCTTGCGGATACATTTTTTCAAGGTTTCGACCGAAACTTCTTTACCTTCAAGGTAATCATTCATGGCATCTTCATCTTCTTCGACAGCCATTTCGATTAACTCATGATGATATTTTTCAGCTTTTTCCATCATATCAGCCGGAATATCTTGAATCTCGATTGGAGAATCAGCGGTATCACCGGTATAAACGATAGCTTTCATGTTCAACAGATCAACAACACCTCTGAACTCAGCTTCTACGCCGAGAGGAAGTTGCAAAGCCATCGGACGAGCGCCCAAACGGTCAACAATCATATCCAAGCAACGATAGAAGTTGGCACCGATACGGTCCATCTTGTTGCAGAAGCAAATGCGAGGAACACCGTACTTATCAGCTTGACGCCAAACGGTTTCAGATTGTGGTTCAACACCGGCAACGGAGTCGAACACGGTAATAGCACCGTCAAGAACGCGCAAAGAACGTTCAACTTCAACAGTGAAGTCAACGTGTCCCGGCGTATCAATGATGTTAATTCTGTGACCTTTCCAGAAGCAAGTAGTCGCAGCAGACGTAATGGTAATACCGCGTTCTTGTTCCTGTTCCATCCAGTCCATGGTGGCAGCGCCTTCATGCACTTCACCGATTTTGTGACTTTGACCTGTATAATACAGAATACGTTCGGTTGTTGTTGTTTTACCGGCATCAATATGAGCCATAATACCGATGTTTCTGTATAATTCAAGTTTATGTGTACGAGCCATAATAAAATACCCCTCTTAGCGTTAGAACTTATAGTGAGAGAAAGCTTTGTTAGCTTCAGCCATTTTATGAGTATCTTCGCGTTTTTTAACAGCGGCACCCTTATTAGCAAAAGCATCTAACAATTCGTTAGCAAGTCTTTCGGTCATAGTTGTTTCCGAACGCTTATGAGCAGCACCGATAATCCAACGGATTGCGAGTGCCTGACGGCGATCGGCTCTAACTTCAGAAGGAACCTGATAAGTTGCACCACCGACACGGCGAGAGCGAACTTCAACCATAGGCTTAACATTTTCAATAGCTTCATTAAAGACGCTCAAAGCATCTTGCTTTGACTTTTGAGCGATGATATCAAAAGCGGAATAAACGATTTTTTCAGCAACAGCTTTTTTACCATCTTCCATAACGCCATTAATAAATTTAGCGACTACCACGTTGTTGTATTTAGCATCGGGCAGTACTTGTCTTTTTTCTGCAGTATGACGACGTGACATCTGATTACTCCTTATTTAGGTCTCTTAGCGCCGTAAAGAGAACGACGTTGACGACGTTTAGAAACACCTTGAGTATCCAAGGTACCACGAATGATATGATAGCGAACACCTGGCAAGTCCTTTACACGGCCGCCTCTAATCAGTACCACTGAGTGCTCTTGCAAGTTGTGACCTTCACCAGGGATATAACTGATTACTTCAAAGCCGTTAGTCAAACGAATACGAGCCACTTTACGCAAAGCGGAGTTCGGTTTTTTCGGAGTAGTTGTATAAACTCTCGTACAAACACCGCGTTTTTGTGGGCACGCTTTCAAAGCCGGGACTTTGTTTCTCTTAACTTTGGGTGTTCGTGATTTACGAATTAACTGATTAATTGTAGGCATCACTATTTTCCTTATTAAAACATTACACATCTCGAAATCAGACGCAAGATGCAAACTCATAGCGCTTCCAATGTTAAACACGCAATAAAGCGCATAGCACAAAGCACCCCTTGTCTAATCGAGTCTCGGCATACTAGATTCAGTTTGCAATAAAGTCAAGAGTCTTTTACAAATTTTCTTTGATTTGAGTCTAAAAAACATTCACTTTTTATTAAGAAATTGAAAAAACGATTCATAACCCCTTGAAAAGAGTCACCATAAAAGGAAAGTAGCAAGCTTCGCCGACCATATTTTTGAGTCAAATTGAGTCTATTTAACGAAGTTTTAAAAGAAAACAACTAGAATAAGCCAAAACAAATAACAAGGAGCAATTCATGAACAAAATCGGGCTTGCAGCAATAGTTTTATTATTAAGTGGCTGCACAAGCACACAACGCATTGCCGAGCTTGGCGTTATTTCTCCTGAGATCACAGCAGTTGAAGCGCAACAACTGCAAAAAGCCACCGTTATCAAAGGAGCAAGCGGCAGCGACAGTACCGGTATCTTTCTATTTTTTCCGCAAGGCTATCCTAATCTGGAATACGCTATTCGCCGCGCCTTAGATAGTGCCGAAGCTGATATTTTGGTCAACGCCAAAGCCGAATACAAAAACTCATGGTATTTACTGGGGGGCGAAAACACGATTACGGTCAAAGGCGATGCCATCAAACTTGCCCCGCTGTTCGGAGGTTTTGAATGATTAAGAATAAAATAATTTTTGGTCTGATACTCTTACTTAGTGCTTGCACCACATCGGAAGGTCGCTATGGCATTCTCACCTCACGCCCCACACCGTTAAAATATTTTGAACAAAACAACCATGTCATAAAAGAGCAAGTAACAATGTCCGCCTCAGAAGGCTGGTTTTTATTTATTCCGTTTGGGGAAACTCCCAAACTTGATAATGCAATAGAAAAAACATTGCAACAATACAAAGGAGACTACCTAAGCAACGTAGAAATAGAATACCATACCATCCGTTTTTTACCCTTATTCAGCCAAAGTGAATGGATAATAAAAGGAGACGTCATGGGCTTTGCGCAAAATCCTTAATTATAAGAACAGAGAAAAAGACTTGCTTTTTAACGACAAAAGGAATATTGTTCGCTATAAATCAACAACAATTGGAAAACAAAATATGGAAAACAAAGACATTATATCGGCGAAACACACAATTGATAAAGAGGTTGAAGCGCTGCGCATGATGGAAGATAGCCTTGACGGTAGCTTGACCGAAGCCCTTAATTTAATGCAAAAAACAGAAGGACGCGTCATTGTAACCGGTATGGGAAAATCAGGGCATGTCGGCTCAAAAATAGCGGCCACCTTAGCCTCCACCGGCACCCCTTCCTTCTTTGTTCACCCTGGGGAAGCTAGTCATGGCGATTTGGGCATGATAACATCAAAAGATTGCGTTCTTGCGATATCAAACTCAGGAGAAACAAGGGAACTTTCCGATATCATTATCTATTGCAAAAGATTTGGCATTCCGTTAATTGCGGTCACAAAAAATCCCGATAGTGCCTTGGGCAAAGCTGGTGATATTTTGCTAACTTTACCAAACGACGGAGAAGCTTGCCCGCTGGGTTTAGCGCCAACATCATCAACCACAGCCACAATTGTCTTAGGAGATATTTTAGCCATTGCCTTGCTTGAAAGAAGAGGCTTTACGAAAACCGATTTCAAACAACGCCACCCTGGAGGAAAGCTTGGGGCCTACTTGCAAAAAGTTTCCGATTTAATGCACACCGGCGACGATATGCCCTTGGTCAAAGAAGATGCCACCATGCAAAATGTTATTTTGACAATGTCTGCCAAACTTCTAGGATGCGTCGGTGTCATTTCTCCGGACGGAAAACTTATCGGCATCATAACCGACGGTGACCTACGCCGAAACATGAGCAACGACATCATGAACAAGACAGCCGCCGACATCATGACCAAAAATCCAAAGATTACCGACGGCGACACATTGGTTGCCGAAGCCCTAAAGATTATGAACACTACAGGCAAGGGCATAACTCAGCTGTTTGTTACAGAAAACGGCTTTCCGGTCGGCATTATTCATATGCATGATTGTTTAAAAACCGGAGCAGCCTAAGCGTGGAAAACAACCAAAACATCGATTCGTACTTTGCAAATACGGGGCTCAAAAAAGAAAACAAGAGCCCCGAAATTGACCGTCGTCGAAAAATCATAAGAAGCATTGAACTCCTTTTTCCAAGCTTTGCAGCAATCCTTCTCGGATTATTAATTATCATTCCTCACGCCAAACAACACGAAGAAGGGTTCGGGCTCGACATTACGCTCCCCAAGCAAGGGGAACTAGAAAAGCTCCACGTTGAAAGTTCCGTACTTTTCATTACCGATAAAGACAATAAAGTAAACGAATTCAACGCCGAAAACATTGATGAAACAGCCCCCGGCTCAAAGCTTATTAAACTAAGCAATCCTCAAGGCAAGCTTCCCACCTTAAAAGGAACATGGTACGACATCAAAGCTCCAATCGGTTATTACGACCAAAACAAGAATACTCTCCGTTTGGAGCAAAACGTTCACATGACTTACAGCGAAGGTTACACGGCAACCACCAAAGCCTTAGAATATGACTTCCAAAAAAACTATGGGCAAAGCACCACGCCGACCCACGGCGAAGGAGATATCGGCAAAATTGATTCGCAAGGATTTAAATTTTACAAAGACAAAAACCTGTTAATTTTTACAGGCAAAACCCATATTATCCTAAAAGAAGAACAGCTTGAGGCAAAGTCATGAAAACAACACCCATAATTTTATTAAGCTTATTTCTTTTACAAACGTCTCCGGCACAAAGCGGAGATTTAGAGGTTTTTGCCGATAAACAGGTCGAGATACACCAAAACGAAAAAAAATTGGTCGCCGTTGGCAACGCCATTGCCCAAAAAGACGGCAACACAATAAAAGCTGACACCTTAACCGCTTTTTACACCGAAGATAAGGAAGGCAAAACCACCTTCAAAACACTTCACGCCAAAGGCAAAGTCAAAGCTGAAGGCCAAAACGCCCAAGCATACGGCGAAACACTGGATTACGACCTAAGCAAAGAGGAAGTTATTTTAACCGGAAAACCAGCAAAAATAATTAATCAAAATGGCGATATTATTACGGCGGAAGACAAAATTATTTATTATCCTAAAGAAGCAAAAGCCACGGCTTATGGCAACGTAACCGCCCACAATAAACAAAACAAAGTCCAATCAGATGAAATGATTAGTTACTTTGAAAAAGACAAGCAAGGCAACTTAGCTATGGACAAAGTCAATATAAAAGGACATGTCAAAATCACCACGCCACAAGCAACGGCCACCTCTCAACGAGGCATTTATTTACCCAAAGAAGGAAAAGTAAAACTTTACGAAAATGTTGAGATAAACCAAGACGGCAGCATCATCCGCGGCAGCTACGCCGAAACGGATTTAAACACCGGCATCAGCCGCATGCTTGCCGGAGAAAACGGCGGTCGTGTTTCAGGGATTTTTCGCCAAAGCAGCCAAAAGAAAATAAACACCTCATCAAACAAGGAGGAAAAAAATCATGCAGAATAATCCATCTGTTTCAACACTTGATGTTTTTAACATCGGCAAAAAATATAAAAACAGACCGGTTTTACGTAATGTATCACTCCATGTCAAGAGAGGAGAAGCCGTTGGTTTACTGGGTCCGAACGGCGCCGGCAAAACAACGTGTTTTTATTGTGTAACAGGTTTAATAACCCCGGACTACGGCGATGTCCATATTGACGGCAAAGACATAACCAATATGCCGATGTACCGCCGCGCCCGCATGGGTATCGGCTATCTTCCGCAAGAAGCCTCAATTTTTCGTTCATTAACGGTTGAAGAAAACATCAAGGCAATTCTTGAAATTGTTACCGATGACATCAGCGAACAAGAAAATATGCTTGAACAGCTTTTATCAGAATTTTCGATTGCCCATTTAAGAAAATCACCAGCCATAGCCTTATCCGGTGGAGAACGCCGCCGCTTGGAAATCGCACGCGCTTTAGCCAGCCAACCGAATTTTATTTTACTGGATGAACCCTTAGCCGGTATTGACCCAATCGCCGTTGGTGAAATCCGCACCTTAGTGTCACAACTCAAAAACCGCGGCTTAGGTGTTTTAATCACCGACCACAATGTCCGCGAAACACTTGACATCATAGACCGTGCTTATATCTTGCACGGTGGCTCAGTCTTAATGGAAGGTGTTCCCTCCGAGATTGTTGCCAGCAAAGAAGTCCGTAAAGTTTACTTAGGCGATAACTTTTCGATGTAATTAAATTTAGGGGGCCGGATTAGAATGGCTATCACGCCTAAATTAGAAATCAAGCAATCGCAGTCACTCTTGATGACGCCGCAGCTGAGACAGGCCATAAACCTGTTGCAGATGTCAAATTTAGAATTAAGCAGCGTCATTGAACAAGAGCTGGCGTCCAATCCTTTGCTTGAACGAGAAGACGACTTTCTAAACCAAGACAACGAAAAAGAACAAACAATTGATGACTACGCCTCTGAAACGGAAGACAATGTTGATACTCCGCTAGATATTGACATAGATAATACCTTTGACGATGACGGCTCTGACTGTGAAGGCTATGAAACCGCAAATGACTATGATTGGCAAGACTATGCCAAAAACAAAGATAAAAGGCACTCCCCGGAAGAAGATTATGACTTTTTTGAACAAAAGCTATCTTCAACAAAAAGTTTATACCAACATCTAAGCGAGCAGATTCAAATTTCCCTAGCTGACACCAAAGAAAAAATAATTGCTTTTCGCCTCATGAGCTTTTTGGATGAGAGCGGTTATTTCAGAGGAGATACAAAAAAAATCGCAGCCATATTGCACACAGAAGAAAGTAACGTAACAAAGGTTCTTAATAAACTTAAGGAATTTGAACCATCAGGTATTTTTGCCGAGAATTTGGCCGAATGCATTGCCTTACAGCTCAAAGAAAAAGACCGACTTGATATCAAAATGCAAACTCTATTGCAAAACCTTGATTTGCTGGGAAAGCGTGAATACAAACGTCTTCAAAAAAAACTTAACGTTGATGAAGACGACTTAAAAGAAATGATTTTGGACATTCAAAGCACCAACCCCAAGCCCGCTCTTGAATATGAGCAAAAAGAAACCGACTATATTATCCCAGATGTTTTTGTACGCCGCAACAAATACGGAGAATATTATGTAGAACTCAACAGCCGCTATCTCCCCCGTGTTTTAATAGACCAGCGTTATTATAAAGAAATAAAAAGACAAAGCGAAAAAAATAAAGAAGCAAAAAAATACCTAAAGACCCAAAGCGGCAGTGCCAGTTTTTTAATTCGCGCCCTCAGACAACGAGCCGACACCATATTGCGCATCAGCGAAGAGATTGTCAAAACCCAACGCGATTTTTTTGAAAACGGCATTGAAAGTCTAAAACCCATGGCCTTAAAAGACATCGCCGAAGCGGTTGAAATGCACGAAAGCACCGTAAGCCGCGTCACCGCAAACAAATATATGCATACGCCTCTTGGCATTTTTGAGCTAAAATATTTTTTCTCCTCCGCCGCCGGCAGTTACAGCGGTGAGGACAACCAATCCACCACCGCCATCAAGCACAAAATCAAACAGATGATAGAAAACGAAGACCCCAAAAAAATCTTATCGGATGATAAAATATCTGAACTGTTAGCAAGAGAAGGCTTAAAAGTTGCCCGCCGAACGGTTGCCAAATACCGAGAAAGTCTCAAAATTGCGCCCTCATCGGAACGCAAACGCGAAAAACGCAAAATATAAAACAAAAATAAGCTTGCTATTTTCAGAAAAATGAGATAGATTCGGAACACTTAAAGAAGAGTTTTTTTATTAATTTTATGTAAGGAAAAAAACATGCAAATTTCATTAACAGGAAAACAAGTAGACATTGGTGACAGACTGCGCAAACATGTTGAAGAAGGGATTTTAAATTCCGTCAACAAATACTTTCCGGCACCAATAAGCTGCACGGTCGCTTTTTCAAAAGAAGGCGAAGAATTTTTAGCCGAAGTAACCGTACACCCTGCGAAAAATATTGTATTAAAAGGTTCGAGCGAAGCTTGCGCGGATCCTTACTCAGCCTTTGATTCGGCCAACCAACACATAGCCACCCGTCTTCGCCGCCACAAAAACAAACTAAATGACCATAAAGGCAAGACCGGTTTGGACGAAGCCGAAATTGCTCATCAGGCTATTTTCCCGTTGATTGAAAAAGACGAAGAGCTTGACATTAACGAAGACGCCCCGTTGACCATTGCCGAAACAGAAGCAAACATTCCGGTTTGCACCGTCAGCGAAGCCGTTATGAGAATGGACTTAGCGGATGAATGCGCAATTTTGTTCAAAAACAGCGCCAATAACCACATCAGCATGGTTTACCGCCGCAAAGATGGCAACATTGGTTGGGTTGAACCCAAAGCCTAAAGGTTTCATAAGATGAAAATCACCAATATTATAAACCAAAAAAATATTTATCTGGATGTAAAAGCCGGAAGCAAGCGCCAACTTCTGCAAGAATTGGCTCAAAAAGCTTCAGAGCTGAGCGGCATTGACGAACGCACAATTTTTGATGCGTTACTTGAAAGAGAAAATCTTGGAACAACGGGATTTGGCGGAGGCACGGCACTCCCCCATGCCCGCCTTGAAAATCTGGATAAAATTTATGGCATTTTCATGAGACTGTCCTCGCCGATGAACTATGATGCCATTGACAACAAACCAATAGACTTGGTTTTCATGTTAATGTCACCGGATTCAAGCGGCGCAGACCACTTAACAGCTTTGGCGCAAATTTCGCGTTTACTCAAAGATGAAAACGCTTGCGAAAAACTACGCCGAGCTAAAAGTGAAGATGAAGCCTACGCCTTGTTATGTGAATAAAACAACACATAAACCCAATCCCCTCAAACAGCAAATTGAGGGGATTTTTTTATAAAAATTTTAATCATTATTTTAGATATTTCCGCTAAGGTCAAAATATGCAAAATTCAAATAAGGACTAAGGAATAATCATGTTAGAAAATATAATAGATTCGACAAGCCTAAGAGCGGTATTAGCCTTTTTTAGCGCCTTGATTATTGGACTGGCAAGCGGAACAAAATTCATCGCTTTTGCAAAAAAACATCAGGGCAAAGGACAGCCCATAAGAGAAGACGGCCCCAAAAGTCATTTGGAAACCAAAAAAGGAACACCGACGATGGGCGGAATTCTAATATTGGGTAGCTCCCTAATATCCATTCTGTTATGGTGCTCTTTAACAAATGCGTTTGTTTGGTCCTCCTTGTTTATTTACATAACTTATGCCCTGATAGGATTGGCAGATGACTACATTAAAGTCAGCAAAAACAGCTCATTAGCTATCACCGGCCCTCACCGCCTAATGATGGAATTCGCAGCCTCGATTCTAGCCATCGCCTTAATCAGCTATGCCACGTCAGAAGAAACACGTTTTGCCCTAGACATTCCTTATTTTAAAAACTTAGTAATGAATTTAAGCTGGTTTTATATTCCCTTTGCCATGTTTGTTATCGTCGGAACGGCAAACTCCGTAAACTTGAGCGATGGCTTAGACGGTTTAGCCGGTGGCTTATGCGTCATAGCCTTTTTCGCCTTTATGCTCATAGCCTTTTCTTGTGGAACAAACTTAGCTTCTTATGTAAACGCAACACCGATTCCCGGCAGCGGAGAAATTGCCGTTTTATGCGCAGCCGTTATTGGTGGATGCATCAGCTTTTTATGGTTTAACGCACCTCCGGCCAAAATTTTCATGGGAGACACAGGCTCGTTAGCCTTAGGCGGTTTACTTGGCACAATAGCCGTTTTAACCAAACATGAAATCATTTTAGCAATTATCGGAGGCATTTTTGTCATTGAGGCCTTATCTGACATTATCCAAGTTTTTTGGTACAAAAGAACTAAGCGTCGCGTTTTTCTCATGGCGCCCATTCACCATCATTTTGAACAACTTGGCTGGAAAGAAACAACCGTAGTCCTACGTTTTTGGATTGTCGGATTACTGTTAGCCCTTATCGGCCTCCTATCTTTGTGCAAAATAGGAGAATAACAGCGTGATAAATTTTTCCCGCAACAGCCGCAGTCTAATAAGCAAATGGTGGTGGACCGTTGATAAGGTTTTGTTATCATTAGTTACGGTTTTAATCATCTTCGGAATATTTTTAAATTTCTCAGCCAGCCCATCGGTTGCCAACCGCATCGGAGCCGACACATTTCACTTCATAAAGCGTCAACTATTCTTTATTCCAATAGCCTATGGGATAATGATACTCATATCGATGCAAAATTTAAAAACGATTCGCCGTTTATCCATCATTGGTTTTGTGATAATTATTGGATTAATGATAGCAACATTGTTTTGGGGAGAAGCCACCAAAGGAGCCTCACGATGGATTCGTATTTTAGGTTTTTCGCTTCAACCCTCAGAATTTATCAAACCCTTATTTGCCGTGGTCGCAGCCTGGCTGTTTGAAGGCCAAAAGCGTCATAACGACTTTCCTGGAGACATTTTATCCTTTGGGCTGTATTGTTTAACAATATGTTTATTGGCCTTACAACCTGATGTGGGTATGTCGATTGTTGTCACAGCGATATGGGGTTTCCAACTTTTTCTAAGCGGCTTATCCCTAACCTTTGTGGCCATATTCGGCGCCGCCGGCGTTATTTTACTTATTTTGGCTTATTTTACATTTGACCATGTACACGCTCGTGTCGAACAGTTTTTAGCTTCGGGCGGCGAATTGAGTTACCAAGTCCGAAAATCATTGGAAGCCTTTGGAAACGGTCATATTTTTGGACGCGGCCCCGGAGAAGGAATAATAAAAGTTAATATTCCTGATGCACATACAGACTTCATTTTTGCTGTTGCCGGAGAAGAATTCGGGTTATTTTTATGCTTGATAATCGTTGGCATTTATGCGGCCATTGTCATCCGAGCCATGGCGTTATCGCTTAAAGACAGCAACTTATTTATCATTTTATCAGCCGCCGGATTATCAGCCTCATTTGGATTGCAAGCCATTATCAACATGGCCTCGACCCTGCATCTCATGCCCACCAAAGGCATGACCTTACCGTTCATTTCATATGGAGGATCATCGTTGCTGGCCACAGCATTAGGAATGGGAATGTTACTGGCAATCACACGAAAGAACGTCAATGCGGAGGACAAAGATGAACCAGAAGATTAAAGACAAAGGACTGATAATATTAACGGCCGGTGGCACAGGAGGTCACGTTTATCCGGCTGAATCCCTGGCCGAAGAACTCTCAAAGCGCGGATACCGCTTGATGCTGGTAACAGATTCACGTGGGCAAAACAACTATAAAGGCAAGCTTGGAGAAATCAAAAACTATGCGGTTTTGTCTGGAGCCTTAGTCGGAAAATCTTACTTTTTCAAACTAAAAAGTTTAATCAAATTAGCGTTAGGCACCTTGCAATCCTGTCTGATTTTGATAAAGGAAAAACCGCTTTGCGTCGTTGGCTTTGGCGGATATGCCTCATTTCCATGCGCCTTAGCCGCAATTATATTGAAGAAAAAGCTTATTATCCACGAACAAAACTCCGTCATGAGCCGTACCAATCGCTTTTTGAGCCAATACGCCACCTGCGTTGCCCAAAGTTTTAACAACGTCAAATATGCCCCAAATCATGTCAAAAACGTGTTAACCGGAATGCCGATAAGACAAAACATTGCCGCCTTGCACAACAAAGAGTACAGCTTACCTCAAGAGAGATTTCAGCTTCTTATTTTAGGAGGAAGCCAAGGAGCAAAAATTTTCACAGACGTCATCCCATCAGCCCTAAGTAATTTATCCTCAAAGGCCAAAAAAACTCTAAAAGTTTATCAGCAATGCCGCCAAGACGATGTTGACGCCCTAAAAAAAGACTATCAAGGGGAGAAGATTGATATAACTATCAAGCATTTCTTTGACAACATGGCCGAGCTTTATGCCTCAAGCCATCTCATTATCTCACGAGCCGGCGCCTCATCAGTCAGCGAAATTGCCGCAGCGGGATTGCCATCAATACTTGTTCCATTGCCCACGGCTGCCGATGACCATCAAAGTAAGAACGCTGCCGAACTTGAAAAAAACAATGCGGCCATCGTTATCAATCAAACAAACTTTACGGCTGAATGGCTCAACCAAACGCTTGAAGAATTAATAAACAATCCGCAAAGACTAAAAACAATGTCGGATGCCGCCAAAAAAATTGCCATTACCAATGCTGCCGAACGCTTAGCCAACACCCTCGAACAAGAAATCATAACCCCGGAGAAGCAAGATGTTTAATCTCTTCAAAGAAAAATCATCTCTTATAGATATTCTTCCCAAGGTGCGAGGTAAATATAAAACCGACGAACCCATGAAAAAACACACTTGGTTTGCCGTAGGCGGTCCGGCAGAAATTATGTATATACCGGCCGACAAAGAAGATTTAAGCTTTTTTATGGCGACACGCTCACGCACCATACCACTATGTGTTGTAGGTGGCGGCTCGAATTTATTGGTACGTGACGGCGGAATTCCGGGAGTTGTCATCAAGCTAGATTCGCCAGCCTTCAGAAAATATCACAAAGACGGAGACAAACTAACCTGCGGCGCCGGTCTAAAAAATATTGATCTTGTTTCAATACTTCTGAAAGAAAAATGTGGTGGCTTAGAATTTTTAAGTACAATACCGGGAACAATTGGCGGCTCGGTAAAAACCAATGCCGGTTGCTACGGCAAAGAAGTCAAAGATGTCATTATCAGCGCCGAAGTCATCAATGACATTGGTGAAATAAAAGAAATACCGGTAGAAGAATTGCAACTATCATATCGAAGCAGCTTTTTCCCCGAAGACTGGATTATCACGGCTTTAACATTCCGCACACAGCCGGAACAACCGCAAACAATCCTTGAAACAATAAATGAGATGAAAAACAAACGCCATAAGAGTCAACCCCACAATGTTAAAACAGCCGGCTCAACATTCAAGAATCCCGAAGGATTAAAAGCTTGGGAATTGATAAAAAAATCAGGCTGCGATGACTTAAGCATTGGCGGAGCAAAAGTCTCAGAAAAGCATTGCAATTTTCTCGTCAACACCGGCAACGCCAGCGCAAAAGACATTGAAGATTTGGGAGAAGAAATAATTAAACGCGTCAAAGAACACACCGCAATCAATCTAGAATGGGAAGTCAAGCGCCTAGGAATAAAAGCAGAATAAAAATATGACCGACAAAGAAGAAAAAACATCTCCCCAACCATCGCCTGAGAACAAACCGAACCAAACCTCAGTCATAAGTTTGCCATGCGAATTTCCCTACCGCCTAATCGGTAACGGATTAATATTGGGTATCATTTTTTTTCTGGCCTCTATTACCATAACGCTTAAAAACGACTTAATAAACAAACAGCTTCTCAGTTTTCAAGATTCGCTTTACAATCTAAGCAGTCAACTCGGCTTCACCATAGACGACATAATCATTCGCGGACGCAATCATACCACAATAGAAGAAATCAACGCCGTTCTAAATCTCACCCGAGAAGATAACATACTCAAAGCAGATATTGCCAAGATTCGTTATCAAATAGAGCAACTCCCTTGGGTAAGAAGCGCAAGCATCAAAAAAAGCTTTTTTCCCAACATTCTGCAAATAGACCTTCAAGAACACAAAGTAAAAAGCCTTTGGCAATATAATGAAAAATTTTACCCCATCAATGAAGATGGTCAGGTAATTGAAAGCAATTATATACCACCACACGAAACGCTCTTAATTGTCGGCGCCGGCGCACCAGAAAACATCAATGAGTTGCTCAAAATCATCGATGACGATTCTGAAATTTTCAAAAGGATTAAAGCCGCTAATTATATATCGGAACGCCGCTGGGACTTAATTTTAGACAGCATAGAAAACGGCATAACAATTAAGCTTCCGGAAAAAGACATTGAACAAGCCTGGAAAAAATTAATAAAAATAAACGCTGAAAAAAACATTCTTAAACGTAAATTAACCAAAATCGATTTAAGATTACCAGGAAAAATAACCGTTACCTTAGAAAAAACGAGCAAGGCACGCAAGAAAGCACGTGCCAAAGAAAGAAAGTTATAAAAGGAAAAAGAAGTGAATCATTCATTTAACCGACTGACGACCGTAGCCGCCCTAGATATAGGATCATCAAAAGTCTGCTGCATCATAGCCAAAATAAGCCGCGACAAAAGAATAAACGTAGTCGGTTACGGATACAACGCTTCAAAAGGGATAAAAAACGGCGTTATCACAGATTTAAACCAAGCCACCTTAGCGGTGTGCAACGCGGTTGAAACAGCGGAACAAATGGCCAATGAACGAATAGACCGTGTCATTATAAATGTTTCAGGCGACAAGATGAAAAGCATCATAAAAAGCGCCTCAATTTCAATTAACAAAAACCGCCCGATAAACGAAAATGACATAAACAAAGTCATTGAAAAAGGGATTCATAAAATAAACGTCGAAGGTCATGAATTAATCCATTGCCTACCGATGAGCTACCATTGTGACGGCGGCGAAGAAATAAAAGACCCAAGAAATATATATGGCTCCGAATTATCGGTTGATATCCTGTTGGGTTTGATACCGGATATTTTATTCCGCAACGAGCAAACCATAATTGAAAACGCACACCTAGAAATAGCTGAAAAAGCATTTTCAGCCTACGCCTCTGGATTATCATGCTTGGTTGATGACGAAATGGAGCTCGGCGCAACGATTGTCGATATTGGAGGAGGCACAACCAGCATCTGTACCTTCAAGCACGGCCATCCGACCTATTTTTCAGCCTTACCGGTAGGAGGCAATAACATCACCAATGACATTGCTTGGGGCTTAACCACATCTTTCACTCATGCCGAACGCTTAAAAACATTACACGGTTGCGCGTTCATGACCAGCAAAGACAAAGAAGAAACAATCAATGTCTATCCAATTGGCGAAGAAGATGACAGCTCAATAAAACAAGTTCCCAAAGCTGAATTAATAAGCATCATCACCCCACGAGTTGAAGAAATTTTTGAATTAGTCAACCACAAACTTGACGAACACGGTTTAAGAGGCAGTGTCAGCCACCGAGTTGTTTTAACCGGCGGATGCAGTAGTTTATCTGGAATACGAGAAGTTGCCGGCATGGTTTTAGACAAGCAGGTTCGGCTAGGCAAACCAAGAAACATCTTAAGCCTTCCCGAAAACCTGTACAATCCATCATTTTCAACCGCGGTAGGTTTATTGCTTTTTGCCTTAAACTATACCGAAAAGAAGCCAGGAAAAATCATCAACAAACCAACAAACAGCGGCAATCGCTTTGGGCGAATTTTCGACTGGATGAAGCAAAATTTCTAAAAAATAAAGGCTGATAAAAATCAGCCTTTTTTATAAAAATAATAAGATCACGCTAACTATTGTTTAATGAATTTTCCCTATACTGAGTCCAACAGAAAGAAACAAAATACATTTTTGGAGTAAGAAGAATAATGTCTATCAAACTAGCCGTACCGGAAACCAGCATCACCCACTTAAAACCACGCATATCCGTAATAGGTGTAGGCGGCGGTGGCGGCAATGCGGTCAACAATATGATTGCTCAAAACCTTGAAGGCGTTGACTTTATCGTAGCCAATACCGATTCTCAGGCATTAGCAAATTCAGCCGCCAGTCGCAAAATACAATTAGGGCTCCAAACGACCCAAGGACTTGGTGCCGGTGCTCGCCCTGAGATAGGAAAATTGGCTGCCGAAGAAGCCAAAGAAGAGATTGAAAAAGAAATAGAAGGCGCCAACATGGTTTTCATCACCGCCGGCATGGGAGGTGGAACAGGCTCAGGAGCCGCTCCGGTAGTCGCCAAGTTAGCCAAAGACAAAGGAATTTTAACCATTGGCGTTGTTACCAAACCATTCCAGTTTGAAGGCCGCAAAAGAATGGAAACAGCGGAAGCCGCCGTTGAAGAATTCACAAAATCGGTTGACAGTATCATCATTATTCCAAACCAAAACTTGTTTCGCATTGCCGACAAAAAAACCACATTAGCCGACGCCTTTATCATGGCCGACAACGTATTATACTCCGGCGTTCGTTCAATTACAGACCTCATGATGATGCCTGGCTTAATCAACCTTGACTTTGCCGATATCAAATCGATCATGCAAGACAAAGGCAAAGCCATTATGGGAACAGGCGAAGCTGAAGGCGAAGACCGCGCGGTCAAAGCGGCCGAACAAGCTTTGTCAAATCCATTACTGGATGACTGCAACATGCATGGAGCCAAGGGTGTTTTAATCAACATCACGGGTGGCACGGATATAACACTATTTGAAATTGATGAAGCCGCCAGCCGCATAAAAGAAGAAGTCGATGATGAGGCAAATATCATTTTCGGTTCAAGCTTTGATGAAAGTCTTGGAGGCAAGATTCGCGTATCAATCGTTGCCACAGGTATCGGCAACAACGCCAAAGCACACCCTCAACAACCGCAAGCGGCCAAAATTGCCAGCTACATTGAGCAGAGTTATGGCCTAAAAGAGGTTGAAAAACCGGTTGTTCCTTCCGCCGAAATTGATTCAACACTTGAAAAATTTTCAGCAACAAAAGCAGCACCGATAGTTGAAAAAGAAGAAGAACCATCAGAACCTCAACAGACACAAGAATCTGAACCTGAAGAAGATCTGATAAAAGAAGAACCAGAGACGATTGCTCAAGAGGCCGTTGAACTTTCTTCCATTGAGGAAGAAACTGTGCCCGCTGATGAAGAATTTAACGCCAATGACACATCAGCCGTCATTAACGAGATGCCCAAAGCGTCCTCTCTGTTCAAAGCTATTATTAACAACAAACCGGAAGACGCCGTTACCGAATTTGAAACGGCTTTAACCTCCAACGAAAACACGTTCAGTTCAAAAAGCGGTATCAAAACACTTGAAGAAGAACCAGAACTGTTTTCCACCCCGAAATTAAGCACATTTGCCCCCAAAACGACTGTTGAAGAGCCAGAAAAGCTCATTGTCGAAGAAGATGATGAAGAATATACGCCGACCTTAATTGAACGCGTAACCGGCTTTTCAATTGCCAAGCGCAACCGCAAAAAGAAAGAAGCGATTGAACGCTACGAGCAAATGACGCCCACTTTCTCGGAAAGCAACGGCACAGATGACGAAAAACTCAATCTCGAGATTCCTTCATTCCTGCGCCGCAGATAAACTAAGAATTATGCAAAAAAAATACCTTCAGCATAAAACTGAAGGTATTTTTTTAATATCAATGCGTCGCGTGAGGATAAAACATCTTCTCAGGAACTTTATCTTCAACCCAATCCATAGATTGAACATCTCGATGCCAATACACCACTTTAGGCTGAAAACCAGGAACCGTACGTTCAGTCTTATAAAGGCAAGGATAAATCACATCATGATAAAAACCGTTTTTAATATTTTCCATCAGAAAATACATAATTTCAGGAAAATAATTTTCAACACCGACAATTTCCTTACCATATTTAAAATAGGATTTAGGAATTTCACGAAAACGCATACAAGCAAAAGCATTTCCATGACAAGCATACCATTCCGCCAAAGGAAAATTCATATGAACATCGCTTGGCAAAAAACAATGAAACTCGGCCATAGGAAAAATATTATGCCACATAAATTCGGGCTTAGGATTCTTGGCGCTTAACAACTTACAAATCTGATTTGTGGAATAAAAGCGACACGAAGTCACATCATCACAAAGAATAAAGCTGTTCATTTGTTCATAACCGCGAATAAAAAAATCAAGCATTTCAATCAAAGGCATAATCTTTTCTTCGGGGTTTGAAATTTTTAAAGCTTCCAAATGAGAAAGGCGAAGGTCAAAAAAGATAACCGGGCCATTGTAGCGCGAACATTTCATCAAAGTGGCAAACTCCCCACCATATTTAGCAGAAAGTTCTTCAAATTTTTTTTGTTGACACATAATATTATTTTTTTAAAGAGTTAATAATAAGATTAATTATAAGCTATTGAAGTCGTTGTATAACAAAGGCTCAAAAGAATCAAGTAAAATATTTGCCTAAAACGTATGTAATCCGCCGATTTCAAACAAAAAAGGCCGGAAAATTTCCGACCTTTTCAAACATAATCACGCATCGACCGTAATGCCACCGGAAGAACGCTCGTCCTCATCAAGACTTGAAAGACGTAACTCTATTTCCTCAACCAAAAGCTCATAGATTTCAATGAGCCCTTCATTATCTTCTGGCGTTTCATACAAACCACTGAGAATTTCAGAATACTTTTCCCGATAAATCTTAAGTTCTTCTTTGTTAAACTCTCGAATTAAGGTCAGCATCGCCTCATAGGTAACCACGCATTGTTCTGCTTTGGCGTCATAGGCTTTTTGAAAATTTGCCACCTCGCGATATTTATCAATCAAGCAACCGACAATAAAAAAAGCAATAAAGAGAGCACAGCCAAGCAAAACCAATTCAAATTCTGTCATAATAAAAACGATTTTAAGTTAAACATTCAGAATTCACTCATCGGCAAAGAACGTAAAATTTATTCTCCGTGCCAGATTTTTCTCATTAACGGCTTCCTCACTATC
>CASFLB010000008.1 GCA_949295395.1 uncultured Pseudomonadota bacterium | reverse complement strand
AAAAAAACAAGGATTTAATTCAAATACTTAATACTGTAAAAACCGCCGATAAGCAAAATCAAAAAGAGAACAGAGAGTTTACCCAAATGTTTTTCAATAAAAATCTTCATCGGCTCGCCATATTTTTTGAGTAACCACGCCACCAAATAAAAGCGCATTCCACGAGCCAAAACCGAGGCAAGCCCAAACACCCAAAGGTTAAGGCCGACGGCACCGCTGGCAATTGTAATAACTTTATAAGGAAACGGCGTAATACCGGCACCAAACACAATCCAAGCTCCCCAATCATGATAATACCCCTGAAAAACTTCGAACTGATGCATATATCCATAAAAACTCAATATCGGTTTCGCAATAAGTTCATACCCAAACACACCGATAGCATAACCGAAATAACCGCCGATAACACTTGAAATCATTGTCACGCCGGCAATTTTCCAAGCCTTTTCGGGCATGGCCAACACCATCGGAATCAGCATGATATCAGGAGGAATTGGAAAGAAAGAGCTTTCGGCAAAAGCAACCAAAGCCAAAAAATACATAGCATAAGGACTGGCCGCCATACGAAGCATCCAGTCATAACAGGATTGAATCATCCCTCTGAAAAAATCTGAAATCCGTTTAAGTACCATTTAGTTTTCCTTCGTTTGAACAAGACAAGTTTGAACCGTATTTTCCAAAAGCATAGCCACAGTCATCGGCCCCACACCACCCGGAACGGGAGAAACAAATTTAGCCACATCGACCACATCATCAAAATCAACATCACCGCAAATTTTTCCGTTTTCATCACGATTAATTCCCACATCAAGAACAAGAGCGCCTTTTTTCACCCAGTTTTTCTTGACTATTTTGGGTTGACCACAAGCGGCGATTAAAATATCAGCACATTGACAAAGCTCTGGCAGATGTTGAGTTTTAGAGTGAGCCACCGTTACCGTGCAATGCTGATTCAAGAGCAAAGCCGCCAGCGGACGACCGACAATTTTTGATCGTCCGATAATAACCGCGTGTTTTCCGGCCAAAGTTTCTCCGGTCGATTCCAGCATTCGCAAAATTCCTTTCGGGGTAGCGGCCACAAGACCGCCCTTTTCATTAAGCAAAAGGCGACCGGCATTAAACACCCCGAAGCCGTCCACATCTTTTTGAGGAGAAATCAAATCCAATAAAGCGTCCCCATCAAGAGCCTTCGGCAAAGGTTGCTGTATAATAATTCCGTTAACCGCCTTATCGCAATTCAGCTTCAAAACGAGGTTTTCAAGTTCTTGCTGAGAAACATCATCGGAAAAAGAATAGACATCACACTTAACTCCAATCTCAGCCGCTGCTTTTTCCTTATTTCGAACATAAATTTGGCTGGCCTTATCCTTTCCGACCGAAATCACAGCCAAAACCGGAACAATTTTCTCTTCATCAATAATTTTTTTCAAACTCTGCCGAACATTTTCAGCCAATTTTTTACCATCAATAATCATTTCTCACCCTTTACCAAACCTTGAATAGCTTCGCATAACCGATCGACATCATCGCACTCAATTTTAATTTTTTTATACCGATCAGTCTGGCCGCCGACAATATCAAAAGCCCCTTTAGGCAAACGCAGCACCCGAGCCAAAAGAGCCACCAGTTCCTTATTTGCCTTACCTTTTTCAGGAACGGAAACAACACTTATTTTCAAAAATTCTCTTTGATTGGCATCAACAAAAACCCCACCATAAGCCACAGCCGCCGCATTTGGTGTTAAGCGCACCCTTAAAAAGAACCCGTCACTATTTTCTTCCCAAACCATAGTTATCCGACAAGCAATGCCGCAATCCTATCAGCCAAGCGCCCGACAAACAAAAGGCCAATAAGTAAGATAAACGGCGAAAAATCAAGTCCGGCCAAAGGAGGAACTTTCGCTCTGATTTTAGCATAAACCGGCTGGGTTAACAAACTTAAAACTTCCATAACCTTAGAAGTAACGGCATTATCAACCTTTATAATTTTGAAATACAAAAGCCAATTCAAAACGACTTCCAAAACCACAATATTAAAATAAATATCAATCAACAACGAAAAAACATAAAGGAAAGGTTCCAACAACATTCCCATAATTTCAATACTCCTCGCAACAGGTCGGCAAAACTAAGCTCTCATCAGCTCTTCTTTTTCTTTTAGCATCATATAGCGGTTTATGTCAAACGTACGATTTGTTCCATCAACAGATTTTCCGACCGTTGACGGCATTGGCTGCACCCTACCGGAAAGTTTTGCTAACTTCTGTTGAATATTTTCCAAAGAAAGAGCCTGTTTTTCTTCTCTTTTTTGCAACAACCGCTCAGCCAAGCTCTCTTGAAAACGATTTTTATTTTGCAAATCAGCCCGAATAGAAGACAAGATATAGGCGCTATTGACATGAGGCTCAAAATAAATATTAAGCGAGCGTTTTTTCTCATCAGAAATCTGAGCATCACCATTCAACGCTTCACGCTTTAAGCGATCCAATACGCCGATATAAACAAGAGCCACAGCACCGTCACGTGCTTTTTCTGCAGCATTTTGAGGCTTTTCATCAGCTTTGTCTTTCGTTGACGTAATAATAGAACTTCGAATTTCTCTAAGTTTTACCAATTTTCGATTTATTTCATCATATTTACGCTTAACGCGAGGATCTTCCAAATTACAACGACGATATAACATTACACAAGTCATCAAATCAACTTCGCGTTGGTCAAACTCGGTCAAAAGCTCGTTTCGTTCCGTTAAATCATCATGAGAAATAAAACCATCATTCATATGCGACAAAACTTTTTGCCCGCTTTCAATCCATTGATAATACTCTGACAAAGGATTATCACCGCCATCCGATTCGCTGGCATTCATACGTTCAATCATATCCGCCACATACTCGGTCAAAGAATCAACCCGAATATCTTCATCTCCGGCTCTGATTTTCACATCACCGGGCTGTTCAACCAAATGATGAATAACCTCGCTTGTTTTTTCATAAGAAAGCTTCGGATATTTTTTTTCAACCACACGGCGAATGATAGCCTCAGGCTTGTCGACACGATGGTTATCATCATGCAAAACTTCAGAAGGCCCAATGTTATAAGATTTATCAGAATTATCGCTCATTTTTCCTCCCTAAGTTGTTAGGAAACTTCTTCAAAGATAACGCGGCCGCGTTCAAGCCACATCAAACGATCAATCACCCAATTGCTTATTTCTTGGATTTTTTCTAAGCTAACACCGAGAGCTTCACCGATTTTTCCAATGAATAAAACCTCATTATCCGACAAATCATCATCAGCATGAGATAAAAAGCACATTTCTTTAATCAACATCAAAGCGGCACGACGATTATGAATATTTTTAACCTCTTCAACCAAAGCCTCATCACTTTCCTTCTGCCAAATTTCAGCGATTCGGGAAGACGGAATACCATAACGCAAGGCCACATCGTCAATAAAATCTTTTTCTTCAGAATCAATATGCCCATCAGCGGCAGCCAGCTTTGCAAAAACTTTAAGAAAAGTCAGTTTATTGTCTTCATTAAGGCTGGCAATAATTTCCATATCATGCTCCATTGTAAAGTCTTTCAAATAGTGGTTATCACGACTATATACTAACAGAAAAATACACAATTTTCCAGCACTATTATATAAAATTAAGAAATTCATAAATAACATTTGAAAAAATAACGAATATAGCTTACAATAAAAGGATATAGGAAGAAACAACAAGAATTAAGGAATGAAATATTATATAAAAACCTTCGGCTGCCAAATGAACGTCTACGATTCAGGACGCATCGCCGCCATACTTGAAAGCCTCGGGCATCACGCAACTCCCACTCTTAAAGAGGCTGACATCGTTATTTTCAACACCTGCCACATCAGAGAAAAAGCGGCTGAAAAAGTATTTTCAGATTTAGGCCGTCTGAATCTAATCCGTGAAGAACGCCTTGCCGAAGGCAAAGACACAATTATCGGTGTCTGTGGCTGTGTGGTTCAGGCCGAAGATGAACAAATCTGGAAACGCGCACCTTTTGTAGATTTTGCCACTGGCCCGCTGACATATCATCGCCTGCCGGAGATATTAGAAAAAGTTCGCCGCAAAAAAGGCACCTTTGTTATTGATACCGACTTTCCGGCCGAAGACAAATTTGACTCCTTACCGATAAATCATGCCACTGGCGGTTGCTCGTTCTTAGCCATTCAAGAAGGTTGCAACAATTTTTGCACCTACTGCGTTGTGCCTTATACCCGTGGCGCCGAATATTCTCGTCCGGTTAAAGACATTTTAGAAGAAGCCAAACGCCTTGTTGCCGACGGCAGCGTTGAGCTGAATTTGCTTGGTCAAAACGTCAATTCATATCACGGCGAAGACCAAGATGGCCAAGAACGCTCTTTGGCTTACTTAATCCGCAAACTGGCAGAACTTGATGGCTTAAAGCGCATTCGTTACACCACATCTTATCCGGCCGACATGACCGATGACTTAATCGCCTGCTATAAAGACGTTGACAAGCTCATGCCTTACCTACACTTACCGATTCAGTCTGGTTCGGATAAAATCTTAAAAGCCATGAACCGCCGCCACACATCGGGTGATTACTTAAGAATCATTGACAAGCTCAAAGAAGCGAACCCCAAGATTGGAATGTCTTCAGACTTCATCGTCGGCTTCCCCGGAGAAAGCGATGAAGATTTCCAAGCCACGCTTGATGTTGTCAACAAGGTCAAATACATTCAGGCCTTTTCATTCAAATACAGCCCGCGCCCCGGAACACCGGCAGCCATTATGCCCAATCAGATACCCGAAAAAATCAAAAAAGAGCGGCTTGAGATATTACAAAACCTTTTATTTGATTATCAAACCAAGTTTAATCAAGCCAGCGTTGGCCAAGTCATGCCGGTCTTGTTTGAACACAAAGGGCGTCACGCCAAACAACTAATCGGGCGCACCCCTTATATGCAGAATTTGCACGCCGAACTTTCCTCTGATTATCTGAACAAAATCGTCAACATCAGAGTAACCGACGCCACCACCAATTCATTAACCGGAAGAGTAGAAGGAGTCTAAACATGGAAGACACATTCGAATTGTTTAACAACCAACTTGTCCAACAACTTGTCGGTCCCCAAGACAGCAACCTCAGAACCATCGAGACCTTGCTGGGAGTAGAAATTTCCTCTTTCGGCAATCAAATCGTGATTCGTGGCAACGACGAGGCGGTCAAACAAGCCAAAACAGCGCTTGAAATTTTGCACCACAAACTATCAAAAGGCATTGCCGTCGGCGAACAGGAAGTCAAAGCCGCTGTCCGCATGAGCGACGCCCCATCAGAAATAAGTGATGATGAAGTCTCTTTAGCAGACATTGTCTTAAAAACCAAAAAGCGCCACATATATCCACGCTCGGCAACTCAGGCCAAATACATTCAAACCATGATGAAAAATGAGATGGTCTTTGGCTTAGGCCCTGCCGGTACCGGTAAAACCTATTTGGCTGTTGCTTTAGCCGTATCCATGATGCTCGAAGGCAAGATTGACAAGATTATCTTGTCGCGTCCGGCGGTAGAAGCCGGAGAAAACCTAGGCTTTCTCCCCGGAGATTTAAAAGACAAAGTCGACCCTTATCTTCGCCCGCTTTATGACGCTTTATATGAAATGCTTCCGGCCGAACAAGTTGATAAAAAATTAGCCATCGGCGAAATTGAAATTGCACCGTTAGCCTTCATGCGCGGCCGCACATTATCAAACGCTTTTGTCATTTTGGATGAAGCCCAAAACACCACCCCGATGCAAATGAAAATGTTTTTAACCCGTTTGGGAGAAAACTCTCGCATGGTCGTAAACGGCGACTTGTCACAGGTTGACTTGCCACGTGGTGTTATTTCCGGCTTAAGAGACGCCATTGACACCTTAAAGAACATCCCCGGAATTGGCTCGGTTACCTTCAGTGCCGCCGATGTTGTCCGTCATGGTCTGGTTGCCAAGATTGTCAAAGCTTATGAAGAAAAGAGTAAACAAAAAGATGAATAGTCCTGAGCTTTATATAAACATTGAGGACAACCGCTGGGAAGAGTCGGTCAAAGACATAGATCCTCTCAGTAAACAAGCGGCAACAACAGCTTTTGACGATCTGCAAAAGCAAATCCCCGCTTATTTGTCTCAAGCCAATAAGCCGATTATCATAAACCTGACCCTCAGCAATGATGAAACGGTTCATCAACTCAACAAAGACTACCGCGGCATGGATAAACCAACCAATGTCCTGTCTTTTGCCAACATTGATGACCCCGACTTTGAACAAGACAGCACACTCTTTGAAGAAATTGAGCTGGGCGATATTATCGTTGCTTATGAAACCATGAAACGCGAGGCCAAAGAAAAAAACATTTCTTTGAGCGACCATTACCTCCACTTGTTGGTACATGGTATTCTTCATCTTTTGGGCTATGACCACCAAACCGATGAAGAAGCCGACATCATGGAAGCCCACGAAATCAAGATTTTAGAAAAATTAAACATTAGCAACCCCTATATGGAGTAAATTAAAGATATGACTGATGAGTCACAAGAAAACACAAACAACGGCAACAAAGGTTTTCTGCCATCGCTGAAACATTTTTTCCAGCGCAAACAACAAAACGAAAATGTCCGAGAAACCATTGAAGAATTAATTGAAGAAGGAGCCGAAAACGCCGAAGATTCTTTCACGGAACACGAGCAGCTTCTTCTAAACAATGTCCTTTACCTAAAAGACAAAAAATGCTGTCATGTTATGGTTCCAAGAGCCGATATTATTGCCTTTCACCAAGATGGTTTGATATCAGACTTAGCCAAGCTTATGGTCGAAAAGGGGCATTCCCGCATTCCGATTTATGGAGACTCATTAGACGACATTGTCGGAATATTACACATCATAGATTTAGCCCTGTGCCTCATCCGTGGGCAAAACAATATTAAGGTCAAAGAAATAATTAACAATCCGGTCAAGTTTGTTTCACCGGAAATGCGAGTTTTAGACCTTCTGCGCGAAATGCAAGCCGACAAAGTCCACATGGCGATTGTCATTGACGAATATGGCGGTGTCGACGGAATTGTCACGATTGAAGACTTACTGGAAGAGATTGTTGGCAACATTGAAGATGAATATGACTTTGAGGAACAACACGGTATTCAAGTCCAAAATGGCATAATCATCGCCGACGCCCGCGCTGAACTGACCGAAATAAAAGAAAAAGCGGACCTTGACCTTGAAAAGATAAAAGAAGAAAGTGGTATTGAAGACGTCATAGAAACACTAGGGGGCCTTGTCTTCCACACCGCGCAACGAATTCCAAGCCGCGGAGAAATCATTGATTGGCAACAAGGAATAAAATTCCGCATTATGGAAGTTGACCCAAGACGCATCAAAAAAGTGATGATACTTTTGCCGGAGACCGTTGCTGAAATTGAAAAATTGCAAAAGGAAGCCACCCCATGCGCCTCTGGGCAATAGCACACAGAAAATTAATATGTTTTTTGCTGGGAGCCGCCGCCGTTGCGGCTCTTCCGCCTTTTGACATTTTTCCGATTCTGTTTATCAGTTTCAGCGGACTAATGCTTTTTCTTGGACAAGCTCAAAAGTTAAGAGAAGCCTTTTCTTCGGGCTATTGGTTTGGGTTCGGATTTTTTTCTTTTGGCCTAAGTTGGATAGGCAACGCCCTGCTGATTGATGCGCAAACATTAGGCTGGCTTTATCCGATTGCCTTTGTGGCATCAGGAGCTTTTTTTGGTTTGTTTTCAGCCGCCGCAGCCATGGTAAGCTTTTACTTCAAAGACTTTACAGCAAAATACCTAGGCTTTGCTACCGGCTGGACATTACTAGAATGGATAAGAAGCTTTATTTTAACGGGATTTCCGTGGAACTTAATAGGCAGCACACTTGATTTCAATCTAAAACTCCTCCAAGGAGCCTCAATCTTCGGCACCTATGGTCTAAGCTTGTTTGTACTTTTATCAACCGCCGCTCCGGCATTATGGCTAAAAGAAAGAAACAAGAAAAACTTCATCACAGCATTAAGTTTAAGCATAACACCATTGCTAATTTTATATTTATACGGAACAATACGCCTCCACAATTCGCCCATAACGCCATCTGATATCCACCTTAGAATCGTACAACCCTCCATTCCGCAAAACCTAAAATGGAATCATGATTCATTAGAAAAAAATTTTCAAGAATATCTAACGCTATCAAGCCAAGCCGGCATAGAAAACATCGACATGGTTGTATGGGGCGAAACAGCCAGTCCTTTTCCGTTAGAATATTCCGCCAAGCACCGTCAAATGATTGCCGACATGTTACCCCCAAAAACCGTTTTAGCAACCGGAAGCCTTCGCTTTCAAATAAAAGACGGCCGCAATCATCCGCAAAATTCGATGCTGATAATAAATCACGAAGGAAAAATCTTAGCCTCCTATGACAAATCGCATCTTGTACCCTTTGGCGAATACATACCATTTCGCCGCTTTCTTCCTCAAAGCCTACGCCCTATAACCAACGTCATTTCTGACTTTGCCGCCGGAGAAGGCCCCCAAACACTAAACATACCAAATTTTCCAAGTTTTGGCATCGCCATATGTTACGAAATAATTTTTCCCCATAAGATTATTGATGAGAACAAACGCCCCGAACTTTTGCTCAATCTGACAAATGACGGCTGGTACGGAGACAGTGCCGGACCCAGGCAACACTTATCAGCCACCAGATTAAGGGCCATCGAAGAAGGTATATCCATCGTCAGAGCGGCAAACTCCGGCATAAGCGCTTTTATTAATCATCAAGGAAAAATTCTTACCCGGCTTGATCTCAACCGCAAAGGCTATTTGGACATCACCATTCCCCAAGAACGAAACACCCCAACAATATACGGACACCTTGGCAATCAATTACCGATAACACTATCGATTATAATACTTTTAGTTGCACTGTTAAAAAATAGTTATAGATCTATAATCCAAAAGAACAAAAACAAAGTACACCTGTTTAGAGCCAAAAGAGATAAAAAAATATAAAAAATATTAGTTGACGAGACGTGTTTAAAATCCTATTTTGTTATATACAAGGAACAACAAATAAGGATAGAACTATGGAAACAAAAAAAACACGTAAATCGAGTCGTGGAAGAACACCAAGCGGACAACCAAATCCGATTGATGTTCATGTTGGCAATCGGATTCGTCTCCGCCGCACTCTTTTAGGACTGAGCCAAGAAAAGTTAGCCGCTTTGCTCGGCTTAACCTTCCAGCAAGTTCAAAAATACGAACGCGGCATGAACCGTGTCGGCGCCAGCCGTCTGTGGGATATTGGTAAAGTTTTGGAAGTTCCTATCGAATTTTTCTATGAAGATATGGACAGCAACGTTGCCAAACAGAGCCCGCGCATGTTCAGCATTCCTGAAGAAAAAATGGAATATCTGCAAGAAGAACAACCCAAGTTCAACGATGACCCAATGCAAAGAAAGGAAACAATTGAGCTTGTCAGAGCTTATTACAAAATCCCGAATCGCACTGCGGCCAAACATCTTTTTGACTTGATTGTAACAATGTCTAAAACGGTTGATAAAAACCCCAACCAAGAAGAGAAAAAATAATATCTAAGGCACAAAAAACCTCTGAACAAATGTCCAGAGGTTTTTTTCTAGTTATTGACGTTCATAGTGCAGAACATCATATTTTTCTATGGAAATCAAATCCGCATCAGTCGGATTATAACTGATACGCACTTTCTTTGCTTTCCAACGAATGTTTGGATGAGTCTCGGAATAAGAATAGAAGGTTTTACCCTCATACCCTTTAAGCCTGAAATAATAGGCTGTTCCTTCCTGAGCAATTTCCAAAACATCAGCTTCTATCGTCACCATCTTCTGTTCATCAGAGGTCACCAAAGCATTAGGATTAACCGCTTTGTTTTTATAATAGGCGGATAAATAAGAGGCTTTCGCCTGCTCCAATGTTTTGCCATATCCCCAAACCGATTTGTCTTCCGTAGAACAAAAACCATAATATTTTATGGTATAGTCTCGCGTGCTGACATAGGTTGCAAAATAAGTTTTAAGACCTTCAATGTTGTAGAACACCGGCTCGGTCAGCGCCAACACACCCTGATTCATTTCAAGATTAAGGTCTGTGTTAGCCTCCAACACACGTATGGCTTCGGCTTCACTTATACCGTCACGCTCGAAATACATAGCTTCTCCGGTTCGGGTATTAACCAAGGCATAACCAAGCGTTGTTGTGTTATCCGACAGCCCTTTCATGCCGACATAGTAGTAGCAATCGTCTTGGGTCTGCACCACATCCATACCGTCACAAGGGTTCAGCAAGCCAGACTTATCCGACCAATGCCAATATCCGTTTTTGTAATCGCCCCACCAATACAGCAGGTCATAGACGAGATCTTCGGGATAAACCATATTTACAAAAGCGGGAGCATCATCAACCCCATAGCGCTTAATCTCTCCGGACTGAACATCAACCACAGCCACACCGATAACTTTGGGCGTACCCCAAACAATCGTATTTTTCATAATCGTGGCCGGACAGAACGGACGCCCATTCTCATCAAGTTCAATGTTCAAATCTTGCAAAATTTCGCTGACATAACCATTGTTGCGCAGATGACGCTCCAAATTGTAGTCCCAACTAGAAGCATTCGTGTATTTAATACTTAACGGCTGACCGTTAACTTCTTTAATTAAATACACTTTGTTTTCGTCACTGCAATCCACAAGGGCATACCCTGGGCTCGACTTTGTCTTATTCCATGTCCAATAGCTCTTATGCTCCAAAACGCCGATATAAACCAAATGGTTTTCATAAGCGATTCGCACTTTAGAACCGTCGAACAACGTGGCTTCAAAATCACCGCTGAAGCTTTGCTTGGTCATTTCTTTAATCTCATAGGTATTTTTCAAATCACCCATTTTGATAGAAATGGCACGTTGAGCAACTTGCGGCGAAACCACTGCCATCTTCTCAACCGAAATCGGCGAGATAATCTTGTTCAGCAAACTGTCCGAAACTTGTTCAATCTTCAGCATTTCGCGCTTTTTCTTAACGTGAAACCAGTCCCAGCTCGCAATGCCGCATATCATTAAACCAGCAAGAAAAGCGAGCATGACTATAGCAAAACGTGGAACAAAAACCGCATCTTTTCGCCAATCTTTTTGCTCACGAGAACAAAATGACATTGCAATCAAAGCAAGAAGAATAAGAAACTCAATATAAAGCCCTATTGTTGAAAAACTCAACACCGGCATCATAAAGAAGTTTATCGTGAAAAAGAACAAAAACACTCCCACCATCAAGAATGCCAAGATAAAGTGAGAACGATTTGATTTTTTTGTCTTTTCTTCACCTTCATATCCGGCTTTTCTCAAGCCATACTTGATATTAAAACAGCAACCGGCAGCATAAAGCAGCGTAAACAAAATTGAAATGGAAAGATAGATTCCCATAATTTTATGTAACTTTCGCAATTTTTAATGAGGTGCGTGGATCCTAAGCCTCCTCGGTTTATAATAAAAATTAATAATATCACTCGACTGAAGAATATACCATAGATTCAGGCTTAACGCAACAACATTTTTGTCAATTAACGACAATTTTACAGAAATAAGCAATAATCCTTGACAGTTTCAAGGAGCTATACTACAAAACAACAAAGAACAAAATCATGAGGATAATAATGACGCCGCAAGAAGATAACGAAAAAAACAACGGCACGACACCGAAGTTTTTCGGTCGCCGCAAAGGCCGTACGATTCGCAAGGCCAAGACCACCTTACTGGAAAAGTTTTTGCCCAAAGTCCAAATTTCACAGTCGTCGGATTGGAACAAAGACACGCTTTTCGGCACAAAGGTTGAAAAAGTTTATCTTGAAATCGGCTTTGGCAACGGCGAACATCTTGCCGAACAAGCCCGCCGCAATCCGCATATCGGCTTTATCGGCGCTGAGGTTTTTCAAAACGGCGTGGCTAATTTGCTAAGCCTCATAACCGGCATTAAAGAAGGTCACGACTTGCCTGAGGAAATCAGGCTTGAGCAAGGCCGCAGCGATAACATCCGTGTTTTTTCAGATGATATAAGGTTGTTATTCTCCGCCCTGCCCGACAATTTTTTAGACAAGGTCTTTCTGCTTTTTCCTGACCCGTGGCCCAAGAAAAAGCACGCTTCTCGCCGCTTTGTTAATCCCGATAATTTAGCCCAAATCGCACGGATTTTAAAAACCGGCGGCATTTTGAGAATAGCCACCGACCACAAGGTTTATAAAGATTGGACCCTGCGCCAAATGCACGCTTGCCCATTATTCAAATGGACGGCGACCTGCGGCAAGGACTGGAAATATCCACCTCAAGATTGGGTTGAAACAAAATACCAGCGCAAAGCCTTAAGGGAAGGACGCCGCCCCGTATTTTTAGAATACCAAAAACTCTAACGGCAGTCCTTAACATTCATAAACAACGGCATATGATCACTTTTCTGCCGCCATTCGTTATAATCACCGATAGAAAAAGAGTTAACATCACGCATCCTATTTTTGTTCATAAACATATAGTCAATATGATTCGGCCGTGACTTATGACGATATTGGTATTGCGTCGGCTGGGTTTCAGCTCCTTGTGGTTCATGATTTAAGTCATGATACACACTGCCAAAGTTTTTACATTCTAACTTTTGCACAAGCGCATCATGATGAACACGATTTCCGCTGGCATTATCCCAAATTTTGTTGCTGTTAAAATCCCCCATAATAAGAGTGTTTTCATCAAAATATTTTTCATAAAAACACACGGCATTATAGGCTTGCGCCACATAACTTTCTTTCATTTTGCCCACAAACTTGGTCCACACGGCCACCAAAAGAAAGCGCGTTGAGGCCTTAAAAATCATGACCGGCAACACCAAACAAAAACGAGAATCATAAAAATCGGCAATTTTGGCATGATAACCATTAAAGGTAAAAATACTTAACCCCCTAAACTCGGAAAAACCATTCCAAATATGGCTCAAAGCAGGAAAATTCTTAGAATTTTTAGCAAGATAACAAGGGCTTTCACTTTCGGGCACAACCGCCACATCAGGCTGATAATCAGCCAAAAACTTATATTTACCGCGGAATGCCCCGTTGCAATTCCAACTGACAATATTCATAAATAACTCACACACACATTAATTCACACACATGATAGAAAGATCTATCACAAATAGAATTAATCTAAAACTTTAGGAAATAAAACCTAGACAATAGTCATAAATTCCTATTTTAAAGACAACGAATAGGACTTGCCAATCAAAAAAAATATATTATAATCAAAGCCATTAAGTAAGAAATTGAGATAAGAAATTAATGCTAAAACTAAAAAAAATGATTGGCTACGGTGCCGTTCGCGCCTGTTATGAACATCCAGAAAATAAGCACTTATGCGTAAAAGTCTTCCTAGAAAAAGGTAAAAAAACAAAATCATTTTTAGATGAAATACATCTTTACAAAAAGCTTGAAAACAAGCTTTCACCCTATTTGTGCTTTTACGAAGAAGCTTTGGTAGAAACGGACAAAGGTACCGGCATGGTAACGGAGTTATTGCGCGACGATGATTTAAGCATATCGCAACCCTTGGCAACCACGCCTCTTACGGAAGAAATAAAAGCGCAAATTGACGATTTTACACAAAGACTTATAGATAACGACATCTTTTTTTATGACTTCAATCTCCAAAATTTTGTCGTCCAAAAGCTCAAGAACAAAACCCAGCTAAAATATATTGATATGAAGAGCTACCGCCGCTACAAACCCTGGACCTTTTTAGGGCTTGAAAAGTTCATCCCCAGCTTAGCTCGGCTAGCCATGAAACAACGCATAAAAAAATTAAACAACCTCCTTCAAGAATAAAAATCTCCGATTCCTGAACTGTCCCCCGAAAGTTGGACAGTTCAAACGAGGGGGATTTTTAACCCAAAGAAAAAAATTAAACATTTTTTCCGATATGATAAGCCTCCGCCATAGCGGGTGACGATTTAATTTCTCCGGCTTGCCAAGCACCAACACCATAAATGATACCCTTTTCCCGAGTTCCAGGCAAGCAGTCTTCAGTATACCCTCGCAAACCTTCAATCACACGGGTCATATTTTCTTTGCTGGTATCTGCAGCCGAGAGAATAAAATAAAAATCCTTACCCGAAATTTCTTCATAGCGAGGCACCGTTCTGTCAATAAAGGTTTTCAACTGCCCATTCATAGCATAAAAATAAACCGGCGTAGCCAAAACAATAACATCGGCCTCAACCATTTTAGCAAGAAGGACTTCCATATCATCTTTCTGCACACATTTATGGGTTGAGTTACAAACCCCACACCCCAAGCAAAAATTAATTTTATAATCTTTCAAAAAGATTTTCTCAACCGCATTTCCGGCTTCTTGGGCGCCTCGAATAAATTCATCACATAACAAGTCAGAATTTCCGTGACGACGAAAACTAGAAGAAACAACTAATACTTTTTTACTCATCTAAAACCTCCATAACAAATGAACAACAACAAAATAACATTTAGAGCAAAGTCTAAGTCAAGCTTTTTTATTGACAAGATTATCAGTTCTCTTTAGGCTTAAAAAAATAAGGAGAAAAACATGGGATACACAATCGGACAAGCAGCAAAAAAGAGTGGTCTAAGCCCCTATACCCTTCGCTTTTACGAAAAAGAAGGCTTACTACCCAACATCCGCAAAAACTCTGCGGGATTAAGAGTTTTTTCAGAAGAGGACATCAACTGGCTTCAAATGATTGAATGCCTCAAAGGAACGGGCATGAGCCTAAAAAACATAAAACAATATCTTGCCTGGCTCAACGCAGGAGACAGCACCATAAATCAACGTCTCGAAATGTTTGAGAAACAAAAAGAACAGCTCCAAAACCAAATAAAACTTTTGAATAAACATATGGAAAAAATAAATTTCAAAATAAAATTATACACAATTGCCGCCCAAAAAGGAACAATGGATGTCTACAAAGACAATCCGGAATTGGCACAAGAACAAAAACATCTTTTCGGAACAAATTAAGAGGAAAGATGAAAATAAAAATTGCAATTTAAGCAAATCAGACTAGAATAAAAGCAATTTCAATATGAAAGAAAAAAAGGAGCAAAATCATGAAAAAAATAGAATACAATAAATCGCAGTTGATAAGTGTCGCCATCATTATCATTGCCTTTATCGCCGGCTATGCCCTCAAAGCCATGTTTCCGGCCAACAATGTTGCAATAATTGACTTACCGGCGATTGGCAGTCAGGCCAAAGAGCTTCAAGCCTTACAAGAAGAACAACAAGCTCAGTCTCTTGAGCTTCAACAATGGCTGATTAAGGCACAAGAAGAAATCAAAAAACAGCCCAATGATCAAAAGAAAAAAGAAATGACCAAAAAGTTTGAAGAAGAGTTAACCCAAAAGCAAACCGCTTTACAAAATGATTACACCCAAAAACTTCAGGCTTTAGACACACGGATTCGCCAATTAATCGCTGAAGAAGCTCAATCAGAAGGATATAGTGCCGTTATGATTAAAGGCGCTGTTATGTATGGCGGTGAAGATATCACCACAAAGATATTGGAGATTTTAAATAAATAAAATTTCTTATCCTGAGCAAATCCCACAGAGTTATCTGTGGGATTTTTTTTAAAGAGTAAACGGCTTCTCCGCATAAAAAAACCCCGCTCCTTGAACTGTCCAACTTTTCGGGGACAGTTCACCTTGCAGGGTTAAACATTGGCGGAGAGAGAGGGAGCGCTAAGCAAAAATGCCTTTAATATGGCATTTTTGTCTGCAAGCTCTTGGGAACATCTTGGCGCGCTTGGATATATCGAAGAATATCCAAAGCAAGCCTAGATGCCCAAGCGGATAATCCCGTCCGTTGAAAGCAAGCATCTGCGACGCTTGAAACGGCTTCTCCGCATAAAAAACCCCGCTCCTTGAACTGTCCAACTTTTCGGGGGACAGTTCACCTTGCAGGGTTAAACATTGGCGGAGAGAGAGGGATTTGAACCCCCGGTACGCTTACGCGCACAATTGATTTCGAGTCAACCGCATTCGACCACTCTGCCATCTCTCCAATACCAAAGACTTATAAAAGCAAACAAATAAAATTGCAAGCAAAAAAGCACAAAGATCAAACGATTTTATTCTCGACCGCCGCGATTAAAATATTCCATTTCGCTTAAAGAAATTTTAGGTTGGCTCTCCCGCTCATCATCGCTTTTTGTTTCACCAGGAACCTCCTCATCTTCAGGATGTTCAATTTCAGCAATTTTAATAAGCTCCTCACTATTCTTTTCGAGTTCTTCATCATTTTCATGATGGCGATCATCACGATAAGGCATAGTTTCATAAGAAGAAGGCTTATTGGCCATATATTTTACTAATTGCTCATCATCATAATCCCTATCATTTTCACCATACCGACGATTATGATAATTTGAATCAATTGTTTCTATAAAAATTGCAGTCATAAACTTTAAGCGCCTTACAGAAAGAGGATATAGGCGTTCGATTCTAAGACGAATTTCATTCCAATCGGAATAACCGACCAATCTCGGATTAATAATTTGTTCCATACTGGCAAGAGTATCAAACAACATAACCCCTCGCACAACACCATAAACTTTTTCATTAAGCTCGGTACAAACATACTCAAACACATCATTGGGTCTGACCTTTTCAATTGTATCGTCATAAAGACGAATATCAATTTTTTTCTCGCCGCTCATAAGTTTATTATAAGTCATACGATAGATAGGAAACACATATTTCATGCTCACCTCACCAAACAAACGGAAGCTATGAATTATAGACTCAAAACAAAAAAATTAGCAATAAAATTCACTTTGAAAACAAATCAAAAACGCGGAGCATTTTCTCCCAGCGCGACCACAGCGTTTCAGGTTTACGAAACGCAAAATGCTTAAACAGCAAATAATTTGTAATTAAGAGAAAAGAAATAGCAACAGCTTGCGCAGCATAAACATTCAGCTGAGCTTTTGCAACCAACAAATCCAAAACAAAAGCATTGATAACATAGCTAAGGATCCAAATCAAAACACTTTTGCCATATTCTTTCAGGTGATTACCTTGGGTATTAAAGACAAGAGTTTTATAAGAATAAAAGGCAATAACGGAAGAAATCAACCACATAAAAAGCAAAATTTTTTGATAGTGAAGCGTCCCAAACACAACACCCAACACAACAAAAAGGCCATAGCGCAGAACCATATTTAAACTAGCCATAACAATAAAACGCACCCGCTCATCAAGAGCAAACCATTTTGACAACATATGACAATCCTCACAAAACATTTTTTTCTAAGATAAGCCTTGAGTCAAAAATTTCAAGCACAAAAAAAGGAGCGCCGAAGCGCTCCAAAATGATTTTACCAAAAAAGGGATTAGAGTTTAGCCAAAATCTCATCTTCCGAATAAGGATTTTCGGCGGCAACAATGATTGTCGGCTTGGTTCTGAAAATATCAATGGCAATATCCTTAACATCACGAGCCGACACCAAGAAAGTTGCATTAATACGCTCATCAATATCATACATTCCCTTGCGCCCTAATTCCTGCCATGAAGCTTCAACAGCGGCATCCTGTGGCTGAGAGAATTTTGCCAGCTTTTCCGTTGCAGCACGCTGACGAGATGTTTCCATACGACGCTTAGAAGCCTCTGTTGTACGCAAGCGTTTGATATTAGAGCAAAGAATATCAATATAAGGATTGATATCCTCATCGGCACCAATCACAATCGACGCACGCAGTGTTCGCATTCCATAATAGCCTGCAATTTTCACCTCACGCACAGCACCGGTATTAGCCAAATCACGTTCCAAACGACCAGAAAGCATCGACATCATAACATTAGCCTCAGCCACACCGGACAAATCGGAAACATCCCAACCAATGGCAATTGTCTTATAACCGCCCACAACAGGAAGCTGAGCATAACCACCGGTATACTCCAACTTTTCAAATTGCTGTTTTTTACCTTTCGGCAACTGACCGAAATACTTTTCCATCAGTTCACGCAAAGTACGGAGAGGCAAATCACAAGCAACACCGATAACAATATTGGCCGAGGTGTAATAAGTATCAACCACCGCTTCAAGATCCTCGGTTTTCAAAGACTTAACAGAAGCAATATAAGCTTCGGCATCCCACACCAAATCACTAGAACCGAACGCGGTATGTTTATAGCGAAGCTTCCATTGACGTTCAGGAAGCGGCGCCAGGTCTCGCGTATGACGAGCAACATCTTCAGCCGCATCATCAATCAAACTCTGTCTCAAGTCGGGATTCATCAAAACCGATGAAACTTTCTGCAAAAGAGCGTCAAACTCCTGAGCTGATGAACCGGTCAAATATGAGGTAATTGTCCCTCCCTGAATAGCAACAGCGTCATTAAGCTGTTTTGCTAAGACCTTTTCGCAAACTGCCGCCAAACCGAGCTTAGGCTCATTGAGATGACCGATACCAACCGTAACCGACAAAGAATAAACCGATGCATTGTTGGTTTTAACAACTCGTAATCCGTTTGATAAAACTATCTTTTTCATAATAGTATAAAAATTATTAGTTAAACAATAGAATAATAAATCACGTAGCAAGAGATATACTACCGACCCAAAATTTTGTCAACATTTTTTTTACAAAAAAAACTATTAGGATTTTTATTTAAAATAAAAAACGTAAAAAACTTTATAAGAAAAAGCCGCTCTTTTCAAAAGAGCGGCTTTAAGCAGTTAGAAATTAATATCATAACAATTACAAACACTGCTTGAACAGCTTGATTTCCCTGACGGACAACAACAAATTGTTGCGCCTTTTGAGGTTACATTACAAATTGTTTCTTGTCCCCCTGCTCCATCACAGTTATCATCCAAATCCCACTCGCATGAACCACTCACACAATGCTGCCCAGACGGACAATGAACATTATCGGTACATTCAACGCATTCACCTTTACGGCAATATGGTGTTGAACCTCCACACTTTGAGCTTCCACAACCATTGTAATAAGTTGTTCCATTTTTCTTACAAGACAAAGAACCAACATTCTTACATTGATCAGAACAATAAGAAGCCGTTGTTGTATAGGTACAAGAAGGTATTTCGACACATCCCGTACCGGAAGAATTTAATTCATATCCGCTATCACATCCATCAGCTAACCAATAGCGATACGGCTCCCCGCATCCTGGTTCACAATAGTCGCAAGCCCCATGTGGCGGACAAGAACTAAAACTAACATATCCAGACGGAACACAATCTTCTGGAACACATTGCTGAATACAAGTATTTCCACTCTTTGTATAATCGTCATCACATGCCCATGCCTTACATTTTGACGGGCACTCGCTATAATATGAGGTACAATGAGCATTTGCCGGTACCGTTACCGCTGTTACATCGTCACATGGATCAATTTTCGTACAACCTGAGTAAGCGTTGCCTTCATAGCCACTCTCACAATAGCATGAACCATTTGAACAATAAGCATTCACTCCACATTTAACATCATCACACGGATCTTTCTTCGTACAACTTGAATAAGGGTTACCCTCATACCCATAGTTACAATAACACGAGCCATTTGAGCAATAGGCATTTGTTCCACAGAGAACACCTTCACACGGATCTGTTTCAATCTCCGTACAACCAGTATTTGGATTTCCTTCGAACCCGCTCTTGCAATAACACTTTCCGTCGGAACAATAAGCATTGGCTCCACAGGTCACATTATCACAAGGATCAACTTCCGGCTCATAACAACCGGTATAAGCGTTTCCTTCATAACCATAGTTACAATAGCATGAACCATTGGCACAATAAGCATTTACGCCACAAGTAACATTCTCGCAAGGATCTGTAGTAGACAGCGAACATTTCGTGTAAGGATCTCCCTCAAAACCATCCTTACAGTAACATTTTCCTTCTGAGCAATAAGCATTCGCTCCACAGGTTACGTTCTTGCAGAGGTCTTCTTCCTCGCATTTCATGCCTGTTGAATCTAAGACATAGCCATCTTCGCAGCTCTCTATATACCACAAG
>CASFLB010000007.1 GCA_949295395.1 uncultured Pseudomonadota bacterium | reverse complement strand
TCTTATTCTTTGCGGCTCCATGGCGCAAGCCTACGCGCAATCACCGGCGGCTTGCATTCCAACCCCGAGCTGTACAAGCTTAGGCTATACCAGCACCACCTCTTGTACCGATGGCCTCAAATGTCCGTTCGGCGATTATTGGAATTGCACACACATCAATAAAATTACCGAGCTGACAAATAAAATCACGGAACTTGAGAAAGTAATTGAAACAAGTCAGTCACAAGGAGAAATTTGCGTCATAGGTAGTATATTATATTCAGATAAAAGTTGTTACTTAAACCCGCAAAAAGGAAAAACGCCAATCGGTATCGTCGTTTATGTCGACGGCAATGGCGGCGGACAGGCAATGTCCTTGAAATCAATAGGGAGTTATCAATGGTCAACAGAAGAAATTGATATCTCGGGATTACCGAATTATTCGTTAACATCTGAGGCTTCACAAGATTATGCAAGTTGTGAGAACACGAAAAAGATAATAGTCTCAGGGGATAAAAATAAGTATCCAGCTGCTTGGGCCGCACATGAGTATAAAACGGAAGGGACAAGTGCGGGGGATTGGTGTATGCCAGCGGCAGGAATATTTGTTTCGATATTTAACAATCAAACGTCAGTTAACCTTAATTTAGAAAGAGTACATGGGACACAATTCACAAACAGCACCTACGCTTGGTCTTCAACAGAATATGATAACTATGGAGCATGGCATGCATGGCAATCAAAGTTGGGAGGTAGCGCCAGCAATCGGTATAGAATCTTTGAGGTTCGTCCTGTTCTTGAATTCTAATCACCTAAGGAAACGGCGAAGTTTTATCCCTACTCCGCCGTTTTTTATTAACTCATGACTTTATTTATCTTTATACTGCCCGTTTTTCAAAAAATCCGGAAGTTCTTTCAGAGCCGAAGCCCCGGCCGCTTTTTGGTGTCCGCCACCTCCAAATTCTGCGGCAATTTTTGACACATCAACATTATCCTTTGAGGTATAAAAAGACAAGTTCCAACAATTCTTTTTATTCATAAAGAAATTAACCATAAAATCAAAAGTATTAATATGCGGCAAAGAATCAAAAAACGCTGATTTTCCCTGCGGCATATTCGCACAAATGCATTTCAATCCTTTGTAATGACTGGTAAAAGACATTCCGCGAACAAGGCGGTAATCTCTAATTTTAATCCATGACAAAATCGCTTCACCTTTAGCCACGGTTTCCTCAATATTAAGAGTTCCATTTAAAATATCATCCCAAACCGGCTCATCGGGACGATTAACACCCAAGGATTGACAAGCAAATTCAAACGGCATAACTCGAGGATCACTTAAATCATAAATATCCTGCATTCCCAACAACTTAACGCCTTCAGGCACGGGTTCATTCGGATGAAAATATTCCCAGGTCAACACAATAGCCGCCGTTCCGGAACGTCGTAAACCTTTAATCGGTTCATACTCACCATTGGCTAAAATCTCTTCATATTCATTAATCACCGAAATATGGTGGTCAATCCACGTAAAATCCTTTTTTTCACTTAATTCAAACATAAATTTAACGGGAAGAGAAATATCACAAACAACTATTTTATCATGTTTATCAATAAGTTCATACGGAATTTCCATATCATGGTTTAAGCCAAAGAGCTCAGCTTCTGGATAAATTCGCTTCACAATCGCTGCCGAACCTTTGCCGTCATGATCGGCCACATGATAAATACATAGCATTTTTTCACCTCATAAACATAAATTATTAAAATTCAATCGTCATTCCATCATAGGCTGGTACCACATTTTCAGCCGTAGCCTCATTAATTTCATCATAGTCACACTCAGAAGCCATATGATTAATCACAGCTTTTTCAGGCCTTATTTTAGCAAGACAATCTCGCACCTCATCAAGACCGGCATGCTGAATCTGTCCCATAGGTGTTGTAAGAGGCAAAACCAAGAGCCTCGGCCGGCGTTTAATCATTTTATACGCACTATCGGCCAAACGTTTAAAATCAGCAATATGAACATAGTCGCCGTCATTAAAAACATATCCCAAACATTCGGGACAATGTTGTAAAAGCTTAATAGGCGTAACCTTTACACCTTTAATATAAAAAGGCTGATTGCCTTTAACCTTATTCGGAATCAAACTTGGCTTTTGAATAACATTTTTAACCTGATTGGGCTTTGAAATCAAATAACTGAAATTATGCTTAATATAAGAGATTGTCTTTGTTCCGCCATAAATATTAAGACTTGTCCCTGAAATTCGGTTTATTTCCCTCATATCGTCAATACCATGAACATGATCAGCATGAGCATGGGTATACAAAACAGCATCGAGCGCTTTTATATTATGTGTGATTAACTGTTCACGAATATTCGGACAGGTATCAATCAAAATCCGCACGCCATCAATATTGACATAGGTTGAAGTTCTCAAGCGAAAATTTTTAGGATTATGAGGATTACAATGTCCCCACCCTAAGCATAAAGACGGCACACCGGGCGCGGCACCGGCGCCAAGAATAATTACCTTTCCGCTCATTTAAAATCGTATCTCCCTTTATCGCTGGCTTTACGAAAGAGTTTGTAAAAATTATCCGAAGTTATCTGTGCCAGTTTTTCAAAAGAAATATCTTTAATTTGCGCCAATTTTTCAGCTGTATGCACAACAAAAGATGATTCATTACGCCGGCCTCGCATTGGCACTGGAGAAAGATAAGGTGCATCAGTCTCAACCAAAAGACGCTCTAGAGGCACCTTAGCAAAAATATCGCGAATATCATTAGACTTGTTAAAGGTAATAATACCGGATGCCGAGAGATAAAACCCGATTTCCAAAGCAAAATCAGCCAATTTCTGCGAAGACGAGAAACAATGAATAACACCGCCAAAAGGCTTTTGAACATATGCTTTTGATAAAATCTCAATCATATCATCATCTGAATCACGATTATGAACAATCAAAGGCAGACCTGTCTCTTGAGAAGCAATAACCTGCTCTTTCAAAACACGAAACTGATCTTCCTTAGGACTATAATCATAATAATAATCAAGCCCACATTCGCCAATAGCCACAATTTTTTTATGATTTGTTTTTGCAATAAAATCTTCCGCCTTAATATGAGGATATTCCGCGGCATTATGGGGATGCACACCAACGGCCGTATAAATAAACGGATATTTTTCAGCCAATTTCAGTTGGTTATCAAGGGCATCAATATTATTTCCGGCATCGAGCATTGCGGTAACACCGTTTTCTTTTGCCCGCAGAATCATTTCATCAAAATCATCATCAAAATCATTAAAATCTAAATGACAATGGCTGTCAACTAACATAACGAATCCTTAATTCAATTTACACAAGTTATAAAGAACATTAATAAGAGTTTGTTTTTTATCCATATTAATTCGCTCAATATTATCAAACATTTTAAGCGTTTTATCCCAAACATCAAGCACATTTTCCGGCTGAGAAGATGATTTAAGCTTTTCAGCCAAGCACTTTAAAATAAGCTCTTGCACCAAATAGAAGCGCTCTTCATTTTCTAACGCTTCATCACAAAAACGCAACAGATCAACAATTTTAAACTGCGCACCACAGGCAACCAATGCCGATAGATTGGCGTAAAGGCTAAGCGCATCATTATCCGCATAAATCATCGCTTTACCGATACTTCCGGAACAAATCGAAACCAACTGTTTAACCTGTGTTTCAGCCAAAGCCGGACGATAACGACGAAGCAAGCTCGCCAAAGTCAAATCATCAAGAGGACGTAAATCCAACTTTGAACAACGAGACTTAATGGTTGCCAACAAACGACTAGGATTATGAGAAATCAAAATCATCATCGTTTTAAGCGGTGGTTCTTCTAAAATTTTTAAGATAGCATTAGCGCTGGCCGAATTCATATCATCAACACTATCCACAATAACCACGCGCCATCCGTCATGAGAAGACTTTTTGGAAAGAAATTCATTAATTAAGCGAACATCATCAACTTTAATAAAAGATGATTTTTTAAGAGTCGATAATTCATCGGAAGCTAAGGGTTCTCCGTCTTTAATTGCCTTAAGAATTTTTTTTCGATCCGTTTCGGTATAGTCCCGAGCCAAAACTTTCAAATCAGGATGAGCATCTCGAGCCACAAGCCTAAAAGCTTCTGAGCTTTCAGAAACATTAAGAGAAGAATAACTATCTTTTTTCGTATCATCAGCCGCTAAAAGAAAACGAGCAAAACGGTAAGCCAATGTCGCTTTACCAATACCCTCAATCCCCGAAATCAGCCAAGAATTATGCAACGAATTATTTTTCCAAGCATCTAACAAAATTTTCTCAGCATACTCGTGCCCTAACAGGATATTATTTTCCTGTGGCAAGATACCGCTCTGAAAAGTTTCATTATTTTCCATATCAGAGTTTAAACCTCTCTTTGATGGTTTGAACAATATCAATATGGAGCTGTTCTATATTTTTATCGGCATTCAAGACGACAAAACGCTCAGGTTCAAGCTTAGCCATTTCAAGATAACCTTTGCGCAAATTATTATGGAACTCAAGTGCCCTGCTCTCATGACGTGTTTCTTTAACGGCCATGGATAACGACTTTTTAAGGGAACGCTCCAATCCGATTTTAGGGTCCAAATCCAAAACAATTGTCAAATCAGGCTTAAAATCACCAACCGCAATCTTATACAAATCATCAAGCAGTTCTCGGCTGACGCGTTTACCATAACCATAATATTGATAAGCCACGGTTGAATCGGCAAAACGATCGCTTAAAACCCAATTTCCTTCATTAAGAGCTGGCCAAACTTTTGTTGTAAGATGGATTCTTCGGTCGGCATAATAGAGCAAAGCCTCAGCCACAGCATCAAATTTATCTTTATCACCGGTAACCAACAAACGACGCAATTCTTGACCGATTTCAGTTCCTCCAGGTTCTTTTGTCTGAATATTATTAATCTGCATAGAATGCAAATACTCAGATAAAAGCTTAATTTGAGTTGATTTTCCGGTTCCTTCACCACCTTCAAATGTTATGAAATAAGCCTTCTTAGCCGGCTTCCGACATTCAGGAAACAACTCAAGCTGAAATTCTTTATTATTTTCGGCCACACCATCAGGAGTTGCCACTTTTCCACTCAAAGAAGGCATTAATCAGCTCCAAAAAGAATATATTTTACTTTTTCCTTCAATCGCCCAAAGAATCCAAGTTCCGGAACATCTTTAACTGCCAAAAGAGGAACTTCAAAAGCATCAAAATCCGGAATTTCAACACGAACAACACCTAACTTATCACCTTTTTTAATCGGAGCTTTCACAGGAGAGCTGTAAACGGCGGTCATTTTCGTATCAAAAACCTTATTTCGAGCAATAGTCCGAACAACATCTTCATCAACCTCTACGGCAACGGTTTTATCCGTACCGAACCAAACAGGAACCTCGGTAATAACTTGATTCTGATTAAGAATTTTAAAATTATCAAATTCTCTAAAACCCCATGTCATAAGCTTTTCGGCTTCTTCCGAGCGTTCTTTATTGCTCTTCATGCCGCCCATAACTTCAATCAATCGACGGTCTCCTCGTTTGGCCGTTGCCGTTAAGCTAAAGCCGGCCTCCTCCGTATGTCCGGTTTTCATACCATCGGCATTAGGCATCGAATAAAGAAGAGGATTTCTGTTTCCTTGTTTGATACCATTATAGGTAAAATATTTTTCTGAAAAAATATGGTAAAATTCAGGAAAATCATGAATAATCGCTTTAGCTAAAAGAGCCAAATCTTCCATTGACATTTTTTGATCAGGGTCAGGCAAACCGGTTGAATTAGCAAAAGAACTGTTATGTAACCCCATTTGATGAGCTTTAACATTCATTTGTTGAGCAAAATCTTCTTCCGAACCGGCAATATTTTCAGCCGCAACGATACAAGCATCATTACCAGACTGAATAAGAATTCCTTTAATAAGATCTTCCACACGCACCTTTTGACCGATTTTCAAAAACATCGTTGAACCACCACTAGCGGCTCCACCTTTACGCCAAGCATTTTCACTAACCGTAAAAGTATCTTCAAGCGACAAAGATCCATCTTTAAGCTTATCAAAAATCATATAGATGGTCATTAATTTGCTCATAGAAGCCGGCGGAACCATGCGCTTATGATCTTTTGTATAAAGATATTGTCCGGTTGTATAGTCCATTAAAATAGCCGTACGAGCTTTGGTCTCAATAGCCTGAGCCTCAAAAGACGAAAAGCATAAAGCACCAAAAGCCAAGCCAATAAAAAGAGAAGATTTAAAAGTCATAGTCACCACCATTTAGTCCTTAACAATTCTTGTATCATTAAATCCATAATCATTGAGCTTATTAGCCGCGCGCAGGGCTTCATCTTGAGCGTTATACGGGCCTAAGCGTACACGATAAAAAGTAGATCCGTTAATATTGGCAGCCGTTGTCTGCACCTCTCCAAAACTTGCAAGACGTTTAGAAAGACTTAACGCCGAGGCTTGTTTTGAAAAAGCACCGGCCTGAACATAAAATTTCTTTCCGCCCGCAGCAACATGAGGCTTTGAAGCTGTTGAAGAAACATTCGTAACTACTTTAGGAGCCGAAGTCGTTTGAGGAACCGTCGCGCCGGCTCCTACTAACACATTTCGATCAAGATATTCGGGATTCGTATCTGCCGGAGGAGGAACTTCGGAAGAAAAACTTTCATCACGAGCACTATATAAACCATAGTTTGGCTCAAAATCCTGCTCCAACAAAGCCTGTTTCAAAGCCAAACTTTCTTTTGGTAAAATCTCGACACGAACTTTAGCCGTGCCTTTTGTTTTAAAGCCTAAGAGTTCGGCAGCACGTTTTGAGACATCAATAATTCTGTTTTTGGCATAAGGGCCTCGATCATTCACGCGTAAAACAAGAGAACGACCGTTTTCTAAATTTGTCACCCGAACGATAGAAGGCAAAGGCAAGGTCCGATGAGCTGCTGTTAAAGAATTCATATCATATTCTTCACCATTAGCGGTCGTTTTGGCGTGAAAATCATCACCATACCATGATGCTGTACCTTCTTCGGAATAATTATAATTTTCTTCAGGATAATACCATTGTCCCATAATCTGATAAGCATTACCGACCTTATAGGTTCCTCCATTATCACGAATAGTTGCCGCCTGTGTATATGGAGAAGCACGCAAATCCACTTCTTTAGGAGAAGAACAAGCAGACAAAGCAGCTAAAAGACAAAGACACAAAAATCTAGAAGATACAAATCTCATCAAAGCACCTACAATATAAAAAAAGCCAAAACAAATTTTCTTTAACTTAGACTGTTTTTCGTCATTCGTAAAGAGCGTTTTCACGTTTTACAATTATTTTTTTTGCACTTTTGGGACAGGAACAGGAATAGCAAATCCGATTTCAGGATTATACTTATTAATCTTTTGCAACAGCTGATAATCGGGATAGCCGTCTTGCGGCATATTTGCTTTTTTCTGAACTTCCTTAATAGCTTCTCGTGTTTGAGAACCGAGCTTACCGTCTTTCTCAAGTTTAAACCATCCAAGTTTATTAATAAAGTCTTGAATTTTCATAACATCATCTGTTTTCAGACGTAAAGCCTGATGCTGTTTTAACGGCGACCATTTTTGACCGCTTTTTATATAATCGGAAAGCATGCTGACAGCCAAAGCATAATTTTCGGAACGATTCCAAGACAAGATATGATTAAAATTTTCTCCCACCAAATAAGCCCGACCTTTTTTGCCTTCAGGCACAATGATTGAGGCTTTCATATCGGAAGGAAGCTTAAGTTTTTTATTATCAACGGTTTTAACACCGATATCACGCCACTCACGAACGGTTTTAACAAACTTACGCCCACTAAGAGCATAATCAAAATTCCAAGGCAGACTAACCTCCATTCCCCAAGGTTCTTTATCATTCCACCCAAGTTTTGAAAGATAATTAGCAGCTGAAGCGGCAGCATCTTCAAACGAGTGCCAAACATCAATTTTTCCGTCAACATTATAATCAAGAGCATAGGCATTAAAAGTTGAAGGCATAAACTGAAAATGCCCCATAGCACCGGCCCAAGACCCATCCATTTTTGTATAATCGACACCCCATTTATCAATCATAAGCAAAGCTTGATAAAGTTGATTTCGAAAGAACATTGGCCGACGTTTATCATAACTAAGCTGGGTCAAGACCTCAATCACGTTAAAATTACCAAACTGTTTACCATAATTGCTTTCCATTCCCCAAAAAGCGACAATAAACTCAAACGGCACGCCATACTTTTTTTCCATATCATGAAATAAAGGATAAAGCTCCCGATACTTTTGCTGTCCTTCTTTCACTTTTTTGGCTGATAACATACGATTAAGATAATCCGTTGATGTTAAAACAAACTCAATTTGTTTTCGGTCAATGTCGACAGCTTCGGGTTTAGGATGATAATAATTTTGGGCAAAAACCGTTTCCACGGTCTGTGGAGCAATTCCCTTTTCAATCATTTCCTTTTTCAAGTTTGCGAGCCAAAGCTGATACTCTTGAGGAACAGAGACATCTTGAGCCATACCGGCAGAAGCCGCCAGCATTTGCCCAACCAAAACAACCAAAGATGTATAATAACGCCCTCTTTTCACAATAAACTCCTTGTTATAGATAGATAACGCAAATTTCTTTGAAAAAGGTTAATTAAAAAAATATTTTGTTGCTAAAGATAAATACGATATTATATTAGAAAGCATAGAAAACATTAGGGGAGAAAAAATGAACGCAGTCACGCCTAAAAAAAGGATCAAACATCTTTTACTTTATGTCATTGCCGGCGTCGCCTCATTGGGAGGTTTACTGTCTGGTTTTGATACTGGTGTCATCTCAGGAGCGCTATTATTTATTAACGATACCTGGCTGTTAACCACCTTGGAACAAGGATGGGTTGTATCTTCGGCTTTGGTTGGCGCTGTCGTTGGCGCCGCCGTCAACGGTGTTTTAGCCGATGTCTATGGACGCAAAAAAGTCATTATCGCAACCGGAACAATTTTTGCTATTGGCTCAGTTTTATGCGGTTTTGCAACCAGTGTTTCATGGTTAATTGCCGGACGCATGATTCTCGGCTTAGCCATTGGTATGGTCAATTTTGTTATTCCGCTTTATTTATCGGAATTATCACCGCAAAAAGTTCGCGGTATGCTGGTTTCGCTTTATCAGTTGGCAATTACCGCCGGCATTTTATTTTCATACTTGATTAACCGCATTTTTGCCTTAAGCGAATACAACTGGCGCTGGATGCTCGGTGCAGGCTTAATCCCGGCCCTCATCCTTTTAATCGGCATTAGTTTCTTGGGCGATACGCCGCGTTGGTTAATCAGCAAAAAACGTGAAAACGAGGCTAAAGAAATCTTCCAAAAGATTGAACCGGACGAAGATGCCGACAAACATATTGAAGAAATTAAATCTACCTTGCCTAAGGCCGTTAAGACCAGCCAAAAGAAGAAAAAAGTCTTTGAAAGCTGGATGCTTATGCCGGTCAGCGTCGGTATTATCATCATGTTTATCCAAATCTGCACCGGTATTAATACCATAATCTATTATACCGCCACAATTTTCAAAGCCGCCGGCTTTACCGATACAATTGGCGCTTTATACGCCACAATCGGTGTTGGCTTTGTAAATTTTGCCATGACCTTTGTCGCCATTTTCTTCACCGACAAAGTCGGCCGCAAACCTTTGCTTTACGCAGGATTAAGTGGCATGACCGTCAGCCTGTTCGCTCTCGGTGCCTCATTTTATTTCAAAAACACACTTGGTCTTGACCTAAAATGGGTTTCAGTCGGCAGTATCGTCACCTTTATTGCTTGCTTCGCCTTTTCTTTAGGTCCGATTGCATGGATTCTTATTTCCGAAATCATGCCCTTAAAGATAAGAGGAACAGCTATGAGCATTGCCACAATGTCAAACTTCGCATTTAACTTTATTGTTGCGTTGATATTCCCGACATTGCTTGAAACGATTGGTGAAGCTTATACCTTCTGGATTTTTGGATTCGTCGGAATCTTCAGCTTGTTCTATACTTATTATTACATTCCCGAAACCAAGGGGCGCTCGCTAGAGCAAATTGAACAAAACTGGAAGAAACGACTTCCGGCGCGTAAGTTCTAAAAACGAAAAAGTGCTGAAAATTCAGCACTTTTCTTTTTCTAATTCAAGTAAAAACTGCTTATAATCTAAACCACCGGCATAACCACAAAGCTTGCCGCTGCTGGCCACCACCCGATGACACGGAACAATAATCGCAATTGGATTAATATGGCACGCCTGCCCCACGGCACGCACCGCTTTAGGTGACTTTACCGCCCAAGCAATGTCTTTATAAGAACGCACCTCACCATAGGGAATATCAGTAAGCGCTTTCCAAACCGCGCACTGAAAATCAGTTCCGATTAAGTTTAACGGTAAATCAAAAACATAAAGGCGTTTTTCAAAATAGGCCTTTAATTGAGCATAAGCTTCTTGTAACAACAACGAACAAGCATCAGGATTATCAATACATTTGCAATTATTTACAAAACCAACTCTCGAAAGAGCACTTGCCCTTTCCTCAACAGAAAGAAAAATCTCTCTGACTTCGCTTTCAAACCTAAAAACTGCCATGCAACCTCCGTACTTACTTTACAAATACAAAAATCGTGCTATAAAGCAAGAAAAAAATATCAGGAGAAAAATAATGTTTGCGGCATTAGGCGTATTTATCGGCGGGGGTACGGGTTCGGTTTTGCGATGGTTGGTATGCAATCGCATCAGCACCCATTGGGGAACCATGACAGTCAACATTCTTGGTGCTTTTTTCATCGGTTGCGCTTACGCTTATTGCCAAAAACACATAGAAACATTTCCTCCTCAATTAAAATTATTCATCATGACCGGCTTGCTCGGCGGCTTCACAACTTTTTCAACTTATCTGCTTAATTTTTCAAATTTATTAGAAAAAAACAATTATCTTGAAGCCGGTGTATATTTAAGCTTGTCCATCATCATTGGCCTGATATTCCTCCTCGGCGGCATAAAATGCGCTGAATTTATAAGCTAAAAAAATATTGACAAATTTCCAAAACAAATTATAGTAAATTCGAAAATTTATTATTAACTAAAAACTTTATACATTATGGAAATCATTATTATTACCGCCGTCATAGCCATAGCGATAATTCTCTATGGGCTATATCGACTTAAAAAGTTGCGTAAACTCTTTGATGTTGAAAAACAAAAAAGCGATTCTCAGCTTCTTCCCTCTGAATCACTCTACAAAAGCCAACAACTTTTAACGCTTTTCAAAAAAAGCCAAGATAAAGTTCGGATAAGTATGTGGACATCCGCCGTCATAGTTGTCATTGTTGGATTTGCTTTTTATTGGTACGATACTCACAAGGAAACTTGGGCGAAGGAAGCCGAACAAAACCGTATCGAAAAGGTCGAACGCGAAAAGCAAGAACCCCGTAATGCGGAACAAAAACGCCTTACCAAAGCCGAAAAAGCCAAAAAGAAAGAGGAAACCAAAAAGCAAGAGTTTCAAGCATGGAAAGCTGAACAAATTACCGAAGCGCAAAAAGAAGCTGACGAAGCCTTTGCCTCTTACCAAGAAGCTCTTGAATCAATAAAACAGCATCAAAATTTGCAAAACCAAGCAAAGCTTGTTTCTGATTCCTTGAGCTTAACCCAAGAGCAAAAAGCAGAAGCTTTAAAATTGCAAGAAAAAATCCAACAAGATTTTAAAAACGACTATACAAAATCTATGGATTGCCAATCTCTTGTAGTTCAATATCAAAAGCAAATGAAAGAACTTTCCGCCAAAATTCTCAATCTTGATAATCAAGAAAAACGATTATCAGAAAAGATAAAAGATATTCAGTGGAAAACAAAAACATCAGCCAACTATAATATCGAACGATATGAAAAGATATGGCAAGATGCAACCTTTGCAATTGCGGAGGCTCAAAATCTAACGATTGATGATAAAATTGCCGCAGATGAAGCGAAGTGGTTTTCCACCATTTTTCTTATAATTTTTGGAACACTGTTGGTATGTGCTATAGGAAGCATCATTTGGACGGTTTACCACTAATAAAAAAAATCCTGAACTTATGTTCAGGATTTTTTTAATGGCGGAGAGGCAGAGATTCGAACTCTGGGAGGGCTCGCACCCTCGACGGTTTTCAAGACCGCTGCATTAAACCACTCTGCCACCTCTCCAAAAAGCAACATTCATCATGCGCGGTACGAAGTGATATTTACGCAATTTTGCAAAAAGGTCAAGAACTTTTTTCAGAGTTTTGAATTTTTTTTGCAAGAAAATGAAAATTACTAAAATGAAACTTAAATTTTTTGCAAATTTGCCGCAATCTTGCGACCACGATCATCTTGAATTTCATATCCCAAGTGATCATTTTCATTTAAGCTGCTAAAACCAGCCTTTGTAACAGCCGTAATATGTACAAACACATCGGCACCACCTTCATCAGGCTGAATAAAGCCATAACCTTTTTTATTATTAAACCACTTAACTTTTCCTGTTGTCATTATTATCGTCCTAAAATAGATAGTTACACAAGAGTATTTTCACACTCAAGAATAGAGATAATAACAAAAAAGCAAATAACAAGGTTATAAAAAGAAAAAAAATTATCGTTCAAACAACTTTTCAATATTTTTAAGTTTTAATTCAACATAAGTCGGACGCCCATGATTACATTGACCGGAATGCTCCGTATGCTCCATTTCACGAAGTAAATGATTCATCTCATCAATATTAAGCCGCCGCCCTGCCCGAACCGATCCGTGACAAGCAATCGTCGCACAGGCCAAATGCAACTTTTGTGTAAGAGAATATTCTTTACCCCACTCGGCCATTTCTTCGGCCAAATCCGCAATCATCTTTTTAACATCAGCATTTTTCAACAAAGCCGGAATTTCACGCACAATCACAGCCGTTGAACCAAATTCTTCAATCACCAATCCAAGTTTCTTAAGCTCATCTGCCGCTTCAAGAAGACGCGTTTTATCACTCAAACTTAAATCCACAATTTCCGGAATCAGCAAAATCTGAGTTGCCACCTGAGCTTCATTCATCAAACTTTGCTTGAGTTTTTCCATCACAATGCGCTCATGCGCGGCATGCTGATCAACAATAATCAAGCTATCTTCGGTTTGCGAGATAATATAAGTATCAGCCACCTGCGCCTTAGCCAAACCCAGATATCCAACATTGTAAGCCGAAGATGTTTCGCTTGGCGTTTCAACAGGATGATCAACTTTTACCGAATAAGCCCGCTCCAACTCCGGCAAAGAGGCCTGGCGCCGTGGTGCAGTTTTCGGCATAAGGCTCTGATAAAAATTAACCGGACGCAGCTTTTCCTGTAACGAAGAGGTTTCAAACACACCGCTTTGCGGTAAAACTTCATGAGGCAACGGATTAGCCTCACAGATTAAAGAATCGACAGGAATTTCTCCGGCCGAACGCTCTGATCCTTGACTCAAGGCATAGCGTACGGCACTCACCAACAATCCGCGCACCAAAGCATTGTCATAAAAACGGACTTCCGCTTTGGCTGGATGTACATTAACATCAACATAAGCCGGATTAATGTCAAAAAACAAAGCACACATCGGATAGCGGTTAGAAGCCAACACATCTTGATAAGCACCTTTAAGCGCTCCAAGCAAAAGCTTATCCCTTACCGGACGATTATTCACAAACAGATATTGAGAAAGAGAATTCGCCTTGTTCAACGTCGGCAAAGAAACGAAACCAGAGATTTTAAGGCCGTCTTTTTCAGCATCAATCAACAAAGAATTATCAGCAAACTCACGCCCCATGACTTCAGACAAACGATTGAGACGAGCGTCAAAAAGTTCTCCCTGACAAGCGTTAAGTGAAATTTTTTTCTTATCATCAGCCCTTAAATAAAACGAAATATGCGGATTAGCCATCGCAATACGATTAAGCATATCAACACACAATCCTGTTTCTGATTGTGACGATTTCAAAAACTTTAACCGCGCCGGCGTTGCAAAAAACAAATCGCGCACCTCGATTCGTGTCCCTTTGGGATAAGCGGCGGGCACAACCTCGGACTTTTCACCGCCCAAAACTTCAATTTTCCAAGCATGTTCAGACTCTTTGGCACGAGAAGTAATTGTCAACCGCGCGACCGAGGCAATGGACGGAAGCGCCTCACCGCGAAATCCTAAATAACAGATATGAAACAAATCATCATCAGGCAGCTTTGATGTCGCATGACGTTCAACCGCCAGCGCAAGTTCGTCCTTATCCATTCCTTTGCCGTTATCAACCACGGCAATCAAGCCTTTTCCGCCATCTACCAAAGTCACCTCGATTGAAGTGGCTCCGGCATCAATCGCATTTTCGACCAACTCCTTAACCACGGAAGCCGGACGCTCGATCACCTCACCGGCTGCAATTTGATTAACTAAGGTCGATGGCAGAATTCGAATAGGCATAGAACTACTTTCTAAAATCACGAATGAGTTTAATCAACCCATTGGTTGATGAATCATGTTTCAATTCCGAAGAAGCATTTTGCAACTCGGGCAAAATATTAAGAGCAAGCTTTTTACCGAGTTCAACGCCCATTTGGTCAAAAGAATCAATATTCCAAATAACCCCTTGAACAAAAACCTTATGCTCATACATGGCGACCAACGCTCCCAAAGAATAAGGATCAACCTTTTTAAGCAAAAGGGTGTTTGAAGGACGATTTCCGGCAAAACTCTTAAATTTCTTAAGAAAATCAACTTCTTCTTTTGACTTTCCGGCAGCTTTAAGTTCTTCGGCGGCTTCTTTAACGGTTTTACCTTTCATCAGAGCTTCACCTTGAGCCAAAACATTAGCCAACAAAATTTCATGATGGTTTGAAATTTCATTATGAGAAATTGCCGGAACAATAAAATCACACGGCACGATTTCCGTTCCTTGATGAATCAGCTGGAAGAAGGAATGTTGAACATTTGTTCCGGCCCCACCGAATAATACCGGACCGGTTGCATACGAAACATAATCACCATTAACGTCAACAAATTTTCCGTTTGATTCCATATCCAACTGTTGCAAATAAGACGGCAGATATTGCAAATATTGGTCATAAGGAATAACCGCATAGCGATGAATACCCATAAAATTATTATACCAAATACCAATTAAAGCCAAAATCACCGGAAGATTATGCTCCAGTTCAGTTTCAGCAAAATGCTTATCCATGGCAAACGCCCCTTCAAGCATTTTTTCAAAATTATCCATTCCAACGGCAATGGCCAAAGACAAACCAATAGCCGACCACATAGAATAACGACCACCGACAAAATCCCAAAACTCAAACATATTATTGGTATCAATTCCAAACTTGGCGACTTCTTCGGCATTAGTTGACAAAGCCACAAAATGCTTAGAAACGGCCGGTTCTCCGAGAGCATCAACTAACCACTTGCGACAGGTTTTGGCATTGGTAAGCGTTTCAATCGTGGTAAAGGTCTTAGAAGCAACAATAAAGAGCGTTGTTTCAGGATCAACCTTATTCAAGACTTCTGCGCAAGCTGTTCCGTCAATATTCGAGATAAAATAGCAATTAATCCCTTTCATCCAGTATTTACGCAAAGCTTCGGCTGCCATATAAGGACCGAGATCAGATCCTCCGATTCCGATATTAACAATATTAACAAGTTTCTTACCGGTATACCCCTTAAACTTGCCAAAACGAACATCTTCGCTAAACTGGCGCATTTTTTTCAGCACAGCATTAATATCCGGCATAACATCTTTTCCGTTAACCTCTATCGGACGATTTTCTCGGTTACGTAAAGCAATATGCAAAACAGAACGGTTCTCGGTAATATTGATTTTATCCCCACGAAACATAGCCTTAATTTTTTCATCCAAATGCCGTGAACGAGCCAAATCCATAAGATAAGACATTGTTTTCTCGGTAATTCTGTTTTTAGAATAATCAAGAATAATTGTATCATCGAGAGATTCTGTAAATTTCTGAGCACGTTTTGAATCTTTTTCAAACAAATCGCGCATCAAAACCTTGCGCATTGACTTGCAATGGCTTTCAAGCTTTTTCCATGCTCTCGATTTATTAAGACGACTATCAAACATTGACAAACACTCCCCAACTTATTTCACACTATTAAAATTAACCCAAATGAGACGATCAGCATCAAAATATTTTCGCGCGGCTTCATTCACTTGATCAAGACGAACCTCTTCAATATACTGATTACGTTTAACCAAGAAATCCAAACCAAGATTCTCTTCTTGCATAGCCACCAAAGTTTCAGCAATATTGAGCAACGACGCAAACCGAAGATTATAGGAAGCAATTAGATAATTTTTAGCTTGTGCCAACTCTTCTTCCGTAACACCGTTTTCGCCCATTTTAATCCATTCACGACGCACCAAAGACTTTGCTTCTTCAAAAGTATCGGGATTAGAAGAAAAGCCGCCTTTTATCAATTGAGCTTTATCTTGAAGGGTTAAATAGGCATAAACGCCATAAGTTAACCCCCTGTCCTCACGCAAAGCTTTAGACAAACGCGAGCTAAGCCCCTGCCCAACAAAAATTTCATTGGCAAGATACAAAGGATAAAAATCAGCATCGCTTCTTTTAACTCCCGGAGCCGTAAAGATTGTCATGCTTTGAGCCATAGGCCGATTAAGATTAAACTCACGTGACGTCCAATTAATTGAAGCATTATCCACAAAAGGTTGACGTCCATTCTCGGGCAAATCCCCAAAGATTTGATCCAACATTTTCTTAGCTTCGTCTTCAGACAAATCACCGGCAATACCAACAATTAAATTTTTACGTGCAAAATGATCTTTAACAAAAGCCAGCAACTCATCTTGATCAATATTTTGAATATCCTCTTCTCGTCCCAAAGGATTACGTCCGTAAGGATGAGATCCATATAATTCTTTTCCCCAAGCCAAAGAAAGAGCACTATCAGGAAATTCTTTTTGTTGTTTCAAAAGCGTTAAAAGCTGTTGCCGAACATATTGAATATAATCGGAATCGAACCGTGGCGAGGTTAAAGCCAACTTTAAAAGACGTGCCGCTGTCTTTTGATTTTTTTTCAAAGTCAAAAGCTCTCCCGAAAAATCATCAACCCCCGCTTGAAAAGACATCGAAATGGCATTTTCATCCAAAATATCCTTAAATTTACGGCTTGAATAAGAACCGGCTCCTTCAGTCAACAAGGCGGCTACCATATGGGATATGCCAAGTTCTCCTTTATCCTCAAAAGCCGTTCCTGAATTTTTAAACCGAAACGAAAGAGCAATAATAGGATTGGTTCGATCTTCAAAGTAATAAGCTTTTATCCCTTCTCGTGACACAATTTCTTTCACATCGACATGAAACGTCGTCTGCTTAAGAATAGAATTTTCAACAAACTTTTCTGGACGAAACTTAAATTCTTTATATAAGAAACGTCCCCCATAAAACACCAAGGCCACAAAAGCCAACCCAAACAAAAATTTAATCAGGTTTGGTGAAAAAGATCTTTTTTTATGATAAATGCGACGAACCATGGACTAAGCTCCTTTCTCGGGCAACAAAACCCCTTGAACATTATTAGATTTTTGCAAAAGCTTAATCGCTTTTGTTATATCCTGAAGCTTAACCGCTTCAATATTTTTATCATAATTTTCAATATCATCAACAGGAACACCAACCGCGGCTAAAGAACCAACGATTTCAGCAGCATCACTCGGATTGTCTTTAAGATAAACCAACCCGGCTAAAATTTTATTTTTAACCTTATGCAGCTCTTCCCAAGAAAGTTGTTTAACAGCGTCATGAAGAGCTTCATTAAGTTTTTCCTCAAAAACCTCAAGAGAAACACCGGGAGCCGGCAGAGCCGAAATCGAAAAAGTCGCATAACTACGAGCTGAAAATCCATAAGACGTACTTACACCGACGGCAACTTGTTCATCTTCAACCAAACGACGATAAAGCTTTGAGGTATCGCCTTCACCCAAATACGCAGAAAGAAGAACAAAAGCATAAGCCAAAGACTTATCTTGTCCCACAGAAGGAACAATAAAGTTTTTAACAAATCGCGGAGCTTCAATTTGAGGTGATTTTGTTAATATTTTAGTTGAACTTACACCTTTTATATCTTGAAATTTCAAATTATTTTCATTGGAAGACTTTTCAATTTCACCAAAATACTTCTCGGCCAAAATTTTAGCGGTAACCGCATCTATATCACCGGATAAAACCAACAAAGCATTGTCAGGAGCGTAATGCTTATCATAAAAGTTCTGAGCATCTTCGAGTGTCAAAGACATAATTTCATCAGGAAATCCACTCACCGGACGAGCATAAGGATGTTCTTGCCACAATGTCCGACGTACCATCTCTCCAAACGCCGAAGTCGGATTATTTTCCACCATCTGCATCCGTTCTTGATAAACAATTTTTCTTTCTTTTTCAAAAGCTTCCGGCGTTATTCTCAAATTTTGCATACGGTCAGCTTCTAAAAACATCATCAGTTCCAAGCGCGTAATATCAACAAATTCATGATAAGCCGTAACATCATAAGACGTAAAAGCATTCATTTCGCCCCCATTGTCACTGACAATCTGATTAAAGGCTCCATCTTCAATATCTTCTGTCCCACGAAACATTAAATGCTCCAACAAATGGGCTAACCCGCCTTTACCTGCCGGCTCATCAACACTTCCGACCTTATACCAAATCATTTGTTTAACAATTGGAGCTTTACGATTAGGAACAACAAGCACTTCCAAACCATTGTCAAGCTTAAACGTCTCAATTTCAAACAGCTTTGCTCTTGCTTCGGGCTGTAAAATAGCAAAGTTTATAACCGCAGTCGCGGCTAGTGTCTTAAAAAATCTTATCATTCAGAAACTTTCATCTCATTGTCTAACTCAGTACGAATAGCATCGTTATTTTGCTCAGCACCAATTTGTTTCATAAAAGCTTTCTCTCCGCGAGACAATCCATCAAACTTGGCTTTAAGAGCCGCTTGCTTTTGCTGAGCCGAAACGGGTTCAACCACGGGGCGATTATCATATTCGGGAGGCAAAGACAAGGGAGCACGAGACATAACCATAAATTCATCTGGGGATTGCTGAGCCCAAGACATTTTATCAACCGAAGAACAAGCCCCAAGAGAAAGAGCAAGCCCTAAAAGAGAAACGATTTTTTTCATAAACTAAACCTCCTTAGTCTTTTTTGACAATAAACCTTCAAAAATAATGAGAACAGCACCGACACAAATAAAGCTGTCCGCAACATTAAATGCCGGCCAATGATGAGTTCCGTAGTGGAAATCTAAGAAATCAAAAACGGCACCAAGAAAAATGCGGTCAACAACATTCCCCAAAGCTCCGCCAACAATAAAGCCTAAAGCCACGAGTGTCAGAGTATTGTTTTCATGTTTCATCCACCACAACAAATATCCAACAATGACAAGAGCCAAAGCCGATAGACCGATAAGCCCCCACACCCCAAAATCATCAAACATGGAAAAGCTAACACCGGTGTTCCACGCGGTCACAACATTAAAATAATCTGTCACCATAATGGCGCCATGACCATTAAGCAAATCAACTCTTACCCAATATTTGCTAAGTTGATCCAGCAAAAAAACTCCCAATGCGGTCACAAGTCCGAGATACAAATTTCTTCTCCTACGTATTAAAAAACTAAAGCCAGTATAACTTCTGTTTTAAGAATGATAAAGCCGAAAAACAAAATATACGCAAGTAATCCACTAAAAAAGTAACAACTTCGCTAATCCTAGGAAAATAAAATACCCACCTGAATCGGTTAAAGCAATCAGAAAAACGCCGGAAGAAACCGCCGGATCAACTTTAAATTTATTAAGAATTAACGGAATCAAAATACCGGCAAGACTGGCAATACATAAATTACACAACATAGCAATAGCAATAACCAAACTCAATTCTTTGAAATTTGGGAAAAGGAGCCAAGTTATTAAAGCAATCAAACCGGCAAATAAAAAACCATTCATAAAACCGACCATAAATTCTTTAAAAATCATTCGCAACGTATTACGCGAAGTCAATTCTTTAGTAGCCAACGCCCGCACGACAACAGCCAAAGTCTGATTTCCGGTTGTTCCCCCCATAGAGGCAACGATTGGCATCAAAACCGCTAAAACCGAAATCTGAGCAATAATACCTTCAAACCCGCGTACAACGGATGAAGCCAAAAGTGTTGCTAAAAGATTTGTAATCAACCAAGGGATTCGAGATTTCCAAATATTATGTACAGATTTGTAAACATCACCCTCTTCCGCTCCCGAAAGATGCATAATATCTTCTGAGGCTTCTTCATGAATAATATCAACCACATCACTAAGATTAATAACACCGACCAAATGTCCCTTACCATCAACGACTTCGGCCGCACGCCACCCATATTCACGAAACATATGAGCCACTTCTTCCTGATCGGTATAAACATCTATCGGAACAATTTCGCCGTCCATAATTGTAGCAAGTTTCTCCGAAGCCTTGGCGCGTAAGAGTTTATCCAAAGCGATTTCACCGGTTGGGCGCATCTTATCATCGGTCAAAAAAATCGTAAAAAACTCATCAGGTAAATTTTCATCCGTTAACAAAAAGTTTTTAGCTTCTTTGACCGTCCAGCTATCCGGCATGGCCACAAAATCCCGAGACATAATACGACCGGCCGAATCTTCGGGATAATGCAACGACGAACTAACCTGATACTTTAATTCCGGAGACAGCTGACGAAGGATTGACTTTTGCTCATCATCGTCCATATGCTCCAAAATTTCAACAGCATCATCAGAATCAAGTTCATTAACGATATTAACAAGCTGACCTTCATCAAGAGTCTCTATGACCTGCTCTTGAACAACATCATTAAGTTCTGGAAAAACACTAGGATCAATATGATCCCCTAAAATCTCAATTAATTTTTTACGTTCATCAACATCAAGAACTTCAATAAGGCGGGCCAAATCATATTCATCAAGCCCTTCAACAATCTTTCGCACATGAGAAACATCATTTTCTTCCAATCCAATAAGGACAGAATTAACCATTTTGGCCCCAAGGCCTAGAGCTTGTGTTTTAAAAGAAGATTGTTTTTTCGAACGCTTCAGCCGAGATGACTTCAGAATGGGCTTACGTGATTTTATGCTTTTTTTCATAATCCCTCCTCTTTATGGCTGTCGCTTAAAATAAATCTGCCTCTTTTTTACATTCTTTAAATAACGAACAAAAGAGTAAAATAAACATACACACAAAAAAAATTCCTCTACAAAAGAAGAGGAATTTTGGTGCGGCCAAGAAGACTTGAACTTCCACGGGCTTAGTTTGGTGCGGCCAAGAAGACTTGAACTTCCACGGGCTTAGCCCATAACGACCTCAACGTTACGCGTCTACCAGTTCCGCCATGGCCGCACAAGAAAAACAAACAAGAATGTTAATAATCCAGTTCAAAAAATAAATCAAGCATTTTTTTCATAAAGACTGGAAAAATATTTCTAAATAGTCATCTGAATAATTTCACGATAGGCTTTAATTGCCGAATCACGAAGGGCCACAACGGTATCAAGAGTTTGTTCGGCATTAGAAATAGCTAAGACAACATCTTGAACATCGGCTTTTCCGGCGATTCCTTGCATAGACATTTTCTCGGCGTTTTTCATCGTATCAACAGCTTCGGTCATAACCGAAGATAACACCGTTCCAAAATCAGAAGAAGAATCTTGTTCTTCAGAGACAACCTTTGTCTGAGACGGCGACATTCCGCTCAAACGACCTAAAGCTTGTTGATAAGCATTCAAGGCACTAGAAACATCATTAATCACAATCATTCTCCCCTAATTATTTCAAAACATCCAAAATACGAGAATTCAAATCTCTTGAAGTTTGCATCACACTCAAATTTGCCTCATAAGAGCGCTGAGCTTCTTTCAAATCCATCATTTCAATCAACGGATTAACATTCGGCATTTTAACATAGCCCTGCTCGTCTGCCGCCGGATGAGACGGATCATATTTCAACACAAAAGGCGATTCGTCATGAATAACTTTATCCACCTTGACCATATCGGCTCCGGTTTCTTGGTCGATATATTGCTTAAAAGTCACAACCTGACGGCGATACGGATCACCACCTTTTGTTGCTGACACAGATTCGGCGTTAGCCATATTCTCAGAAATAATGCGCAAACGTTGAGCCTGAGCTTTCATTCCGGAAACAGCGATATCGGCGCTAACTGACAAATCTCCGTTCATTTAATCCTCCGCTTAGGCCGTAATCTTAGTATTAGCTGTTTTCAGCATATCACGAAAAGAAGTATAAATCGTCACCATACGATTATAATCACCTTTGTTTTTGCTGATTTCATTAAGTTGATCTTCAATGACAACTCCGTTTCCATCAAGAGAAAGCGGATTCTGAGGCTTGGGCGTGTAGACACGAAATTCAGATGCTGATGGTTTCTGATAAGGAAAGTCAAGATGCTTAGGATTCGTTTTGGTCAGCTCTAACTTTTTCTCGCTAACTTGTTCAAGTTCATAAGAAAAATCAGGTTTTTCAATATCTTTTGGCAAATAGTTAGGCGTATTGGCATTAGCCACATTTGTCGCCAAAACCTTTTGCCGCTCACTCAAATAAGAGCGCTGTTTATCTACCATTCTAAAAAGAGCTAGATTATTCAAATCCATAAGCTCACTCCTTCCCCATTCAAAAAACAGAATCACATTCCCCAACGTGATATTCTGCATGCAAATTTCATGCCAAGCAAAGTCATTGCCAAATAACAAAAAAAAGCATAAAATATATAAAGGCAATAAACAACAAGGCACCAAATATGTCTGATTCGGATAATAACAAATCAAAAGAGAAAAACAAGAACGGCAAAGAGTTTTCCCCAGCTTATGCTGTCGCCTTGGGATACAATAAAGAAAAAGACAACGCCCCAAAAGTTTTGGCTAAAGGACAAGACCACGTCGCCGAAAAAATTATTCAAATAGCTTTGTCGGAAGGAATAGAAATCCGCCAAGACGCCGACTTAATCGAAATCCTCAAGGCGGTTGATATTGATGAAGAAATACCGACCGAAGCCTTTGCCGCAGTAGCGGAAATTTTATCTTACATCTATAAAATGAACGCACAAAAAAGCCGAGACTAAGCTCGGCTTAAAAAAAATCAGATTCTAGATTTGGGAAAAAACAACACATCATCCGGTGCGGCAATTTTGAAGTTCAAATCCGCATAATGAGGATCTCCTGTTCTCAAAGAAACAGCCAC
>CASFLB010000006.1 GCA_949295395.1 uncultured Pseudomonadota bacterium | reverse complement strand
AAATGATAAATATTAATTTAAGCAAAATAACACAATATCTGCGGCAGGCTTTTAAAGTGCTAACTTTTATTGTCGGAATGGTTGTAATAGTCGTAATCTGTTACGCTGGGTATTTGATGATGGATGACAAAGCTCGGTGTTTAAGTGAAGGACATGGTGTTTGGGATGCCGATAAGCGTGAATGCAGACAAGATTGTCTGACCTGGCGTGAGGATATTGGTTGTGTTCCGATAACCAAAGAAAATATCATAAAAAAAGAAAAAGGGCTATTATAAGCCTAAAACAAAAAGCAGAATGGATGTTCTGCTTTTTTTGTTTATGGTTTTGGCTCAGGGCAGGATAATTGGCAAAATTATGCCCAACAGATTGGTATTGGTTTGGTTGGTAATTTGGGAGGAAACTGGATTGCAAATCAAGCCGTTGGTAGAGCAGCTAGTCCATTCATTCGAAACGCCTTTAGTATGGCAAGCGGTGAGGCAACAGAATATGCTGTTGACGGAATTAAAAATCAGTATCATAATTACAACAAATAATAATTGATAAGTCAGGAGCTGTGATGTTTAAGATAAATATTATGCTGATAATAAAATATATTACAGCTATTGTTTGTGTCCTTTTAGCCTGCTTTGCAGCACATTTAGTTGGCAAATCTAAAGCATCGCAGCTTCCTGCTGCAATATGTGTTTGTATGTTGCTTGTTATTGATCCCATAATCTCTTATATTTTAGTCAAAAAAGGGCATGAAAATTCTCCATACTTTGATCCCAAACACCAATGGAAATATTTTGCGCCCATATATGCCGTTGTTTGTTTGATTATCATAGTGATATACAAGTATCTGTTATAGTAACATTATAGGAAAATATTTATGCTCCAAAAGAAAGATTTATTACAGAAAAAAACGGAGCATTTGCTCCGCTTTTTTTATTCTTCTTCATTTAAGGCTTTTTGTAAGTCGTCCTTAACGGCCGTTAATCTTTTGAGAAGTTTGACCACCATTTCTCTACTTTTTTCGTTCAAAACGACTTCTTCCGGAACTTCAAAAAAGTCCTTCATTGCCTCTTCGCCCATCAAGGCTTTTACGCCCTTTTCGCGAATCAGACGTTGCACGCCTTCCGTTGTGTATCTCTGATTATGCAACATATCCTGAATATTGCGCAGAAGTTCAACATCTTCCGGACGATAGTAGCGTCTGCCTCCGGTGTTTTTTATCGGCGCAATCTGAGGAAATTTTGTTTCCCAAAAGCGCAGAATATATGGGGCAACCCCTAATTCATCCGCAACTTCTGTAATGGTACGAAATGCTGATTTAGATTTGCGTGGACTCATCTTTTTTTAGTTCTCAGTCCATTAAGCGTTGATGGTTTTTCTCATGGTTTGCGACGGCTTAAATGAAATAACACGACGCGGTGTAATCACAGCGGCAACACCTGTTTTCGGATTGCGGCCGGCTCTCTCTTTCTTTGAACGAAGCATAAATGTACCAAACGAAGACAATTTAACGTCCTTTCCTCTCACCAATTCTTGGACAATCTCATCTAAAATCATGTCCAAAATGTCTGTCGAATCTTTGCGAGATAATCCGACTTCTTCGTAAATGGTTTCTGCTACATCTGCACGAGTTATTGTCTTCATTTCTTTTTCCTTTAATATCACTGTAACCTAACTGTCGTTTTTTTTATTACATAATCGTCATTAAGACAAGCCCTTAATGACGATTATTACACAACTTTATTTTTAGAAACGGACTAAAGCCCCACCCCAGGTGAAACCCGCGCCCATGGCTGTCATTACAATAATGTCACCTTTCTTTATTTTGCCGCTTTCAATATTTTCGGACAAAGCTAAAGGAATCGATGCTGCTGAGGTGTTACCATGGTGATCAACCGCAACAATAACCTTCTCCGTCGGAAGCTCAAGTTTTTCGCCGACGTTTGATATAATACGGATATTTGCCTGGTGTGGTATCAACCAATCAACCTCTTTGTTTGTAATTCCCCCCATTTCCATAACGGCTTCAGCCGCTTGAGATAATGAATTTACGGCAAATTTAAATACCTCTTTGCCATCCATAAAGATAAAGCCGGCGTTTTGGGTTGAAGCAACACCGCCTGTTGTCTTCAGGCTTTCATAATGCGAGCCATCGGCGTATAATTTTGTTGCTAAAATTCCAGTATCCGCCGAAGTGCCCTCTCCTTCTTTGGCGCGAATAACAACAGCACCGGCGCCATCACCAAACAAAACACAGGTGTTGCGGTCTGTCCAGTCAACAATCTTTGATAAGCTCTCGGAACCAATCACCAAAGCTGTTTTGATTTGTCCTAAACGAATCATATTATCCGCTTGAGTTAAGCCATAGACGAATCCGGAACATGCTGCTGAAATATCATAGGTTATTGTTCCTGATTTTGCGCCTAATTTGCTTGCAACCTTTGCCGCTAAAGAGGGGGTAGTATTATCCGGTGTTACGGTGGCTATGACAATAGAATCAAGCTCTTCTACAGAAATACCGGCTTTTTCAATTGCCATTTTGGCTGCACCATAGGCAAGGTCTGATGTTAATTCATCTTCGACCAAATGACGTGTTTTTATTCCCGTACGTGTGCTTATCCACTCGTCGTTGGTATCAACAATCTTAGCTAAATCGTCATTGGTAACAACTTTTTTCGGGAGATAATGCCCCCAACCGATAATTTCTGATCTAATATGCATCGTATAATATTTCCTGTGAAAGTTCGTCTAAATCAACACGCTCCAATTCTTCACGAATCGTCGCAACAAAATTTTGGCGAGCCAGTCTTATTGCATTGCCGACGGCATAAGAATAACCTAAAGCATCCGTGCCGCCATGACTTTTGACTGTCAGGCCATTCAAACCAACCAACATGGCTCCATTATAAAGTCTTGGGTCCATGACTTTTTTTATGTTTAACCCAACGCCAAACATAAACGGAATTCCAAACTTGGCCAAAAATGATTTTTTGACCGCGTCTTTTATCAGACGTACAACAAGCTTGGCCGTGCCTTCAATTGACTTCAGGGCAATATTGCCGGTAAAGCCATCTGTGATAACAACATCGGCCTTTCCTTCCGGCATTTCATGCGGCTCAATATAGCCGACAAAATTCATATCCAAATGAGAATTTTTGATGATTTTAACGGCCTGATGAATCTCTTCTCGGCCTTTCATCTCTTCGGCACCAATATTCAACAGCGCCACCCGCGGACGTTCAATATCCAACGTGTGTTTTGCCAAGATGTTTCCCATTAGAGCAAATTCAGCCAAATTCAGAGCATCACACTCCGTGTTTGCGCCCAAATCTAACATGACGTAACGTCCTGTACGATGAGGCATAATGCTCACAATCGCCGGACGGTGGATCTTTTGAATTGTTTTTAATGTCAGCTTGGATATTGCCATTAACGCTCCGGTATTTCCGGCAGAGACCACGGCCTGAGCCTCTCCCTGTTTTACGGCGTTTATTGCCATAAACATACTGGTATTGCGGTTGCGAATCACACTTGAGGGCTTATCCTCATTATGAACGACTTCCGGAGAAGGACGAAACTCACAAACTTTTTTTAAGGCCGGATAGCTATTGAGAATCGGCATAACTTTGCTCTCATCTCCAAACAGCAAAAAGTTTGCATCTGGGTTCTTTTTAGCGGCTATTGCAAGCCCCTCTATTACGACTCGAGGGGAATTGTCTCCCCCCATCGCGTCTATGGATATAACCAGTTTGTCTGACAAAACCTGTTCTCCACTAATTTTGTTTGAATTTTAAGTTCAGATAATTACTCGTTTGTTGCAGCAGGCTTGCTTACAACTTCGCGATTATCATAATGTCCGCATTTTGGGCAAACATTATGCGGCTTTTTCAATTCTCCGCAGTTTGGGCATTCCATATAGGAATTTGCACCCAAAGCATCATGAGAACGACGCATATCACGACGAGATTTTGATACTTTCTTCTTTGGTGTAGCCATTTTCTTATACTCTTGTTTGTTATTAAATTATCATTCAGGCGTCATTATTAAACGATTTGATTTTAAAAATCAACATCTAAATGAACTCTGAATCTTTGCTATCTGTTTTTTATATAAAAAATTTCCTTTTGGCAAGCATTATTTTACATATTTTTGCTTATTTCAGCTTTTTTAACACCGCAAAAGGTGTCTGACGCCCTTCTTCTGGGTTAAAATCCGGCTTAAAATCAAATTTTTCACCTTCTTTGCGCGGATAATCTTCCATAATCAAGGCAATCTGCTCAATCGCGATATCCGATAAATCTATCTTTCCGTTTATCACAACGTCCGGTACATTATCGTCTATTGAAATTTCTTCCTCTTCTTCTCGTTGGCTCTTCAATGTTGCCTTCGTATCATAGGTCAGCTCAAACTCGTTTTTATATTTTTTGCTAAAATGTTCAAGTGAAATAACACTTTCTAAGATAAGCTCTGCTTCTGCCCTGCCCCATAGCTTTAGAATATTGGTTTTGTGATCCAATATTAATCTAATATCGGCAGAAAAACTTTTAACACCCGGAATTTTCAATATTTCTTTGATGCGTTGGCAATCTTCAGCATCAGCTTTTAACACATAATGTTGTTCTGTCTTGGGCAACTTATCAACAATTATTTGATAAGAAAAAAAATTTTGCATTAATTATTTCCTTATGCTATAAACATCTCATGTGTTAACAATTAAAGGTTTGATTCAGAGATGTCAATAAATAAAGTTTCAATCTTGGCTTTAACGGCACTTTTGTCTTTATCGGCTTGTTCTTCCAATAAAGAATGGTTTATTTCTCATAATGGAAATATGCCTTCCGAAGAAAGAATCGCAAAGCTTTCTGTCGGACAATATAAAGAAGATGTCTTGGAAAACCTGGGTTCGCCCTCTAGTGTTGTTTCCCTTGACCAAAACACTTGGATTTACATGTCGGCCGATGTTGAACAGGTGGCGTTTTTCAAACCGGAAGAAGTTGATCGTGATATTTTAATTGTCCGCTTTGACGAACAAAATAAAGTTAAAGAAATTAGCCGCATCTCTGATGAAGACGGTCAGAAAGTTGCTATAAGCGAAGATGAGACTCCGACACTTGGTGAACGTCCCGGATTTTTCAAGCGTGTCTTTGGCGGAGTTGGCTCTTATTCTCCTTTTAGCGGAAGTCAATATAATCCGAATCGGTAAAATTCTTCATTTTATAAATCACTTTAAGACCTTCTCGTAAGGTCTTTTTTTATAAGCATTTCTTCCTATTGCTTAAAACATTTGTTGCGATTTTTGCATTTTTATGTTATACTTTTTTTGTGTTGATATGTTTATAAGGTGCGAATTATGATGAATTTACGAAAAAATGTGGTTTTTACCACAGGGCTTTTAGCATCTGTGTGCTTGCCAATTAGTGTTGAGGCCCGCTCTTCTTTACTCGAACTTGAAAAATCTCTTTTAGATGATCTGCATTCAGAACTTTATTTGGTGTCGACTTCTTCTTTAGGAACTAAAACGGCTGCGGTATGCTTTGTTACCGATGTTTCCGACTGCGATGGGGGATTTTTTAGTAATAGCGAAGATGTAGATACTGGCGGTAATCCTGATAATTTTAACCCAGATAATGATAATCGCTGTAAAAAAGAAGGTTATACGATTAAGTCTTGCCCTGAAGGATACAAGCTCGGCGGATTAAAATGCCCTTATGACGATTATTATACCAAATGTATTCCGACATGCCCGAGTAACTATGTGGAATGTACTGAGCCTTATGTTGGGGTTGGCGAGGCTTGTGAAGGCAAGTATGCCTCTTGCAGCTGCACACCTTGTGCCTCTGAATATAGTAATACTTCTATTCCTAGCGGGTATCTCCAAGATGGTGAAGCTTGTCTTGATTGTGACGGACAAAAAAAGTATAAAATTAAAATAAATCCCTGTAATGGCTTTATGGATTGCGGAGACCTTGGCGGTGCGGCCGGCGCAAAGACATGTCAATCAGGAAACAAAACAAAATATGATAACTGCAAACCTTGCCCGAATTTAGGTAAATATTCAAGTTGTCCAGAAGGTGCTGTTTGTACAAGAGAAGATTGCTCCGGATTATGGTATATCACAGGCTGCCAAAGCGGATATCAGTTTGACAACACCACATCTTCATGCCTAAAAAAATGTTCAACTGACTTCCGATATGTTTGTACGGGTACTGGTTATGCTGGTGGCCGAGGGGAAAAATGTGATGGAAAATATGCTGAATGTTATTGCGATAACGGTTATGTTTGGAGCAATGGTTATTGTAACGAAACCTATGAGTGCTTAATTGGAAGTATTTTGTATTCTGATAAAACTTGTTCAATGTCCTTACGTTCCGGCAAAACACCAATTGCAATTGTTGTTTATCTCGACGGAAAAGGCGGAGGACAAGCCCTGGCTCTAAAATCATCCGGCAATCATAAATGGGGAAAAAATGGAATTGATATATCCGGATTAAAAAATTATTCTTCTGCTTCTGCGGCTTCTCAGGATTTTGCCAGCTGCGCTAATAGTAAAATCATTATGGCTGCAGGAAATAGTTCAACCTATCCAGCGGTTTGGGTTGCAAATAGTTATAGTACCGTAGGCACAAAAGCCGGAGATTGGTGTTTGCCGGCGGCGGGTGTGTTTACATCTTATTATAATAATGAAGATGCTGTAAATGCTGGATTTGATCGCGCCGGAGGATCAAAATTTGTCTATAATACTTATGCTGGCTCTTCAACGGAACACTCAAGCAACCATGAATGGGGAGCTCGTTTCAATACATCTTATGGCTTAAGTTATAGCGGTGACTACGGAACCAACCCTAAAGAAGGACTTATTGAGGTTCGTCCCGTGCTTGAGTTCTAACAAATAAAAAGCGGAGCATTTGCTCCGCTTTTTATTTTACCGCATTTTATCTTTTAATAAAGGACGGCCTCTTTTAATTGCACGTTTGCGAATCTTGCGGCGTTGGATATTTTCCGTATCAAAACGCTCGCCTATCATGGCAAACATCATCGGCACAAACATGGTCGAAATAAAGGTCGAAACCAACATTCCGCCGACCATGCCCGTTCCTATCGCGTGACGGCTAGCTGCACCAGCGCCGGAACTGATTGCCAAAGGCAATACGCCGAAGGTAAAGGCTAATGAGGTCATCACGATCGGGCGGAAACGCAATTTTGCTGCCTCAAGTGCCGCATCAACATAAGTCTTACCGGCGTGAACCTGTTGAATGGCAAATTCCACAATCAAAATCGCGTTCTTTGCGGCCAAACCAATCAAGGTTACCAAACCGATTTGGAAGTACAAATCATTATCAATTCCTCTCAGCCAAATGGCTATCAAAGCGCCCAAGACCGCAAATGGTACGGACAATATAACCACAAACGGCAAAGACCATTTTTCGTACTGCGCCGCCAAAATCAAGAATATCATGATTAAGCCGAAAGCAAAGGCTTGTGTTGATGCACCACCGGCCAGTTTTTCCTGATAAGCGGAACCAATCCATGACAAGGTATATTCATCACCCAAAACCTTATCGGCAACTTCTTCCATGGCGGCAATGGCTTGTCCGGAGCTGTAGCCCGGTGCCGGATCTCCCAAAACCTTCGCCGCAGGGAAAATGTTAAAGCGGTTAACCAATTCCGGTCCGGTCACTCTTTTGACTTTTATCAATGATGACAGCGGAACCAAATTTCCGGTACTTGATTTGACATAGACATATCTTAAGTCATCAGGCGAGCGTCTGAAGCGTGACTCTGACTGCAAGGTTACGCGGAAGTTGCGGCCCAGATAGGTAAAGTCATTAACATACAGGCTTCCGAATGTTGACTGCATAACCGCATAGATTGAGCCAATCGACACATCCATGGTCATTGCTTTTTCTCTATCCAAATCAATCGTATACTGCGGCGTTGAAACCGAGAATGTTGTTTTAACATTAGCCAGAGCCGGATGCTCATTGGCTGCCTTAATCAGCTCTTCGGTCTTTTTCATCAACTCAGCTGAACTGCTGCCGGCACGGTTTTGAACATAGGCTTCAAAACCTCCGGTCATACTCATTCCCATAATCGGCGGCATGCTAAACGAGTAACCAATACCTTCGGGTTGGCTCATGCCGATACCGGTAAAGACATTACTCAAGTAAGATGCACTTTGGTCAGCTTTTTCTCGCTTATCCCAGTTTTTTAGGATAATAAAACTGATACCCGAATAAGTGTTTTGGCTCGATGACAGTATGTTATAGCCGTTAATCGTCAATAAGTCCGTGACATTGTCATTCTTTCTGACCATATCCGAAACTTTGGATGTGAATGCCGTTGTGCGCGGTAGTGATGAAGCCGGCGGCATATCATAGGCCATTAACAAGTTACCCATATCTTCCATTGGTACTAAGCCACTCGGAACAATTTTAAATAGAGCTAAAATTCCGATAATCACGCCGATAAAACCGCAAACGGCCGTTTTTCGGTTATTGAGAAAGAATTTAACACAAGCTAAATACCCTTCTGTTACTTTCTCAAAAAAAGCGTCAAACCATTTGAAAAAGCCTTTGGGTTCATGCTTGTTTTTCTTAATCAAAAGTGCGCAAAGCGATGGCGTTAAGGTCAAAGCCATTAAAGCTGAAATAATAACCGAAACAGCAATCGTTACCGAAAACTGCTTATACATAACACCGGTCATACCGCCCAAAAAGGCAATCGGCAAAAATACGGAAGACAAGACTAAAGCGATGGCAACAACCGCTCCGGAAACTTCTTCCATTGCCTTTATGGCTGCATCTTTCGGGCTTAGTCCCTCCTCGCTCATTAAACGCTCAACGTTTTCCAGTACAACAATCGCGTCGTCCACCACGATACCGATTGCCAAAATCAAGCCGAACAACGTCAATAAGTTTATTGAAAATCCAAGCAAATACATTCCGGCAAAAGCACCAATAATCGAAACCGGAACGGCTAATATCGGAATCAACGTTGCACGGAAATTTTGCAAGAACAAATAAACAACCAAAATAACCAGCAATACCGCTTCAAAAAATGTATGAATAACTTCTTTGATTGAGGTATTTACGAACAAGGTTGTATCATACGGAATTTTATAGGTTATGCCTTCAGGAAAACGCTTAGACAGTTCCTCCATTTTTTTCTTGACCTGTTCGGCTGTTTCCAAGGCATTTGCTCCCGGCTGCAAATAAACAGCGAAAGCAACGGCCTTCTCTCCATTGAATTTTGAATTTACGCTGTAATCCTGCGCGCCTAACTCAATTCTTGCGACATCTTTCAGGCGAAGCATGGCTCCGTCTGAATCCGTATTCAAGATAATATTGCCAAATTCTTCTGCATTTATCAGACGACCCTTGGTGTTAACCGAATATGTATATGGTTGCTTTTCATCCATTGGTTCTTGACCAAACTGACCAGCGGCAAACTGTGAGTTTTGGTTTTGAATCGCATTAATCACATCCTGTGACGTCAAGTTATGATCCGCTAACTTATCCGGACTGAGCCATATTCTCATGGAATAATCTTGCGAGGCAAAAAGCGAGGCACTTCCGACACCTTTAATTCTCTTTATTTCATCCAAGACATTTAACAAAGCATAGTTCGAAACATAAAGCGTGTCGTATCTGTCTGTATCTGATTTCATCATAACGACTTGCAGAATCGAGTTTGATTTCTGCTCGACCGTTACACCGTTTTTGGTTACCTCACTCGGCAACTTCGGCGTGGCGGCCTGAACCTTATTGTTTACGTCGATTGTTGCCTGGTCAGGGTCCGTTCCGATATCAAACACGACGCCAATTGTTAAGTATCCGCTTGATGTTGCGTTTGAATACATATATATCATATTTTGAACGCCGTTGACTTCTTGTTCTATCGGCGCGGCAACCGTATCGGCCAATACTTCAGCCGTTGCTCCGGGATAGGTTGCTGAAATTTGGATTTCTGTCGGAACAATGTTTGGATATTGTTCAACCGGAAGAACTTCCATTGAGACTAGCCCTGCCAACACAAATACCAAAGAGACAACCGTGGCAAATATCGGACGATTGATAAAAAACTTTGAAAACATTACGCTTCCCTTTTCTGCTTGATTTTATTTATCTTATTCCGTTACACCGGCGGTTGTTGCCTGCTCTGCCGAAATTTGTGCCGAAACGGGCATTCCGGTTCTTAGCTTCATTAAGTTGCTGGTGATGACAATATCGCCGTCTTTTAAGCCGGAATCAATTATCCAGCCCTCATCTTCCGTTGACAAACCAGTTATGACATTAACAGGTTCAACTAAACCTTTGTCATTTACTTTATAAACAAAAGAGCCGGTCGAGCCTTGCATAATGGCTTCTTGCGGAACGACCAAGGCATTTAATCTGGTTATGCCTTCCATGACTAAGCGAACAAATTGTCCCGGTTTTATTTTTCCATCCGGATTTGGAAAAACGGCTCTCAATTTGACTGTTCCAGTATTTTCATCAATGGTTGGATTTATGAAATTGACATATCCAATCTCTTTATAAGTATCTCCTGACCCAAGCTTTAGTTTTGCGGTTATTTTGCGGCAAGAATTTGTTGTACAACCACTGTCTGCTTTTATCAAGCCCTTTTCGCCCATATTTATGAGTGAGCTTATTTCCCCTTCTGAGGCTGAAAAAATCACATAAATCGGATCCGTCTGAGTGATATGAGTCAGTAAGCTGTCGCTGCCGGTGGCTGAAATCAAGCTTCCTTCCGATTGAGTCTCAAGACTGGTTAATCCTCCGACAGGTGCGGTTACCGTTGTATAATCCAAATTTAACTGTGCTTCATCAACCTGCGCCTGTGCCATTTGCACGGCAGCCTTTGCAGAATCGAGCGAAGCTTGAGCATCGTCTTTTGACTTTTCGCTGACAACTCTTTGTTTAAAGAGTTTTGATATTCTGTCCCAGTCTTGCTGTGTTGACAATAACTGTGCTTTGGCTTGAGCCAACTGTGCTTTGGCCTTGTCTAAAGCAACTTTATATTGTGCCGGATCAATTTCAAACAAGACATCGCCAGCATTAACTCTTGAGCCTTCGGTATAATTCCTTTTCAGCAATATACCTCCGACGCGTGCTCGGATTTCAACTTCTTTTGAGCCTTGAGCTCTTCCCGGAAATTCAAAACTTAAAGGAATATCTTGAGGGGTTACTTTTATGGCTGCAACCGGCATTGCCTGTTGCCCTCCTCCTTGTCCGGCATTATCATTGCTTTTTTTACAGGCCGTAAGCGCTAATACGCCGGCGACAACTATCATTAGTTTATATATAGGTTGCATGGATATATCCTTTACTTTTAAGTTTTCGTTTGTTTTAGCCTATACTATTTATCTTAAATTTCTAGCTTTTTTTATCGTGTGTTTTTTCTGTGCATAATTTATATAGTAAAAAAAAATTGTATTTCAAAAAAAATCTCTATTGAAAATTCTTTTTCCGTTATTAGCTTTTTTATGAATTTTTCAACTTTAACTTTTCTATGGAGGTTCATATGACTACTCAAGGTGTTCGCTATCCGACCTTTGCCTTTATTACAGCCGGTGCCGGTCAATCTGACGACGGCATTCCCCCACAACCATTTGAAACATTTTGCTATGATTCAGCTTTGATGCAAGCTCGTATCGAAAACTTTAATATTGTTCCTTATACATCGGTTCTTCCTAAAGAACTTTTTGGGAATATTGTGCCTCTTAACGACAAAATTGTTTCCCAATTCAAACATGGGGCCGTTCTTGAAGTTATTATGGCTGGCCATGGTGCCAGCCGTGATGAACACAAGGCTATTGCTACGGGTATCGGCGTTTGCTGGGGTAAAAATAAAAAAGGTGAACTTATCGGCGGTTGGGCCGCTGAATATGTTGAGTTTTTTGACACTCAAATCGATGACGAAATTGCTAAAGGTCATGCCGAAATGTGGCTCAAAAAATCTCTTAATCACGAACTTTCTATTCGCGGTGTTGAAAAGCACTCCGAATTTCAGATGTGGCACAATTATGTAAACATCACTCAACAGTTCGGTTTCAGCCTTACGGCTATGGGCTTTCTTAACTTCGAGCATGCGGCTCCGGCTAAATTGTAATTCTCTTTTAACTCGTCCCGACATGCTCCCCCATGTCGGGCTTTTTTCTTTTATTAGGAATTTATCATGATAAAAAAATCTCAAAAAAGTTCATCGCCCCAGCCTGATGATGACAACAAGCTTGGTGTTTTGGCTTTAGCGGCAATTGTTGTCAGCTCTATGCTCGGCGGAGGTATTTATAGTTTGCCGCAAAATATGGCGGCTGGTGCTTCGGCCGGTGCGGTTCTGCTGGCATGGGTGATTACCGGTATCGGTATTTATTTTATTGTTCATACCTTTTCTATCCTCTCTTTAGCGCGTCCTGACTTGAAAACCGGTATCTATTCTTACAGTCGTGCCGGATTTGGAGCTTATACCGGATTTACCATCGGCTGGTCCTATTGGCTTTGCCAGGTTTGCGGCAATGTTGGTTATGCCGTGATTACCATGGATGCTCTTAACTACTTCTTCCCGCCATACTTCCAAGGCGGAAATAACCTTGCTTCCATTATCGGTGGTTCGCTCATCATTTGGGGCTTTAACTTTATGGTCCTTAAAGGTATTAAGCAAGCCAGCATTGTCAACACCATCGGTACCGTCTTGAAAATTATGCCACTCATCTTGTTTATCATTATCATGCTGTTTGTCTTCTCTCCGGCTGAATTTGATTTTGATTTTTGGGGAGAATCTGCCGCGTCTAAAGCTAAGCTCGGCAGTCTTGAAACACAAATCAAAAGCACCATGCTCGTCACCCTTTGGGCCTTTATCGGTATTGAAGGTGCGGTTGTGATGTCTAACAAAGCAAAAAATGTTCAGGAAATCGGCAAAGCCACCTTCCTCGGATTTATCTCTTGTCTTGCTATCTACATTTTGCTTTCACTCACTCCGTTCGGCTATATGTCACAAGCTGAAATTTCTTCCGTTGCCAATCCATCAACCGCCGGAATCCTTGAAAAAGTTGTGGGCAAATGGGGGGCTTGGCTCATGAATATCGGATTGGTAATTTCCGTCCTAACCAGCTGGCTCGCTTGGACAATTGTTACCGCGCAAATTCCGCAAGCCGCCGCTCAAGACGGTACCTTTCCTAAAGCCTTTACCAAAGAAAATAAGGTCGGTTCACCTTCGGTTTCTTTGTGGGTGACCAGTGCTGCCATGCAAATCTTTTTACTGTTGGTTTACTTCTCTAACAACGCGTGGAACACTATGCTCAGCATTACCAGCGTTATGGTTCTACCGGCTTACCTGACCTCTTGTACTTATTTGTGGAAAATGTGTTCGGACGGAGAATATCCTTCGCAAAATCTTCCAATTAAGCGTTCAACCGCTCTTGTTACCGGTGTTCTTGGTTCTATCTTCGCACTGTGGCTCATTTATGCTGCCGGTCTTAAATATTTGCTCTTAGCCGATGTTATTCTTGTTCTCGGCATTCCGGTCTTTATTTGGGCAAGGAAGCAAAATAACCCCACCGAGTCTTGTTTTCAGCCTCATGAAAAATGGTTAGCCGGATTGCTTATTGTTGTGGCGCTGTGGGCAATCTATGCTTTTGCTCATGGGCTAATTAATCTGAACTGATTTCTCTTTACACAAAAAAATACGATAGGTCTTTCCTATCGTATTTTTTTTACTAGAGTAATAGACAAAAAGTATTGAAAAATTATTTTTATTGTGATACTTCTTAAACACATTATCTCTTATTATGTCATTTTAATTTATATTTTTATGAAAAAAATTATTAATCTCAATGAAGCTGAAGTTTTAAAAACTTTTAAAGCTCAGCGTAGCTATTCTGTTTTGGAAAACAAAATTGCCTTCAAAAAAGTGTCTTGTCTTCGTGACCATACCTTACTGTTTGAAAACAACAAAAAAGTCTTTGCTGAAGGGCAAAAATACAATTTATGGATTGCTCAAGCACAAAACAAATCAACCGGTGCTATGTTTTATTTTGTTGCCCTACCTAAGACCAATGATGACGGAGAAAATGATTTTTACATCGTACCGCAAGACGTGTTTGGATTTGTTGATTTGAATATCATGCCCTCTCTCGTCGTTGTTAATGATGTTTTGCATCGCCTTGTTGTTTCTCCTATCGGTAAGCAAATGCTTGTTCCTGTGTGGCGGTTTGAAAAAGCCGAGGTTTTGCGTTATATTATGAAAATTGATAAATCCGTTCCGCTCAAATATCAGCTTATTCCACGTATTTTAGGAAAAAGTTTGAACAATATGTTTCCGGCATGGGAAATCAAAAAATTTTTTGATGGTCGCACTGAAAGTTTTTACTTAAATGTTTTCACTGGCGAAGTTAAAGCAGACTGGCAAAAGCAAAATGTTTTTATTTCTATCGGTTCCAATCAAAAAAGCATACAGATCGGCTCATTGAACCTTGCTTACCGAAAGAATAATATGGTTGTTAAATTTTGAATATGTATAAAGCCCGTCATTAAAGACGGGCTTTTGCTTTTTTATCATTTCTTTTTAATGACGATATTTCTTTATCGCTTCTTCATTGCGTTTAAACATCTCATTATTGGCAAAGTCTTCCAAATCTATCGGTAGTCTTCTTCTCCAGTTTGGATGTTTGTCGCGGTCAACTCCGGGGAGATTTTGACGTTTGTCAACTTCCAAGACATTTTCCAGCTCTGCCAAAAATACCGTACTCGGCGCACTTGAGACAAAAGCATTTGCCGCTTCGGCCATTCCTTCAGGATAGCTTTCGCCATAGAGGTAGTCACCGTGTCTTAATCTGTCTTGCGGCCATACGCCAGACTTATCTAAAGCTTTCAAAAGTTTTTGGCGGTCATTTTCGCGGTCATGATAATTATTCTGCATAACCTCGTCGCTCGGTAAAATTCCGGCTTTTCTTGAATCAGCAATATCATAGCCAAACCACCACATCTTCAGCGGCGCCATATCGTGACTGCCAATCGAAACAAACGCCTTTTGCGGATATTCTTCAGGAGGTAAGAAATCACCACCCCAACCGACTTCACGTTCAGCCCACAAAACGCTCAAAGCATAAATATTTTTGCTTTCCAATGCCTCTAAAAAGCCTTCAGGAACATTGCCCAAGCTTTCTCCGGCCACAACGCAATTGTTCAAAATACTCTCTATGGCGACAATATTCATCATATCTTTGAAGTTATAGAGGATATAGGTTCCTTGCGTACCTTCGTTCGGAATAACATACAAGCGCATTAAGCTCATGACATGGTCTATTCTCAAAGCGCCGGTATTGCGCATATTGGCGCGCATAATTTCAATCAATGGCTCATATGCCTTAGCCTTTAAGGCAAAGGGATTAAAAGCTCCCAAGCCCCATTTTTGCCCGCCGGGGAAGAAGGCATCAGGAGGGGCTCCGGCACCAGACTCGGCAATAAAGACATCCGGATTGCTCCAAGATTCCGCACTGTCTTGTCCAACGCCAACCGCCAAGTCACGATAGAAGCCAATCTTAAGCCCTTTGTTTTTGACCTCAGCGGCCGCTACATCAAACTGGCGAGAAGCTTCAAACTGCAAATATTTGAAAAAGCCAATTCGGTCTTGATGTGTTTCGGCGTATTCTTTAACTGCCGGTGATGACGGATTGCGATATTTTTCTTCCCAAGCACGCCAGCCGCCCCAAACACTGTGGCAACGCTCCTCGTACAAGGTCTCAAAAACAGCCAATTTATTCAGCTCTGCGCCCTCTCTTGTGCAATAAGCTTCAAATTCTTTATATCTGACGCTTTGCTTATCGCTCATCATGCGGTGATAAAATGTTTCAAGCAATTTTATCTTTAAGGGATAAATTTCTTCATAGCGAATTATATCCGAGCGGCGATATTCTTCAACCTTTTCCCACAAGCCGTTCATGTCTTCTGCGCGGTATTCCGGCACAGCCTCAATGTCAATATATATCGGGTTTAAGAACAAGCGGCTGACCGACAAATACGGGCTGGCATTCTCCGGATAATTATGCTCCAACACATTCAAAGGATTTAAGCCAATTACATCAGCACCCTGATTGGCGCAGACATCTACAAAATTTTTCAAATCTGTAAAATCACCGACGCCCCAGTTTCTTTTGCTTTTCATTGCATATAGCTGCAATGCATAGCCCCAAAGCTTTTGCGACATGGCTTGATTGTCATAGCATCTCTCAGGGGCAACAGCCAGCACGGTTTTATATTTCTTTCCGGCGGCTTCAACCGTCATATCATAATAACCAACGGCCAAATCGTTGGTTAAGCGAAATTTGAGCTTGGTGTAATTCATCGAATGGATTGTTCTGTCTTCATTCTCTATCCACTCGATTTGTCCGAGGAGTTCTTCTCCGTTTTGGCGGCTTTTTAATTTTATTTCACCAATGGTTTGTTTATCTTCAGTCTTGGTGACAATATCAAAAATCTTGTCTTTTTGTTCCACAACATAAACCGGCTCCAATGCCTGCTGCCAACGGCGATTTTCAAAAGCCTCAAGTGAGCGATCAATAGCTGCATCATCCTTTGCACTATATCCTAACTTCTCTACAAAAAATTTGATGACATCTTCACTTATCTCGTATTTTTTGCGGTTTTGTCCGGCGTCATAATACTCGGTCATAATTCCCAGTTTGTCTGCAAGATGCTGCAGTTTTTCACTTACCATATTTTTCTCCTATTTTTTTATTTCAATAACTAATGTGCTCCATGCCGGAACTTTTATCATCTGATGACTACCAAGCTTACTGCTCTGATTGAACTTGCCACTGCTGTCTAACACTAATTCCCAAGTATTGCCTTCTAAGGCAGGAAGTCTCCATGACATATCGGAAGATTCCGCATTTAATATCGTCAGAACAAAACTGCGATTGTTATACACAGCATAAGACAGACTGCGACGGTTGTTATCATTCCAATCGGCAACGCTAAACTCAACCCCTTTTTCTGTAAACCAGGCTAAGTCTTTGTACCCCTTACGCCCCTGACTCTTTCCTTCAAAAAACTTTTTGCGATTAAACATCTTTAGTCGACGGCGGAGCTTGATTGCTTTGCGGATAAAACGAACCATGTCTCTGTCCTTATCCATAACAGCATTCCAAACAAGCCAATTGATAATATTGTCCTGACAATAGGGATTGTTATTTCCAAAGCGGGTGGTTGAAAGCTCATCTCCGGCTAAAATTATCGGAACACCGTAACTCATCAGCAAGGTTGACATCATCGCTTTTGCGCGACGTCGACGATTTTCTTTGACCGTTGCATCATCTGTTTCACCCTCAACACCGGAATTCCAACTCCAGTTGCTGTTTGAACCGTCACGGTTTTCTTCGCCATTTGCCAAATTGTGCTTACCGTTATAGCTAACTAAATCTCTTAAGCAAAAACCATCATGCACCGTTACAAAATTGACACTGCTTGTTATATTTCTATTCTCATGATGAAAGATATCACTTGATCCGCTTAAGCGACTTCCCATTTCAGGAATTTGATAGGTATCTCCCTTCCAAAAGCGTCTGATACAATCTCGATATTTGTCATTCCATTCGTGCCAGCCGGGCATAAATGCACCAACCTGATATCCGGCATAACCTGTATCCCATGGCTCGGCAATCAGTTTTACTTTTCTTAAAACCGGATCTTGTTTTATAGCATATAAAAATCCGCTATCTCTTTTGAAGTCTGTTTTGTATCGGCACAAGGTGGTTGCAAGGTCAAATCGGAAGCCATCGACATGCATTTTCTCAACCCAATAGCGCAGAGAATCCATCACAAGTTCCAGCACATAAGGATTTTGAACATTAAAGCTTGCTCCGGTTCCGGTGCTGTCGTAATAATAGCGCTTGTTGTCTTTGCTCAGCGTATAATAAGAGGCGTTATCTATACCGCGATAGCACAAGGTCGGGCCAAGTTGATTGCCCTCTCCCGTATGATTATATACGACATCAAGATAGACTTCCAAGCCTTTTTTATGCATGGCTTTAACCATGTCTTTAAATTCATCAATTTCGCCCCTTACCAGATAATTCTGCTCGGGTGCAAAAAATGAAAAGCTCTCATAGCCCCAATAGTTATCATTCACCCAGCCCTTACGGTGGCGATTTCCAAAAAAGGCATGTATCGGCAAAAACTCAACAGCGCTTATGCCCAACCACTTCAAATAATTCAAAACGCTCTTGTGCGCCATGCCGGCAAAAGTTCCTCGCTTTCTATCCGGTATAAGCGGATGAAGTTTGGTATAGCCACGAACATGTGTTTCATAAATAATGGTTTCTTCTATCGGCGTTTGAGGAGAAACATCTCCCTCCCAGTCATAGTCATCTTTTACCACAACTGATTTTGGGACATAAGGCGCGCTGTCAAGACTGCTGAATGATAAATCTTTTTCCGGACTATCCAAATCATAACCAAAGATTGCTTTATGCCATATTAGCTTGCCGACCAGCTTTTTGCCATAGGGGTCTATCAATAATTTGTTTGGATTAAAACGGTGTCCTTGCTCGGGCATATAAGGACCATAGACACGGTATCCGTAAACCTGCCCCGCGCTCAGCCCCGGAATAAATATGTGCCAAATATTATTATCGTTTTCTTTGATTTCGTAGCGCTTAATTTCCTCAGCGCCGGTTTTATCAAATAAGCAAAGTTCTACCTTTTCAGCATGAGCCGAATACAACGCAAAGTTTACCCCTTTTCCATTATCATATGATCCTAACGGATAGGGGTTTCCGCTTTGCGGTTTCGGCTCAGCCATCTTGGTTCTCCTTAATACTTATTACTCTTCTCTTATCGGCTTTATAACAATTGTCGATAATGGAGGAAGGGTTACTTTGATTGAACGAGGCTTGTCGTTCCAGCTAATATCTTCAGCATTCATAAAGCCTTCGTTCTTAACGCCGCTGCCCCAGTAGTTTACATCATCACTGTTAAAGATTTCTTGATATTTAATTCCTTCATAAACACCAATACGATAATCGTGACGAACAACCGGCGTAAAGTTGCAGGCAACAATCAGATAATCTCCGGGCTTTTCACCTTTTCTCATATAAGTGATGACACTATCGTTGGCGTTTGAATGTTCAATCCACTCAAAACCACGGTAGTCAAAATCAATCTGATACAAAGGTGCGTTACCTTTATACATCAAGTTCAAATCACGGACGCAGTTTTGCATTCCTTTGTACATCGGATAATTTAGCAAGAACCAGCGAAGTCCTTCTTCCGAATTCCATTCCCAATCTTGGCCAAACTCACACCCCATGAACAATAATTTCTTTCCGGGGTGAGTATACATAAAGCCGTAATAAGCTCTCAAGTTAGCAAATTTCTGCCACTCATCTCCGGGCATTTTTGATAGCATTGAGCCTTTGCCATGAACAACTTCATCGTGAGATATCGGCAAGATAAAGTTTTCGTTAAAGGCATATAACAGACCAAAGGTCAACATACCATGATGATATTTACGGTGAATTGGTTCATGTGAAATATAACGCAATGTATCATTCATCCATCCCATATTCCATTTATAACCAAAGCCCAATCCGCCCATAGATGTCGGACGAGAAACCATCGGCCACGCGGTTGACTCTTCAGCGCAGGTAAAGGCACCTTTGCATTGTCCATAAACCAATTCGTTCATCTTGCGAATGAAAGATATGGCTTCAAGATTTTCATTACCGCCAAAATTGTTTGGAATCCATTCTCCGGGCTTGCGAGAATAATCCAGATAAAGCATTGAGGCGACAGCGTCAACACGCAATCCATCAATATGAAATTCCTTCAGCCAATATAGTGCGCTGGCACACAAGAAATTGCAAACTTCATTGCGGCCATAGTTATAAATTTTTGTTCCCCAATCTTTGTGCTCACCTTTGCGCGGATCTGCGTGTTCATACAGATGTGTCCCATCGAGTTCAACCAAGCCGTGGCCATCTTTTGGGAAGTGTGCCGGAACCCAGTCCATAATCACAGCAATACCGGCTTGATGAAATTTATCAATCAAGTAACGCAAGTCATCCGGTGTGCCAAAACGAGATGTCGGTGCAAACATACCAACAACCTGATAGCCCCAAGATGCGTCTAACGGGTGCTCGGCCAAAGGTAAAAATTCGACATGAGTGAAGCCCATATTTACAACATAGGGAACTAAGGTATCGGCCAACTCACGATAGGTCAAAAATTCATTATTTTCTTTGCGGCGCCATGACCCCAAATGAACCTCATAAATCGACATCGGTTTGTCGAAAGAGTTATGCTCTTCACGATAATTCATCCAGTCATTATCCGACCAAATATATTTATCAATATTGTAAACAACCGAGGCTGTATTCGGTCTTTTCTCAGCATAGAATCCAACCGGATCAGACTTGGTCAAAATATAATTTTCGTGTGTTTTAACTTCGTATTTATAAAGTTCACCCTCTCCGATATTGGGAATGAAAATATCCCATACGCCGCAGTTGATATTTTTGCGCATGACGTTTACGCGGCCATCCCAATTATTAAAAGCTCCGACAACAGAAACTCTTTTTGCATTAGGTGCCCATATGGCAAAACTTACACCTTTGACGCCTTCCATTTCTCTGACGTGGGCGCCCAAGATTTTATACATATTCAGGTGATTTCCTTCAGACAAAAGATAGACATCAATATCACCTAAGGTGCAAGGAAAACGATAGGCATCTTCCTGCTCATATTTTTCACCTTTATCATTTTCTATTCTGAACTTATATGAAAAATTATCGGCCGCACCGAGGTTGATTTGATAGAAGCCGCGCTCATCTAATTTTTCCATAAAACCAAGTGATGACCCATCAACCTTGTTGATAACTTCTATTGAATTCGTATGAGGTTTATAGGCTCTTATAAAGACCTCTTTTGACCCCTTGTTACGGTGTATTCCCAGCACCGCGAATACGTTTCCATGATCACCATTGATGATTGCTTCCATTTCTTCTTTTGATAATAAATTTTCCATTCGGCGTCCCCCTAACTGGCCTTTCACATAATTAGATTAAACTCAGCTTTTATCTATAATGGATATGAAATTTTTTGCAAGCAAATTAAGTGCGAATTTCAACTTTTTTTAATTATCTTTCAAAAACAATAGATTTCTTATTGACGTATTAATTTTTGATTGTATATTTATTAGTGTTGACCAAACATTTTTTATTTGGAGTTAGTTATGGTTAAATTAAATGAAAACGCAATCCGTGAAGCTGCTTATTATAACTGGCAAAATGCCGGCTGCCCGCAAGGACAAGATGAGTACTTCTGGTCTTTGGCTGTTGAACAGCTTTCTAAGAGCTGCAACTGCTCTTGCAAAACTTCTTCTGCTAAGAAATCTACCTCTTCTGCAAAGAAGTCTACTTCTACAAAAAAGTCTAAATAGTTTTTAGTTTTTTTCTAGATTTATAAGGCTTTGCCCCTTGGCAAAGCTTTATTTTTTTATATCTTTTTTGAGGCAGAAATAATATACCCCATTACAGCTTTTCCACCTTCGTTGCGAAGTTTTTTTCTCTCCATTTTTTCCACATCGAAACCATGTTTTTTTAGAATCTCTCTGACATAATTTTCGCTATGCAAGAATCGTCCTGACGGATGTAAACAATAGCTTTTTTTATCATAATTATTTTCGCTTATGGTAAAGAGTATTCGCCCATTTTCTGAGAGGGTTTTATTGATATATTCAAACAATTCATTTAGGTCGCCAAAATAGGTAAAAACATCTGATGCCACCATCAAATCATATGTTGTTTCACAGGCTTTCAGATAAGAAATTATTTCAGCATTTACTAGGTTGGAATAGATATTTTTTTTCGCCGCCTCTTCGAGCATCTTTGAAGAAATATCAAGACCGTCCAATCCTTTTTCTATGGCATAGTTTTTTAAAAATTCACCACACAACCCCGTTCCGCATCCCAAATCAAGAATCCGTAACTTCGGAGATTTTTTTGATGAATAAATTTGCTTCATTTCCTCACTAATTAAAGACGGTGCACAGTAATTTAATGATGATAAAACCTGCTCAAAATCTGATGCAAAAATATCAAATATATTTCTGACATAACTTATGTCGGCACGCTTGATTTGAGCGTTTCTCATCAACGCATTGGCCGTGTATCTTACAATCGGATTTGTCCCATATTTTTTCACCCACAACTCAACGCATTCCAAAATAGAATCCAGTCCTTTTTCCATGGCTATTTCATAAAACAAATAGCTGATATTTATTTGATGAGAATTGTCTCCATCTTCTCCTAATTCAATTGCTTTCCATGCCGAACTTAACGAGTCAATATAATTGCCGTTTTTTTGATAGCTTTGGCTCAAATAATTATGCAACCACGGATCATTTTTATCTCTTTTTAGGGCCTCTTTTA
>CASFLB010000005.1 GCA_949295395.1 uncultured Pseudomonadota bacterium | reverse complement strand
TCATTATCAAGTTGCCAATTGGGATTTTTCAAATTTTCTTCATTGACCGAGATTTTGAGTTTTAGGGCTTTACCATCCTTAAGACGAATATCTGTTCCAAAGGTGTCCATCGCCCATTTGGCGTCATCTTCAGCCAAGAGCGAACGGTAATATTTTTCGGCATTTTCGTTAGACGTCCAACAGTAAAATCCGCCGCTTTGCCCACCATAACCGCGTCCGCTAGCCGGTTGAATACCGTTTTCGGCAAAATTAACAATCGTTTCCGCCGAACAATCTCGTGATATGTGATAAAATTCTAACATAAATTGTTCCTATCAATTATCTTCTATAACAAACTATATCATATTTTTGCCAAGCAGACAAGGTGAAATAAGGCTTATTTTAATGTTCTTTTACCGCGGAACAAGCCGATATCAAATCCGCCGCCAACATCTAAAACATAATCATAAAACTCTCTGACCGCTGAGAGTTTTTGCTTATTGTTTCGAGCCTTAAAACAAAGCATTAATTTATCACAAAAAGCTTTTTCGGGCATCTTTTTGATGTGATATCTTTCAGCAAAATCTTTATCGTTCAAAATCAGCTCGATTTTGCTATGAGGAATATGAGGCAGATTGCAAAAATCATAATAAGCGGAAATCAAGGCATCAACCAAAAGCCAATATTGCAAGTCGATATGAAGCTTTTTGTGATAAAGAGATTGCAGTTCATCATACCTATCCCATAAATAATATTTAATAAAACTTTTATCATAATCGGAAATCGGTTCAAAAGGTTTTTGAATCTGCGTTAAGGCTTTTTTCTGAAGTTTTTTAATTTCACCATGACAATCAAAAAGAATTTTACCGTAAAGAATTAAATTTTGAGAGGTGTAATCATGATCTTTAAGTGATTCATCCATATATTTTTCAAAACGCCAAATCGGGTTGATTATATATTCTATAAGAAAACCGTCCACATAACAGTTTGACTTTTCTTGCCAGTTTAAATCATTAGAGCCGATAATTGTCACATCAATATCAGAGAACCTATTTTGGTTTCCGCAGGCATAACTTCCTGAAAGCAATGCTCCCTCAAACCACGGTTGATGAATATAGCGTTCTAAAAATTTATCAAGAGCAGCTTCCCATTTCTTCATTTTGTACCTCCGACAAATAAGGACATTCTGAGAAAAATTTTGCCACAGGATAAATACAAACACAAGAAAATTTATCTTTGTAAAAAACAACGGAAACAAATTTGTTTCATAAACAAAAAAAGCACCCCGAAAGGTGCCTTTTTAATGGTGCGCTAGGCCGGAATCGAACCGGCACGGAGTTGCCTCCAACAGATTTTAAGTCTGCAGCGTCTACCTGTTCCGCCACAAGCGCAAAATCATCAACAACAAATTTATACATACAAAATTTTATAATTGCAATATAAAACTTGTAATTTTTTTAAAAAGTCTTACTCTCAAAGAGTAAAACGTTTTAATTTGCTTCGGCGGCAGAGGCTTTGCGGCAGTTGACAGCGTCACGGCAAGCTTTCACACCGAGGCTTTTATAAAAGGATAAAATTATGAAAACAATAGATATTTCTTGGCGCAGATACCTTTTGCCCAATATTCATAACGAAGGTTGGAAGTTTGTTGGGTTATTCGCCGCAGTGACGGCCTTATTGGCCTTAATTTGGGCCCCGCTTGGCTGGTTGGCATTGATTCTAACCGTTTGGTGCTATTTCTTCTTCCGCGATCCCGAACGCATCACGCCGGAAATAAAAGATGTCGTTGTTTCTCCAGCCGATGGTATTGTGCAAATGATTGCCAAGGTTGATGGTCCTGAAGAACTCGGCTTGGAAAAAGAAAAATTTAACCGTGTCAGCGTTTTCATGAGTGTATTTAATGTTCATGTTAACCGCGCACCGGCCGAAGGAAAAATAACAAAAGCCGTTTATGTCCCCGGAAAATTTTTGAACGCCACGTTGGATAAGGCCAGCAAAGATAACGAACGCCAGCTTTTAGCCATGAAAACTTCTTGTGGCAAAGAAATTGCTTTTGTGCAAATTGCCGGTTTGGTTGCTCGTCGTATTGTCTGTGATGCTGCCGCAGGACAAGAATATAAAGCCGGAGAACGCTTTGGAATGATTCGTTTTGGTTCAAGATTAGACGTTTATCTGCCGCTTGATGTTGAACCGCAAGTCGTTGTCGGACAAACAATGATTGCCGGTGAAACCATCATAGCTAATTTGACATCAAACGCCGGAAAGATTGAGGGAGTTATCCGCTAATGGAAAGACTTCAACATCATTTGAAACAGCAACATCAAAAATTAAAAGGGTTGCCGTTTCGCAAGATTGCACCAAACATTGTCACAATGTTGGCCCTTTGCGCAGGTGTAACTTCGATCCGCTATTCAGTACAAGCCGAATGGGTAAAAGCCGTAATTTGCATCTTTTTAGCGGCCTTTTTTGATGGATTGGATGGTCGTGTGGCGCGTATGTTAAAAGGGTCGACAAAGTTTGGGGCTGAGCTCGATTCGTTGTCCGATTTTGTAAGCTTTGGCGTCGCGCCGGCGATTCTGATGTATCAATGGACCTTGTTCGATTTTCCGCGTTTTGGATGGTTTTTCTGTTTGATGTTTGCTTGCGGAATGGCCATGCGTTTGGCTCGGTTTAACACCATGCTCGATGGAGAAGAACAACCCGAATATTGGCATCATTTTTTTGTTGGGGTTCCGGCTCCGGCTGCCGCCGCTTTAGGAATAATGCCGGTATTGCTCTCATTTGATAATCCAGAGTTAAGCTGGTTAAAAGACAATAACTATTGTGCAATTTTGATGTGCGTTGTCACATTTCTTATGGTAAGCCGCATCCCGACCATTTCAACAAAGAAATGGCGTGTGCCGGATTATATGTTTATTCCGCTGATGATAATCGTTATTTTCTTTGTCAGTCTGATGATAACAAATCCATGGTTAACCTTAGGAACAATGGTTGCGCTTTATGCCTTATCGATACCGGTTGGAATACTCTTTTTCTTAAAATTCCGTCGGGAATATCAGTCTCAAAAATAAAGAAAAGGTGTTAGAAATAATCTAACACCTTTGTTTGAAACAAAATCCCATTAAAAACAATGGAGGAAAATAATGAAAGAAACAATTTTAGGATTTAAATCTTCTTTTATAAAAGCCTATAAAGAATATTTTACGATTTCAGGATATTCAAGCCGCAAAGAATTTTGGTCATTTTTTCTGGTCAATCTTCTTGTCATCGTCTTGTTCTTGCTTTTAGCAAAAATTCATATGATTTTTGCTCTTTTACTTGGACTATATATTTTAGCCACATATATTCCGATTATGTCATTAACGGTCAGACGTTTTAACGATGCCGGAAAAGGAATTTATACATTATTGGCCATTTCTATTATTCCTTCTGTGTTGCAAGCTCTAACAAATAATCTGACGGTAAATAATTTTATAACATTTCTGTTAGGATTATATTATTTTTACATATTACTTAGAGATACGAGGGAACATCCCGCAGAAAAGACAGCGACAATAGGAGAAAAAATCGTTTATGTCATTTTGCTGTTGCCGCTTGTGGCTCTTGTTTTGGCGATTGCCGGAGCTATTTCAACCAAAATGATGCTCTAGAACAAAAAAGGTGTTAGAAATAATCTAACACCTTTTTTTAGTTTTAAGCTTTCACATGTTTTAAACACGGAAAGCCGGACTCTACTTTTAAGCGATAATCAGCGTTGATTCTTTCTCCGAGAGAATAAATCTTTCGAATTTGCCATAGAGGAAAGGTAAGAGCTTCTTTTCCGTTAATATTAACCCCATAAGCTATTCCATTTTTTATGACGGCCCAATAGTACCTTTTTTCTTTTTTCAAAACACACATAATTAAACGAATGTCTCTAAAGGGAGCCTCCAAATGAGAAAAAGTTTTCTGAAGGACTTTTCGAGCATCAAAGGTATTCCGTATTTGCACCAAAACAGTAATTCTAGGCCGCCCTTGATGAGTGTGTTCCAGCCTCATATAAGGTGTAATAAAATCGCCATTTTGAAATCGTTTAAGAATATCCTTCTCTGAAAAAGAAAGAAAAACTGCAGAATTAATTCTAGGGCTATCCAAACGAAAACCGGAGTGAATCAAAAAGGAACCATAGCGGCTTTTAGAGAGTTTAACAGCCCAAACAACAAAATCAACAATCTGCTTTTTAAACGAAAAAAACACATTTTTTACAAGGTAAACTTGGGGCAGATTGTCCGCAATTTTCAACGCAATCGGATAATTCTTATATAGAATTTCCGCCGCTAAAAGTTGGGTTTCAACTAATAAATTTTTTGTATCCATAATAGTAGAAATAATAAGTAATATTAAATCCACTATAAAACATAAGAAACAAAAATCAAATTAATTTTTCTTTGAGGCGTAAGGATTTCCGGTTTTACGAACCGTGATACGCAAGGGAATCCCCCACATATCAAAAGTTTCGCGTAAACTATTGGTCAAATAGCGCAAATAAGAATCAGGAAGCCCTTCGGGATTACTCGAAAAAATATAAAAAGCGGGTGGTCTGGTTTTTGCTTGAGTTATATAACGCAGTTTAATACGACGTTTATTTTTTCCGAGCGGAGGAGGGCAATTCTCCATCATATCCTGAAACCAGTTATTAAGCGGAGCTGTCGGAACGCGCATATTCCAGCGATCATAAACTTTAAAGACGGCAGACATCAGCTTGTCCAGCCCCTCTTTTTTGAGTGCGGAAATGGTGACTGTTGGAACCCCTTCAGCCTGAGCCAAAGATGTTTTAAGCTTGTAATTAAGCTTATCAAGGGCTTCTTTACGATTCGCAATATCCCATTTGTTAACGGCAATGACGAGAGCGCGTCCTTCATCAAGAACTTTGCGCGCAATGGTCAAATCTTGCTTGTCAAGAACGGCATCGGCATCAAGAACCAAAACCACAACCTGAGCCATAAAGGCAGCATGTTTTGTGCTGGCAGCTGAGAGCTTTTCAAGAGAAGAATCAACTTTTGATGCGCGACGCAAGCCGGCGGTATCTACCAGTTTAAGTTTTCGTCCTTTCCATTCCCAGTCGGAGGTTATGGCATCACGCGTAACACCGGCCTCAGGTCCGGTTAACATCCTTTCATCATTCAAAAGAGCATTAACAAGAGTAGATTTACCGACATTCGGGCGTCCAACAAAGGCAATTTGAATTGGCCGTTTACGATATTCTTCATCAATTTTGGCTTCAATCTGTTCTTCTGACAAGCCGTCATTTTCAGCCCGAATAACATCATCTTGCTCTTCAAAAGAAAGATTGTCTTTTTTATCAAAAGGCAACAGCGCCTGATACAGAATATCAAGCCCAAGCCCATGTTCGGCCGAAAAAGGAATAGGCTGCCCGAGACCAAGTTTATAAGCTTCATGAATGCTGTCTTCTTGCTCTTTGCCTTCGCATTTGTTGGCCAGCAAGATAACCGGTTTGCGACTGGCTCGAACCAAGCCGGCCAAATGTTCATCATAAGGATGAAGTCCGGTACGGGCATCAAACAAGAAAAGACAAACATCAGCTTCATCAATGGCTCGTTGTGTTTGTTTCCACATTCTTTGTTCAAGATTATCTTCTGTTGAAAACTCATAACCCGCGGTATCAACAATCGTGAGCTTTAAGTCATAGAGCTTGCCTTCGGTGACTTTACGATCACGCGTCACTCCCGGAAGATCATGCACAATGGCAATTTTTCTTCCGGCAAGACGATTAAACAAAGTTGATTTTCCGACATTAGGTCTTCCGATGATGGCCGCTTTAATACTCATGAGCTCTAAAATCCTTTTCAATTATTGATAAGCAATGAGGTCAGCATCATCGGTTGTGAAGAACACGGTATTCTCAGCCACAACGGGAGCAAGAGAAACATTCTCGTCAAGGTCAATGAACCCAAGAATTTTTCCGCTAAACGGCGATACGGCAAAGGCATAACCTTGTGATGTTGTCACAATCAAACGATACCCTGTTAAAACGGGACCGGTCGCAAACGCGCCGCTAAGTTCGGAAGGTTTTTCCCCAAGTGGAATTTTAGTGTTCCACACAATACGCCCCGAGGCTTTTTCAATAGCCATAAGCTCGGCTTCATTGGAGAGAACATAAATAACTTTTCCGGCCACCCACGGCTGATTGACTGAGCTGATTTCTCTTTCCCAAATCGGCATACCAGTTCTTAAATCAATAGCCATCATGATATGATTATTCCCAACGGCATAGACAATTCCATTGTCAATAATCGGGTTAGCTTTAATTGTGTTAATTGAAGCCAGCGAATTCATACGTTTACGCGAGACCATAAGAACAGACCAAAGAGGTGTTCCCGTGCTAGCCTTAAGGGCACGAAGTTCTCCGTTAGAAAAAGCGGCAATAACAACGTCAAGCTCGGCATCATAGGCAGGACTTGCGCCACCGGCTAAGGTTGTATTTTCTTGAATGGAGCGATAACGCCAAAGTTCAGTTCCGTTTTGAGCGTTAAGAGCGAGAAGAGTGTTGTCCATAGTCTGTGCAAAAACAAAGTTATTGGCAACGGTTGGAGCTATACGAAAAGGCATTCCGGCATCATAACGCCAAACCTCTTCACCGGAAGCTTTATTGAGAGCCAAAACACTGCCAAAACCGGTTGTTACATAAACCTGATTGGCATCAACAGCAAGTCCGGCGCCTTTCATTGAGGCATCGCTGTCACCTTCGGTGGACGGCTCAATTTCATGTTCCCAAAGTTCTTCGCCATCATCGATTCGAAAGGCCGTAACGGTAGCTTCCGCATCAATGGTATAAATCGTTTTATCAAAAACAACAGGAGAAGCTAACAAAATATCACGTTTAGAGCTCCCCTCGCCAAAGCCTGTATCCCAAAGCTCTTGTAAAACATCAGCACTTTCAAGGTGTCCGATATTGTGCAAAGAATTTCCGCCATTTTGAGACCATGACGGATTCGCCACGGGAGTCGGAAGTTGAATCTTAACACTGCCGGGTTTAAAATCGGGCTGGAGCAAACTTTCACCATCTAGAAAAGCGATACGATCACCTTCAACCGAAACCTTATCTTTAGCAAAAAGTCCGCATCCGGCAAGAGAAAAACAAGCGAGCATTAAAACACAAGTTTTAAGATTTTTAGAATAAATCATAGAAACACTCCGACGAAAAAAAGTTATAAAAAATTATTGTGCAACTTCTTCATTAAGAACGGCAATCATATCCTGAGCACGGATTTTCATGCCGTCTTGCAAGTTATCGGGATTATCAAGAATTTCTTGATACAGTTGTTTAGCTTTTACAAAATCCTTTTCTCGAATAGCCAACATTGCCTGAATTTCTTTGGCAATATTGACCCAAGCTCCCTGAGCAGAAATCAAAGGTTCAACCAAAGCATTAATTTGATTGGCGGGAGCTTGTTCCAATAAATAAGAGGCAAGTTTAACAGTAGCGGCTTGACGCAAGTTCTCATCAGCATCAGAATCTTTAACAAATTCCTGAAGAAGTTCAACGCCCTTAGCAACATTGTCTTGTTCAAAATAGCCATTGGCAATTTGCAAGCGTGCCAAATCCCGAAAGATGCCGTTATTTTTATCGGCAATATCCTGAAAGACGGCCAAACTTTTATCAAAATCACCTTGAACTTGCAGATTAAAGGCGTAAGCATAAGCGTTAGACCAAGACTGAGCTTTTCTGTTTTTCCAAGCAAGAATACTTTCATAACTAACAGCTAAGGTTAACGAAACAACCATGATAATCATGGCGTAAAGCCCATACTTTTTCCAAAAGTTCAACATTTTTTCTTGTTTTAATTCATCATCAATTTCCTGAAACAAGACATCAGTACTGTCAAAAGGCGTTTTATTTTTATCCATAATCAAAACCTCATCGAATAAATGGCAACAAATTTAAAATAGTTATAATTGAAAAAGAGGAATATTCCAAGCAAAATTTAACAATAAGGCTCATCTTATGATATCATGAATCAAAAAGGCACGAACCCAGTTCAAATCTTCAAGCGACAATTTCTTTCCGAAAATAACCATTTTTGAATTAGAAAATATTGATAAAAAGTATCGTCCGGTTGCCGGATTTTGAACAACATCAATGGCCTCAATATCTTTTTTTAGAAGTTCATCATTCTTAAAATTGAGGAATGGAAATTTGTGAACAATCACGATTTTATTTTTTTTAAGGGCAATTTTATCACGTCGAAAATGGAGCAGAGAAAGCCATGAGAGTAAAACCGCCATAATTAAAAAGCTTGTTAGGTTAATAAATTGAGACAAGCCGCCCCAAAGAAGGCTTCCCCACAAAACCAGTAAAAAGGAGAAGAGAATAAAATTATAAGCATCCCATAATATATGACGAACCTTGAGGATTTTTTTATCTCTTTTTCTTACAAGAACAATATCTTTGGGTAAAGGTAGGTTTATATCAAACGAACTCGTAATTTTTCCTTCTTGAGCCAAGGCCAAAAGAGGCTTATCTAAATCTTCAGTATTAATTTTAAGAAGTTCCCCATGACGAAACATAAGTGCCGGTAGGTTAAGACGTTTGGCATAATCTTTCCAAATAGAACGAATATTGCGCCCATTTAAAGAGATATAAAGAGGAGCAATTTTATGAATGTTTTTATGACGAAGTTCAATAATATAACGATTACGATTCCAAAAACCGAATTGAAAAAACTCGATTCGCAATTGAACGCCTTCATAATTTTCGAGTTTTTCTTTATAAGAAATTTTTTTGCCGCCGAGAACACGATCAACAATGGTTATATTTTTACCGTCAAAAAATATTTTACGATAGCAAAGGTAGGAAGAAAATAACTTAAAGACAATGCCGCAACCAATAACAAAAATAGCCCCATCAAAGAACCAAGAGGCGAACCAGCCATCAACCGCAACTTGAGGCAACTCAAGAGCACCGTCATCGAGAGGAAAATAAGACGAGGTTAAATCAAAAAGACCAAGTAACGCCAAAAGAAGGCCAAACAAAATCCCCGGATAAAGAATTCGTAAAGCGATTCGGTCAGAATTTTTGGTTGGAAGTTTATCAAGGTTAAGAGAGAAAAAATGACTAAAATGGCGGGCTGTCTTAAAATTAGAACTCATAGAAACCTCATAAAACATAATAAAAACCTACACAAACTATAGTATAGTATTTTTTAATAAAAATCCATCTATAATTTAATAAAAAAGAATTAACCTTTAAATTATATTAATAAACATCGTATAAGCTGACAATAAAGGACCGAAATTTAGGGTAAATGATATGGGAAATATAGAAATTTTTGCCTCGGCAGGAAATGGAATTATAACGGTATTATCGCTTTTGATATTTGTGGTGACAACAGTATTGGTTGCTCGCGGAAAACTTCCTTACAAAAAAGGATTGAGTTATATAAATGCCGGTATCGTTTTTGAGTTCATTACGGTATACACAAATTTTCAAATGAACATCGAATATGCCAAAGGTGAGCAAATTGATATATTAGTCTTTATTCAGCTTTTATTGGCACTGGTTTCAATGTTGTGCTTAGCGGCCGGAGCTTTTGTTATTTTGATAAATAATCAAGCCACCAAGGCGATAATCGTAGGTTTGGGCAGCATCGGCAGTATCGCTTCGGTTTATTTTGTTTTTTTCTTTCCGGACAATTACATCATTTCGAATATGCAGGCCATATTTATTTTTTCCGGTTTTTTGATTATGTCGATAGCGTTTTGGTCACAGCTTCATCGCCGACATGCAACAGGTTTTTTAACAGCAGCTTCGGCTAGTACATTAATAACAATAATTATTTTTCTAAAGAATTTTTTAGGCATCAGCAGCTGGGAAATTATAAACAGTTGGTATATTTCTCCGTTGTTTTATAACATAATGGCCATAGCTTATATTGCCATGAATGCCGATTTTTTGGCAAACAAACTTGAAAACGCACGTCGAGAGATTGTGAAATACAATCTTCGAATTAAAGAAATTATAAAATCGTCACCTTTTCCAATCATCTTATCACGCCTAAGTGACGACCGAATTATTTTGGCCAATAAGAATGCGATAAAACTCTTTGGCATAGATGAGCGCGAATTAGAACATTATCGATTAAAAGACTTTTTTGCTGATTCGGATAACCGGACAGTTTTAACGGAGCGATTGGAAGAAGAAAAAGAGGTGTCGGATTTCGAGGTCTTAGTAAAAAGCTATAACGGTGATACGCCTTTCTGGCTTTTAACATCAGCGACAACGATAGACTATAATTACGATATTGTTCTCTATGCTGCTTTTCAAGATATAACCTCGCGCAAGAATAGAGAGGATTTGCTAAAGAATCAGGCGATTAGAGATCCGCTAACGTCATTATATAACAGAAGGTATTTTGAAGAGGAAGTCAAAAAACGGATTTCTCAAGCACAGCAATCAAACGGCATATATAGCGTATTGATGAGCGATATTGATTTTTTCAAGCGGGTTAATGATACCTATGGGCATAAAATCGGAGATAAGGTTTTAATAGAATTAGCGTCAGCTTGCGACAAAGCACTTCGTGATGGCGATATCGTGGCACGATACGGTGGCGAAGAATTTGTTATTTATTTAGCGGATGTCGATGCACAAATGGCCAAGGTTGTTGCGGAACGATTGCGTAACACAATATCGGAATTAAGAGTTCCAACTGACGATGGTCGAACCGTACAATTCACAATAAGTATAGGTATTTCTTCATCAAAAATATCCGATAACATTGACACCTTGATAAAAACAGCCGACGAAGCGCTTTACAAAGCAAAACAAAATGGCCGTAACAGGGTAGAAGTCTTTTGTCCGGAAGACTTAAAAGGTCTTGATATTTCCAAAATGGCGATGCACAAAGATGAAAACAGTAATCGCCACCCGATTTTTGAAAAAGAAGAAAGCGAAGAAATATCACTTTTGGATGGTGTCGGCGAAAATAAAATAATTGATAACACCACAAAAATAGAAAACAACAAACCAGCAAAGGAATCATAATGCAGTGTCCTTATGCTAACAAATGTGGCGGCTGTCCTTACCGAAGTCAAACTCTGGAAGCCTATCAAAAAGGAAAAAGAGAAGAATTTATAAAAAAATTATCAAAATTGGTTGAACAGCCGGAAAAATACGGACAGCCGATTTTCATAGAAGATGGGCAACGCCGCCGAGCCTCTTTAGCCTTTGAAAAGAAAAAAGGCAAAATAGTTTTAGGTTTTAACGCGCATCATAGCAAAGAAATAGTCGATATTGAGAGTTGTTCTCTTTTAACCGACAAGTTAAACCGGATTCTCCGACCGATAAAACAGTTGCTTGAAGAAATGTTTCAAACACCGGTAACCAAACGCCCCTTAAAGAAAAAAATAAAACCGGAAGCCGAAAAAGGAGATATTTGGCTTTGTGAGGCGGACAATGGAATTGATATTGTCTTAGAAATGTCTAAAGAATTAGGTCTGAATGAACGAGAAATTTTAGCCGACTTTCTTCAACGAGAACAAAATATTATTCGAATAGCTCAACGCTTCAAAAAAGACGCCCCGACCGAAACAATTATAGAGAAGGCTAAACCAATAATCACGATGGGAGGGCGAGAGGTTTATATCCCGAGTGGAACATTTCTTCAAGCGTCAAAAGCGGCAGAAACAGCCTTAATCAATCAAGTTCAACAATATATCGGTGATGATACAGGATTAATTGCGGATTTGTTTTGTGGCGTGGGAACATTTTCATATCCTTTATCTCGTCAAAAGGAAAATAAAATAGTTGCCGCAGATTCAAATACGGAAGCTTTACGAGCGTTCGAAGCCACAATAAATAAAAATAAAATCAGTAACATAAAAATAATTGAAAGAAACTTATTCAAATATACGTTAGATAAAGATGAACTACAAGGATTTGATATCATAATTTTTGATCCGCCACGCGCCGGAGCCAAAAACCAAATACACGAAATTACAAAAATGTCCAATGAACAAAAGCCCAAAAAGATAATCGGAATATCTTGCAATCCCGATAGCTTTGTTTCCGACGCGAATGAGTTAATAAAAAATGGATATACCCTAAAAGAAGTAACATTGGTTGATCAGTTTGTTTATTCTCCTCATATGGAGTTAACAGCACTTTTTGTAAGGAAAACGCTATGAAACAAATCAAGCAATACAAGACAGTGATAATGTTAATAGGGCTAGTTTTTATAGCCTCATGCAGCTTTTTTGATGGGCCGCGGAGACCAAGCCAAAACCAACCAAGTTTTTATGAACTTGGTTATGTTCCCATGCCGCAAGAAAGGCAAGATGATGATGGAAAACCCCAAATTATTTGTCCGGTCATATATCTAGAAAACACATCTTTTGCAAAGCTGATATTGAATATGAATGATTATCAGGTAAATTTTTTGAGAGAGGAAAGTTCTTGCCATATCTCGCCCCAGATTAATCAGAGTTACATTGATATAACACCGGTATTTCAAGTACGGCAAGAACAGCGTGGGGCAAGAAGCGTAAAATTTTCATATTATGTAAAAACACCTGATGGTAACACAACCTTATATCCAGAAGAGGTTTCCATTCCGGTAAAAAGGCAAAGCTACTGCCATAAAGGAAAAACCATTCGCGTGAAAATACCCGAAAAACAAAAGTATTATTACCCGATAAGTATGGGTTTAGTCATTGACCCGCAAGAATTAGAATATAATAACAAATATTTTGACAGTCATTATGAAGAATAGAGGAGAATACGATGACACAAAGCGGATATCAACAAGAACAAGCAATGGCCAATGCCATAAGATTTTTAAGTGCCGATGCTATTGAAAAAGCCAAATCAGGACACCCGGGAATGCCGTTAGGAATGGCCGATGTTGCAACTGTTTTATTCAGCCGCTATATAAAAATAAATCCCCAAGATGGCAAATGGTTTGACAGAGACCGCTTTGTATTGTCTGCCGGACATGGTTCAATGTTGTTGTACTCATTATTCTATCTCCTCGGCTATAAAGATATTTCGATTGATGATATAAAAAACTTCCGTCAACTTGGCTCTAAAACCGCCGGCCATCCGGAATACGGCCATTTGCAAGGAATAGATATGACAACTGGTCCTTTAGGGCAGGGAATTGCCACAGCCGTCGGCATGGCTTTAGCCGAAAGAATATTAAACGCAAAATACGGAGATAAGCTATGCAACCATTATACCTACGTTATAAATGGCGATGGTTGTTTAATGGAGGGAATATCAGAAGAAGCCATATCTTTAGCCGGTCATTTAGGGCTAAACAAGCTTATCGTCTTTTGGGATAATAATAATATTACAATTGATGGAAAGGTAACAGATGCAAATTCGACCGACCAAATAAAAAGATTTGAAGCTTGCGGCTGGAAAACAATAGCCATTAATGGTCATGACTATCATGCAATAAGTCAAGCCATAGAAATAGCGCAGCGTTCCGAAAAACCAACCTTAATCGCTTGCAAAACAGAGATTGGAAAAGGAGCTCCAACCAAGAGCGGAACATCCAAATGCCACGGCTCGCCCCTTGGCGAAGAAGAAATAAACCAAATGCGTAAAAATCTTAACTGGAATTATGCTCCGTTTGAAGTTCCGGCAGAAGTTTTGAACTTATGGCGCCAAGCCGGTGCAAGATGCCAAAAAGACTATGAAAATTGGCAAAATCAAGCTCAAAAAGCCGGAACAGAGTTTTGGGATAGAATAAACAACAAACTTCCAAACAATTGGGATAAAGAGCTTAACAACTTAAAAGAAGAAGTTATTAAAAACAAGACCAAAGTAGCCACCCGAAAATCATCAGAAATGTGCTTAGAAAAAATAGTTCCATATATTCCGGAAATTGTGGGCGGATCGGCAGATTTAGCCGCCTCAAACCTGACGTTTGTTAAGGGCATGAAAACGGTAACGTCTAAGGATTATAATGGCAATAATATTATGTACGGCATAAGGGAACACGCCATGGCAGCTACCATGAACGGTATGGCTCTTCACGGCGGTATAATACCATTCGGCGGTACCTTCTTTGTCTTTTCTGATTATATGCGTCCGGCCATGAGATTGTCAGCGCTTATGGGGCTAAGAGTAATTTATGTTTTGACGCACGATTCGATTGGTGTTGGTGAAGATGGGCCGACACATCAGCCGATTGAGCATTTAGCTTCTTATCGTGCTATGCCGAATATTTTAACCTTCCGCCCTTGCGATTGCGTTGAAACGGCTGAAGCTTGGCAGTGTGCTCTGATGAGCGAACATGAGCCGAGTTTATTGGCGTTAAGCCGACAGAATTTACCGTTATTGAGAACCGATTGTCAAGAAAACAAAACAGCCAAAGGCGCTTACATCATAGCCGGAAACAAAGAAAAGCGTCAGGCAACCTTATTGGCAACAGGTTCAGAGGTTTCAATTGCGGTTGAAGCTCAAGAAAAATTAAAGCAAGAGGGAATTGATGTGGCCGTTGTTTCCATGCCATGTTGGGAGCTTTTTGAAAAACAAAGCAAGAGCTATCAACAAGAGGTCTTAGGAAGCTCACCACGAATAGCCATTGAAGCCGCCTCACCATTTGGCTGGGAACGCTATGTTGGTGAAAACGGAAAAATATTAGGTTTATCAGATTTTGGTGCCTCAGGGCCGGGAGCTCAACTTTATGAGCATTTTGGGTTAACCGCTGAAGCGCTGGTTAAAGCGACAAAAGAAATCATAAAGTAACAACAAATAAAAAGCTCTGAAAATTAAAATCAGAGCTTTTTCATAACTATTGCAAGGGTGGAATATTAAATTGTCCTATTTCCCCAGGAGCAAGACGCACGTTTGAATAACGCATATTTCCGGTTTCGATAATAAAACGCTGACGACCAGTCAATTGTGAAGCCAAATCGTAAAAATCACGTGCATATAAATCTTGGCGTTGAGGGTTCATGATATAAAGAACACAACCTTGTGTCTTTTCGGCGACGCCACAACGAGCACGTCCTTTAGGAACTTCAGGGTTGGCAATAACGCCGGACAAACCGCTACGTACCACGGTAGAATTTGCAAAGAAAAGCTTCCCAAAAATCAGGCCGCAAATCAACATTCCAACAGCTGCAAAAATCATAGCTTTTTTTGTAAAGAGTTCTCCAACTTTCAAATCTGAAAACAAAAGCTTTTTTTTGGGTTCTTGCAAGTCTGATTCGTTGATAAATTGAGGTGTTTCCGCAGAAAAAGGCGGCGTAGCAATATCGGTAGAAGGCAAGGCCGGATTCTCCGATGTTTGGTTATCAAGCAAGTCATTAATCTGAGAATCACTTATTGGGGAAAACTCCTCAGATGAAGACGAAGAAAAATCAAAATTCGTACGATTCTCCGGGCGTTCGGTCGGTGCTGAAAAACGATCAGGAGGTAAAGGAGCGTTATTTCCAATCGGCCGAACAAGTTTTTTTATTTTTCTCAGACGAAGATTAGGAGCGTCAGGAGAAAGTGGACGAACAATAGGTCTTTTGATGAGCTTTTTAATCTTACGAGGCTTGGAAGCATCGGAAGAAAAAGATGTATTCAAATTTTCATTAAAATTCTCAGCCATAACCAATTCCCTAAAGTTGATTAATAATGTGTTTTGTTGTTTGGGTTGCTCTTATAAGCTTAGGCACAATAAAAACAATTGTTTCTGAAAAGGGCTTGTTTTTATCAAATATTTCATTAGGAAGGCCAATGATTAAAAGGTTTTCTCCAAGCTTGCTCCGAACATTAAATTGAGCGATTTCCCCGTCTGTGATATCTAAAGTAATATTTGAGAAAATCAAATTATTTTTTTCAAAAGATGCTTTCGCCAAAATAGAAAGATCTTTTTCCAAGGCATAATCAAAACTGCATTTGCCGACATCAAAGCGAGACATCCACAGATTCGGAACAACAAAACGTCCCTCTGCGACAGGAACAATTGTCGCCTGAGCGCCTAAAAAGCGGCGGAGAGTCGTTAAATTTAAATCATTTGATGTGGTTAAAATACGACCGATAATTCCCGCCTGTGAGGTGTTAACCGTGCTAAAATCAAAGGTATCAAGAGCGGACTGCCAATCAATATACTTGTCTTTATTATTAGGATAAATTCTGAAGACATTAACATCATAAGCAACAAGAACCGGATTCCCTTTATAATAATCGACCAAATCCATAATTTTTTGTTTGGTGTCATAGTCAGCAGTAAACGTGATGGAATAATCGCTCCAATCGGTAACAATATCCGTAATACCAGCCCCTCGGATAGCATCAAGAAGACCAAGAATAATTGGACGAGATTTTGGGGTATAAAGTGTAAAACTAGCCTTTCTCGAAAGGGTCATAAGTTTACGTTCATCATCATAAGAATAAAAAATTCCGGCAGCGTCAGCAATCATTTTGACCACATCTGAAAATTCGCCACCAAGATTCTCACCGGAAATACGAGCATAAGGGCCGTCTTTGGCAATAAGATGGATGCCGGCTTTTTTATCAAGTTTAAGAAAGACTTTCTGCGCTTCTAAAGATTTAAATGAAAATCCATTAACCTCATAACGCGGCAACATATCATTACGGCCGTTTTGAACAAGTCTGAAGGAAGACGCATTGTATGGAATGGCAGAAATCAACTCTTGAGTATCCCATTTAACCTTACAGCGCAAAGGTGTTTCCAAATCAAGTTCGGCCGCACCTTTAGTCGTTTTAATAATGTCGGGGTCTCGCGGAGCAATATAATCAAAGTCAAAGGAGCTGTTTGCGGCAACAGGTAAAGAATCTTGAGAGCCAAAATCAGATTTTTGGGAACAAGCTGCAACAAAAAATCCCAATCCAAGAAGCAAAAATTTAAACGAATATAAAAACCTAGATACAAACATCATAACACCTAAGAGCCTTCGGAAGGTGACGGATTAATATTATTTTCTTTTAAGAGTTTTTCCATGACCTGATCAATATTCATACCGGCACCGATTGTCGGATCATCGCTTTTAGAAACAGAGCCGAGCGCTTCTTTCATTTTATTAAGCTCGGAGGCATCTTCTTTAATCATGTCAGGAGAAGAATTTTTCTGGAGTTCTGTTTGATATTCTTTCAAATCCTTGCGAAAGGCAGCAAGACCACCTTTAATTTTTTGTTCAACATAAGGATAAAGTTCTTTATGAGCAAGAACGTATTCTCCAACTTCACTAATTTCTTCAAGGACATCAAGAACATAACCGTAAAAAGGATATTCTTCAAGGGCAATATTACCTTGACGAACACATCTTGCCGCAATACGAGATATCGTGCGATCGTAATAATCGCGTAACAAAATATAATTATTCAGATACCACAACGTTTCCTTATCAACAGGAGGAAGGTTGTTGTCGGTTTGTTGTTGATTCATGGCGCGCTCCTTACGCGCTCATTTTAAAATAGGACAATATGTTTGTAAATTCTTTTATGGATGCTTTACACAACAATCTCATGACGGATTAGAAAGGTAGGGATCGTCACGAGAAGAATCTTCACTACCGGCAATTTTTATGTCAGGAATAAAATTACTGTCAGAAGAAATAAGAGAATTCTCTTCAGGAAGTTCAATTTTTTGATTAAACTGATCCGTAAACTTTTGCGCCATATCTGAATCGGATAAACTATCTTGTTTATTTTCTGTGACTGGAGAGGCTAGAAAAGAAGCGGTATCGGTTATCTCTGTTGTTTCGTTTTCTTGATTAATGGGCTCAGAAGCAGGTTCGAGCGATTCCGAAATAAATTTCTCGTTGGGTTCAGAAGTTAAGAGTGAAGATGCCTGATCAGAAACGGGATTTCCATCATCATCGACATATTCCCATTCTTGGTCAGAAACGGGATTTCCATCATCGTCGACATATTCCCATTTTTGGTCAGAAACGGGATTTCCATCATCATCGACATATTCCCATTCTTGGTCAGAAACGGGATTCCCATCATCGTCGACATATTCCCATTCTTGGTCAGAAACGGGATGTCCATCATCGTCGACATATTCCCATTCTTGGTCAGAAACGGGATTTCCATCATCGTCAACATATTCCCATTCTTGGTCAGAAACGGGATGTCCATTGTCATCAACATATTCCCATTCTTGATCAGAAACAGCTTTGGAAGAAGGATGTTCTTGATAAGAAGTTTCTCCAGATAAAGAAGAATAATCATTATCTGCTAAAGAAGCATTCTCATGGTCAAGGCTTATTTTTCCTGATGGATATATGTGATCAAACTCGGTCTGAGAGGCTTCGATATTTGATGCTTCCCCTTTTTTCTTCTTTTTTTCCTTTTTCTTTTTCTTCGTTGCCGCCGGGTCAATATCTAAAAGATCATCAACCAAAGTAGAGAGATTTTCAGGTTTAGGATTATCAGTAGTCTCAGATGAAGTTGGATTGACATTACTCTCAGCCAAAGATTTTAAGCTTTTGGAGTTTATGAGCAAAGCTTTTTGCAAAGAAGCCTGCATTTTTAAAATTTTTGAGCTTTCTTGTTGGAAAGAATCCAAAGCTTGAGAGAACAATTCAATGGATGAAGAATTTGATTCTTTCAAGACGTTAGCGATAACATGACTCAAAACATCAGATTGTCTCTGAGAAAAGTCTTTAAACACCATGGTTTGCTTTTCAACAAGAGCGTCAATTAAAGCTTCGATATTTACTGAGGATTTTCCGTTTTCTGAGACGCGGGTCATGTTAAGAACTTTAAGGGCATTAACCAGCTCAGCATTCGCTTGACGATTAGCTTCGGCATTTTTATCAAGAACAAGAGAAAGGGCATCGGCAATTTCTTTACCGGAATCCTTTTTTTCTTGCTGCATATGGATAATCTGAGCAAGTTTTTCTTGAGAAGCTCCAAAAATTTTTGATAAATCAAGAGTGTTTTGTTTCTGACTTTGCTGATAAGTAACCAAACACTTATCGACCATTTCTTTGAGCGCGTCTTTAAAGTCAGAACTCGGTGAAACGGTCAAAACCTCTGGTATCTTTACATCACATACAGCCGCAGTCGGCGATTGAATTTTGGCTTCAAGTGATGCTTTTAAATCATCAATGATAGTTGGGTCAATATTTTTTAAGTGGCGCTCAGAAAAAGACTTTTCAAAGTCATGTCTCATAGCCTCAAACTTGCGGTTTAAATCATCGGTTAGACGTTTAACGTCATCAGCTGCCAGTTGTGATCCAGCTTGAACCGGAATGCGAGCTTGAGCCTCAGCAAGAGCTTTTGCAAGAATTTTAGCTTGCGAAATATCGTGAGATAAATTGGCCGAAGTTGGAGCTTCGCTCTTACTTTTTGCTGATTTGTCAACAATGTCGTCAGCTGCTGAAATTTCAACGCCGGCTTTTTCCTCCAAATCGTTCAGATACTCATGGAGGACGGATCCTCCCGGCAGATGAGAAAATTCTTTTTTGATAGAAAGAGGTAGATTTAGAAGAAGATTGTCAAATTCTTGTCTTTTGTGGGCTGTAAAAATATGAAGTTGTCGGAAAATATTTAAATAGCGCTGAGCGGCAACACGAGGATCTTCTTCACCGTGGTGCTTATTATAAATCTGCGTAAAATCCGCATTTTTTTCTAAATCGCTTTCTGCCAATTTAACTCGCCCGACAAAACACAAAATCAAATTACGCCAAAAGAATAGCGCAATCTCGTAAATTACAGGTTAATAAATACAAAAAAAACTCTGCTTAAAGCAGAGTTTTTTGAAAAAAATTAAATTAAAGATAAATCGCAACGATTTTATGAGCCTTATTAAGGTCATCATTACCGATTTTAGTCCGTTCGTCCGGATTCCAACGCAGCCCATAAAGCTCACCATTCTCATCTTCGCGAATGCTCAAAATTTTAGCTTCTTTTTCACTGGTGTAATAAATGGCGATATCTCCGACGCTAACAACATCGTTTGGATTAGCAAACAAAATCGAGCGAGCCGGCAACAAAGAGCCCAAACGTCTGGTTGACAAGTTAATGGCATAAACATCTTTTTTGCCAACAAGTTGAGGCGGACAAGAAACCTTCTTGGTTTCATTATCAAAATCAATCACAACATCACCGTCTTTGCCAGCCGTACCATATACAGAAACTTTTTGAGTATCTTGAGAGGTGCTAACAAACGAAGAAATTGCTCCGCGAGGTGTTGACAAAAGCTTGTATTTTGAATCATTGCGCTGAATAATTTCTTCCAATAAGCCCTTTTCATCAAGACTTTTAATCTCTTCTTTAAGCTGTTCAGGCGTCATGCTAAGAGCTTTTGAAATATTTTTAAATTCCTTATCAGAAACTTCTCTTTGTCCCATTTCAATACGATGGTAAACAGACAAGGTCATATCAGAACTTTCGGCAACTTCAATAAGTGTAAGATTCTTTTCATTGCGGATTTGACGCAAACCGGCACCAAGAGTCTTTAAGCCGCTTTTTTCATTAATCTTATTACGTCTTTCTTGTTCGCGGCGCCAAGATTGAACGACCTCGAGTTGAGAATTTTGCTCGTTAACAAACAAATCCTGAAGCGGACAATCTAAAAACTCAGCAACACGAACCAATTGCTCCTGATCAACACGACGATAGCCTTTTTCAATTTTAGAAATAGCGGAAAGACTAACGGAAAGATGATCGGCAAGTTCCTGCATGGAGCGGCCACGAAGCCTTCTGTACATTCTAATCTGATTCGGGAAAATAATTTCTTCCATAGTGATATACCTCATCTATTAATAAAAAAGTTATTATTAAAGAATAACTACCCTAATAATAATCAGAGAATAAAAAAAATCAAGAAAATATAGTCCAAAAAAGACAATATGTGTACAAATTGGAATTTTTTTATTTAAAACCTGACAAAGGCTTCGGAGAACCTTCTTGGGCAACTTGTTGACCGAACTCTTGAAGGTCTTCTTCGGTAAAGAGAGAATCTTCAATTGGCACGCCACGAGCAACTTTGCCATTACTGTCAACAACTTTGCCGCGAGTCTCTGTATAATATTTTGTCGCGGAGTAGCGGACATCAACGGTGTTATTGTTAATTGTGCCGTCTTTGTTATAAGAGTAGCGTTCTTGCCGGTTAAGAATACCATCGGAAGATTTTTTAATGGCTTTTCCGTTTTTATCAACGCGCTCCCAACTCGTCATGGCTCGATTCCCCTTTTTATTAAAGGTCATGGTCATAACGGATTTTGAACCATCGGCATTTTGAGTTGAAACACTAAAGAATTTGTTGCCTTGTTTATCGACGCCGCTTTGAACAGATTTTGACAAGGTTTGGGTATTTGCCATGACGGCATCAAACTCAGCAAAGCGTTCACGCATCATTTGGTGCATCAAAGCTTCTTGCACTTCTTCAGGGGCAAAGCCAGAATTTTGTGTAATATTATTAATAGCGATTTGATTGAGAGAACCATCAGGCTTAATCAAAGAACGTCCGGCAGCGGCAACCATGGTGAATTGCTCACTCTTTTGGCCATGCGTATCTGTTTTAATCGTACGTTGAATATATCCGTCATTAGATACCGTTGTTTTTGAACCATCACGGTTAACACGTTCTTTAGTGACCACAGAAGTTCCATTGTTATTTTGTGTGACACTCTTGGTAACGGTTCGTCCAAAAATTGTCTTATAAGAATAGCCATCTTTCGTTTGCGTAAATTTACGCCCCCAACGATTCGTATAAGAAACGGAGCCATCCTTATTGGTTGTTCCTTTATCCTTAAATTGTTGTTGCCGCTTATCCATTTTTTTCTTTTGGCGAGCCACTTTAAAGTCATTAAACTTTTCTTTAAGCAACGGCATAGGGGCTTTGAGAGCCTTTTTACCGAGATTGGCGGTGCCGAGAGCCGTCCCTTTAAGTCCGCTGTTAAAGAGAGTACCCACTCTTTGGCCGATGCTTGACTTGCCTCCGGGGAGACTGATGCCTCCGCTGGCCCCGATTCCGCTGGCAAATTCTTTTGCAAAGGTTTGAGCCTCTCCTAAAACGGCATATCCTAAGAATAAGGTGAACACGATTTTAAGGAAGTTAACCGTCCACCAACCAATATTTTGCAGAATGGTCGTAAAAGCAAGAGTGTTTCCGCTTTCCGTCAGGGTTTTATTAAAGGCATCACCAAGGGTAAGATCAATAGCCATAATAAGAATAGCAATAATCAGCGCAAGGAAGACAAACATAAACATAGCGGACATAAACGCGCCCCAAACTTTTCCGACAAACATCTGCCGCGTATATTTAAAGGCATAAGATCCGATAGCAATAGGTAAGAACATAACGGCTAAACAAAGTTGTAGTAGGGCATCAATCAAAAGCCAAGGATAAATAAGAAGCATAAGCCAGCCAAAAATCCAAATGACAATACCGGATAACAAATAGCCAAAATGAGGTAAGATAGGAATTTGACGCCAAGATTCAACAAAAACGCCGACACACATCGAGGTAGAGCCAACGGCGATAACATCAGCCAAACGATTTTGAATAGCGTCAACCACACAGACAATACTTGTTCCAATAGAAGCCGGAAGTCCACCATCCTCAATAATACCGGCGGTAGCTTCAGCGTTGCAGGTGTTTCCGGCAGAATCAGCTATTGAAATATTAGCAAGGTTCATTCCGGTCTGGAAAATAGGATTAACAACCAAATTCATAAAGTCAACGCTGTTTGAGCCAAGTAAGAAAAATTCAACCACCAAAACCACAAAAAGCTGATTAACAATTTCTTTGACAAGATTACGAGGATCTTTTGTTTCCAAAGAAGAAACCTGTTTTAAGACAAGGAAAGCCAACCAAAGAGCCGTACCGACCAGCACAAGAACGGCAACACTATGAGCCAAGGTATCATAGGCCATTTTGGCGATTCGAGAGGCCGTATTAAAAAGGATTTTGAAGATATCACAAAAGAGACAGGTATCAAAGGTGCTGCGATAATCAGCCACAGCGCATTTTCCATCGCTTGGAGTTGCAATTTGCTGAGCGGTGGTCATAGCGCCGGAATTGTCCCACCCGCTAGCTAAACTTCCGGAAGAAGAGTCGGCGATTGGATCGGAAGGAATATAAGAATAGTCGTTGTTGCCGGTATTTTGACAAGCGGCCGGATTCGTTCCGCAATTGCGGCATTGAAATGGAGAATAGCCTGAAGTCGAGACGTCTTGATAAAACATATTAGAAGATTGAGGTTCACACAATGATTGAATATCACTGCATAAAGGATCAAGAACACTTCCTTTTCCTACGCCGCCGCTACCATCGCGCATTTCAAAATGAAGGTGATCACCATAGGCATTTTCCACGATTCGACCATTAGAGCAAGAGGATCCGCCGACCGTTCCGATTTGTTGACCTTTTTTGACTTGTGTTCCGTTTGAAACATTAATAGAGGCAAGGTGCATATAAATCGTTGTGTAAGAACCGGCAGAATCATTATTGACAATATCAAGACCGTCAGAAGACGAGGATGCCTTTTTATGGGTAATAATAACGGTGCGACCACCACCACTCACACAATTGTTAACCGTAGCCACTCCATCGGCCGCAGCCACAACCGGCGTTCCTCTTCCGGCCGCATAATCGATTCCATTGTGATTTCTTTTTTTACTCCACCCGGCATTACGATAACAAACGTCCTCGGGAATACGAGCAACACTTCCGGCAACCGGCATGGTATTAAGGCACGAGTTCTGATTTTGGTTTCGAACACATTGAACATTAATATCGTTTCTCGATAATTGTCCGTTCGGGCATTCTGTCGTGTATTTTCCGTTAGCGGCGCTTGGAATGCAATTGGTATAATTTCCGGCTTGAGCCAAAAAAGGGCAACACAAAACCCAGCACAAAACAAAGAACTTAAAGAAAAGTGCTGTTTTTTTGTTAAAATATGTTGCGTTTCGTTGTCCCATTTTTTCCTTTTTTCTTAAGTATAGTCAACAAATGTTGCCCAAAATTTAATAAAACGAATATTTTATCCCTGTGAAGTATTGGTTCTTGAATTTCCAGAATGATTAGAGGAATCATTACGGTTGGTGTTAGTTGGACCCCGATCAGAGGAATTATTGTTGTTTCGATTGCTACGATTGTAACCATCGTTATTGTTCCCGGCGCCGTTATTGCCGTTATTCCCGCCATCATTGCCGCCGCCGTTGTTGCCGCCGCCATTGTTCCCGCCGCCGTTATTGCCGTTATTCCCGCCATCATTGCCGCTGCCACGGTTGTCCCCGCCGTTATTACCGCTGTCGTTATTATTGCTACCGTTGTTACCACCGTTATTACCGCTACTGTTGTTACTTTCGTTGTCAGGATTATTTGATGGTTTATTCTCGGTGTCTTTATCGTTGTTCGTGTTTTTATCCTTATCCTTATCTTTATCTTTATCCTTACCACCTTTATTTGGCTTATCCTTAGACTTTTTAAGCATTGAACCGGTTTTTTCGGTAACTTTTCCGGCAGCCTGCGTGGCATAACCCGTACCGGCAACCACCGCACCTAAGGCCATAAGAGGCACACCGGCAATAGCCCCCAATCCGGAAGAAGACATCGCTTTACCGGCATTCATCATGCTCTTACCGCCTTGAGCCATACCCTTTCCGGCCATGCCGACTCCTTTACCGACTCCTTTAACCGCACGACCACCTTGTTCCCGAGCCACATCTTTAGCGTAAGAAGCTGTAGCCACAACTGGCCTTTTGGCCATATCGGTTGCTTGGGTAGCGCGATTATGCATCGGGTTGGCACCGGATAAAATCCCTCCGCTGAAGAACTTATTGACATAAGAGGAAATCGTTTTGCTGATAAGCAAGAAAGCATAAAAATAGGCAAAAACAAAAACAAGAAAGAAGGAACCGGTAATATCAAAAGTTTCAGAAATCCATTGCGAATCACCGTTTTCGATTCGGTCATAAAATTCAGAGATATCTCGTAAAGCCGTGCTGATAAGGGTCATACCATAACTTGTTGTAATGGCGAGAAAAGCAAAAATAGCAGCCGATTTAAGAATAGTCCGCACGCAAGAAATAACTTTATCCGAGGTTGTTGAAAAAGGCCAAAGCCCCATGGTAATAGGGAATAAAATAATTGAAATTCCGACTTTGAACGACAAATCAAGAAGATAATAGCAGACCCCCAATGTCATCATAAAGCCAAAAATCCAAATAACCGCACCGCAAAGCCAAATCCATATATCCGGAATAGTAATAGTTATAACCCATAAATCAAATATCCACACACCGGCATTAACAGAATGGCAGGTAAGTGCGTGCCCGATAACAAGGTTGGTCGAAACTACGCGGTCGATTCCTTCGGCAAGGCCAAGAATTTTATTCATAACATCAGTTGAAAAAAGACTCTCCCCTTCATAATTATATTTTCCGCTGGCTTGCATATTTAGAGTCTCGCTGACGCCATCAATAATTGCGAGGCCATAATCGGCACCGGTCGCTAAAATCGGATTCACAACATAATTAATAAATGTATTTGTTCCGGAAACAATGATAATATAAGCCACACCGATTTTAAAAAGCTGTGTAAGAAGCGTATTAATCATTGAAACAGGTTCAACATTGGCAAGAGAAGAAACATTTTTCAACACAAAGAAAGCAATCCAAAGGCATGACGCAAGAACCAAGATTTTAACGCCGGCCTCGGAACAAAGGGCATAAGTTTTGGTGCCGACAGTCATAAATTGTTCCAATAGCGTTTTAACAATCAGACACGAATAGCAAGATGACTGATATTTTTCTTGCATATCAGCAACATGGCAAACGGCATTATCAGCGGCTAAAGCAACGGAAGAAAAGCCAAAAGTATAGAAAACGCCAAACAAAAGCAAGACCACAAGCCATGTTAGACTTTTAGAAAATGGAGAATATGTCGAACCTCTGTTACGCATCATCACTGTTTCTCTCTTCCGGCAAGTTTGTTCATCTTATCGGTAATATTTCCTTTAACAGAATTAATTTTTTCCACAGTTTTACGAATTGTGGCAACATGCATCAAAAGATTACCGGCACCGGCTGTTAACCAGCCGACAATTGCTTTTCCAATCATTGCAACGAGCTTGCCGGCTTGTTTTTGGAAGTTGTCATTACCGGCATTGCCAACAAACTCATTGGTAAGTTCTTTAGCAATCGACATGGTTGAGGCACAAAGAAAGGCCATGAGTAATAAGCAAATAAGCGCAACGCTGAATGTTTTGAAATCAGCTTCATAATCAGCCGGATTCGAGCTGTTTAAGCCAAGTTCCGGCATCTGCATAAAGGTCTGTAAAGCAAGCAAACATACCGCAATCACAAAGGCGACCATCATCAAATAAGCCGCCGAAGCAATCATGGCAATAAAACCATTTCGACAAAGCGAACGTGTTCTCTTAAAGGCATAAGATAAAATCAACAAAGGCAAAAGCCCAACCATAATTGTAAAGCGAAAGAGGCTGTCCACCATGTAAAAAATGAAAGAAATTTTTACAAACCAAAAGATACAGTAGATGACAAAGCCGACAATCAAGGTCATAAATCCACCTTGTCGAAGAGAAGAAAACACAGCCGTCATTCCCGCGCCAAGGCGTTCATTTATGGTGCAAGTCAAACAAGATAACAGCTCAAGGGGAGCTTGAGGAAAAGCATCGGTACTGGTTTTTAATTCTCCGGCCACACAGGCCATAGATTGGTCAAAGGAAACATTCTCTCCCAAAAAGACAAAGGAAGACGGATTCTCCACGCCAGCCACTCCAAGGTTTAGCATTTGGCTTCCAAACTCAAGAAAAGCGTAAAATAGCGGAAAAATCACATGATTTAAAACCCAAAGAACATTGTCGGATGAGTTCGCTAAAAAACCACATACAAAGCAAAGCAAAAGCTGTTTTAAAATTTCGGTCCATGTCTCGGCAATATTTTCTTCTTGAAAAGAGCTGACATGACGCAAAAGGCGAAAACTAAGCCATATACAAAAGGCAAGAAGCATCAGCGATAACGAGCCGTTGCAAATTTGCTTATACATACTCAAAGCAAAAACGCCCATTTGCGTATACATCATTTCCAAAATAGAACTTTGCCAGCAATTTTTTTGTTCGGCAGCAATATCCTCAACGGTTTGCCCTTGAGAATCTCCGAGGGGGTTGTTTTTAGAGCCGACATTTCCGCTTTCATCGGAGCAAGCAGTCAACAAACAGCAGACTGTCAATAGCACAAGCATGATTCGCAATATTTTGGCTATGTTAATTGCCCGAAACATGACATTAACTCCGCGGTCTGACAAATTTATTATAGAACGCGCGGTCTTTCGCTGCTTGCT
>CASFLB010000004.1 GCA_949295395.1 uncultured Pseudomonadota bacterium | reverse complement strand
AGTGTATAAACTTAAGCCCCCTGGGCCTCAGCCGCTGCCGGCACTTGTGAGGATGTTGCAACATCCTCACAAACAATTAGGGACAATAAACATTGTATATCATACTTCGTTTATTGTCCCTTTAATGTATAAGCTCCTTATTTTAAGGAGCTTTAAGAAATCTTAGGAGACTTAATTATAGGTCCAAGTAATTTTGTTGTTATTTGCTGCACATCCAGCACCGGCGTTGGCAATCGAAATAGGTAAATTGTTATTAGCCCAAGAATAAATTGTGTTTCCAATCTGAATATTTACCAATCCCGAAGATGCAGACCCACCCCAATCAGCCGTGGCAATAGTGATACAAGTTTGACGATCTAACCCAGCATACTCAACGGTAAATTGAGCCGGATTCGCATTATTAACACCAATCGTTACCGCGCCACCAAAAGGGTTTACAAGGTTAACAGCACCAGCCGGATTTGATCCGACTTGAACGCCGGGAGCCATTTCTTGTGTTACCAATTCAAAGCTGACCGCCGCCGCGTTATTCAGACCGGCATAACTGATTTGGTTAGCATAAAGTGTGCGGATATTGGTAATAAGCAACGAAAGTTGATCAAGCGTTTTATTGGTTTTATATTTTGCCATCGCTTTTGAATAGCCGGAAATACCACCGACGGACAATACGCCGATAATGGCTAAAACACCGAGCATTTCAATCATCGAACGTCCGGACTGATTGCTCTCACGTAACTTTATCATATTTGCATCTCCTAAAAAAATAACCCTTTAATCAAGCGACGACAACACCTAACCAAGAACTTATGAAATCTAATATAAATTAAAACACAAAATAATCAACAAATAGTAAATATGTTCACAACTTTTTTATTATTTTTAATACGCCAGCCAATCATACTCCCAGCGAAGGGCATTTTCTCCGTCCGTACACGTTGTACGAGCTGTCTGAAGAGAAATCGGCAACCCTTTTGATGACCAGTCAAAAATCTTTGTAATCTTAATATCATCGGCTTTGCCGCCTTTACCGACTGAGATACTGACCAATCCGGTAGAAGCCGTGGCTCCCCAATCCGAAGAAGCAATCTCAACACAAGAAAGGTAATCAAGACCGCCAAATTCCAAAATAAAAAGGTTTTCATCATTATTGGTTGAGAGATTGACAACACCGCCATAAGGATTACGAATAATTTTCGATGTTCCACCATCAGCCGCCGAAATTTCTTTAATCATCTCAGGCGGAACAAGTTCATAATCAATAGCGGAAGCATTCGTCAATCCCTTAAACGACCCCTGATTTGTATAAAAGGAACGCACACTGGTTAAAATTTGAGAAATCTGATAAGACGTACGATTCAGTTTCTGCTTAGCCATTGCTTTGGAATAACCGGAAATACCGCCAACAGACAATACACCGACAATCGCCAATACACCGAGCATTTCAATCATCGAACGTCCAGATTCATTTTTAGTAAACATCTTATCGACACCTTAATTTTTTTAGAACCAATAAACACACATATCTACTCAAAATGCCAAAGAATAGAATTAGATTTTGAGCAAAACTTTTTCGCAGTTTGCGCATCAGGCATCAGCGGAAAGTCGCCGCCCCAAGTAAACGTAATATTATCTCCCAAATCATTCAAGAGCGAAATTTGAGAAAGAGAAAGGGTTTGCTCTTTTGAGAAAGGATAAGACAGCAAAAAGATGCAAGGAACACGTCCTAATTCCGTATAAACAATGTCAAATCCCTGCGATCCAGGATATAAAGCTTCCCCCATAAAACCACTTCCCACCAAAACAGAAGAGCCTAAAGCGTTCTGCGCCGTCTCATCTTGAACCATGTCAGAAGGAAAAATATTATTCTCGAGCGCAAAAGATGTATCTAAGCCCCAATAATTGGGTTTAATGCGATAAAAATCACGAATTTTATCCGCCAAAAGAAAAACCTCTTGAGCTGCTTTTTGCGCATGAGCCGAAGGACTTTTGAACCATATTCCGCCCAAAACTGAAATCAAGATAATGCCCATAACCCCGAGAAGAAGAAAGATTTTTTTTCTCTGAACCAAATTCAGTGATGAAAAATACAAAGAACAACGCTTTGCAAAAGCCGATAATCTTTTTCTTAAAGAGGATAAAGCATTCATGGCTAAATTCCCATAGCGGATGTGATTTGATCTTGCATATCAAAGACGCCCATGACCGCCCAAGCAATGATACCGGCAACGGTCAAAATAGCGACCATGTTCAAAATAGCGGCCTTATTTTCAATCAAATAAACGCTTTCTTCCAGCCATTCATTTGCCAACTTTTCCAAAGCCTCCTCAAAATTATCCAATTCGGAATAAATTTTCAAATCATTAATAATTTCGGGATCCGGAAATTCAAGACCAGTTTTGGCAAGAGCTTGACCGAGGTTATCACCGTTATTAACAAAGATAAGGGTCTTATCGATTCTTTCTTTTAAATATTTGCTGGCGTCACGGCGTAAAGCACGCATAGACGTTGAAACCGGTGTTCCGCTCTTAACCAAGGCTGAAAGGGCTAAAAGCCAGCTAATACCGGTAAAAATTTTATACAAAGACCAAGGTGGCAAATGGTCAAACATAGCACGCATCGGTCCCGTCCAAATACCGATTGTAGCATAAATAATAATACCAATAACCGGCAAAAAAGAAAAGGCAAGCAACCAATTGTTTTGAATCCACGTTGACAAATCAACCAACGTTGCCGCTGTTCCACGCCAAACGACATTCGGCGCCGCTTCAATCATTGGCGGAACCATATACACACCGATAGCATAAACGATCAAAACCGACATCATAAACAAAAAGGACGGATAGGTAATAGCCCCGACAATCGGGCGAATCATTTTTGTAGAACCTTCAGAAACGCGAATAAGGTTCATTAAAGCATTTTCCATGTCGGAAACATCACCGACCGAAAGCATCAAACGCTCACGATCAGGAGCCCAACCTTTAAGCGCGTCGGAAAAAGACAAACCGTTTTGCAAGGCTTTTGCCCAGTTTGCAATAGCAATCGCTAAGGGTTCATCAGGATTTTTGCCGCCGTTACTGGCGCTGCTGTGTAACAAGTCCAAAGCGTTCATCAAAGAAAAACGGTTTCTAAGCAAGGAGGCAAGTTTACGATAAATTTTCAAGCGAGCATTCGTTGACATACGACAAACGATTTTGGCATAAGATGTTTCAATTTTGCCAAGCCTTTTCATTGCTTTTTCAAGGGTCGTCGATTTTTTTACTTCCATCGGAATCCCACCTTTCAACTAATAAACCGGTCGTTGGTCAAGCAAACCGCACCAACGCTCAACTTCATCCAAATCAATATAACCTTTAAGCATACGCTCAATTGCGGCATCTTTGAGCGGCCGTCCGTTTAAATCACTTGTCCAATAATCAATTGCCTTACGTGTTTCACCCGCAATCATTAATTCTAAGAAGTGGGCGTCAGGCAAAATAATTTCAGGCACACACATACGTCCTTTAATACCCGTATTATCGCAATATTTGCAGCCAGGACCGCGCACAAAAGTATTTTCAACACCAAAATCACCCAAAGCGGTGCGAAGACGCTGAACAGCCGGCGAATCCAACATGGTCTTAACCGGAATACGACAATGAGGACAAAGGCGGCGAAACAGACGCTGAGATATAAGACCTTTCATAAGCTCAGGGTCATTAAGCATAAACGTCTTAACGCCCATATCACGAAGACGCGTAATAATAGCCGGAGCTGAGTTTGCGTGCAAGGTCGTCCAAACACCGTGGCCGGAAAGCGCACCTTTAAATGTCAATTCAGCCGCAGCAATAGAACGAATTTCACCAACCATCATAATATCAGGGTCAGAACGCAAAGCCGCCGAAAGTGCTTTGGTAAACTCTTCATCTTTTTCTTCTTCGCTGTTCGCATTAGTCACCGGCATTTGTCGAGCACCGGGAATCGGATATTCTGGAGGATCTTCCACGGTAATTAAGTTAACTTCATAATTTTTTTCTTGAAGAAGTTTAATCATATTACGCTGAAGCGTCGTACTTTTACCAGAACCGGTCGGTCCGGCAATAATATTCAGTCCGACAGGAACCGCTCGAAGTCGATAAAACAAATTTTCTTCATATTCACCAAAACCCAAAGATGATAAATCGCCGGTTCCTTCAGGGTTATCATCAGCGTACAAAAGACGCATAACCAAATATTGAGAACCGAAAGCAATTGGGTTAAATTGTAAACGGATAGCTAAAATATTATGGGGAAGCATAAGCTTACCCTTTGAACCACGCAACGGGGTTGAACCAAGCTTCTGAGCTCCTTGAAACTCATTTTGAGCATAGTTGGAATCAGAAATATCAGCTGAAGCAAAAGCCGCGCGTACAAAAGATTCGCCCCATTCTTTGTTATATTCCATAACAACCGACATCATACCGTTTATTCGAAACATAATCTGTGTGCTTGAGGCGACAACAATATGTATATCCGAAACTTTTTGAGAGGCAGCACGCGCAACCACATTAACAAAGTCCTTTTGCATCTGCAATTGGGCTAAGTCTTCATCACCTTCAATGTTAACATTAGAGCGCTCGCCAATGGCATAAACGGCATTTAGCTCATTTTGAGAAACATATTCAGGCTTGCTGATGCTAAGTTTCTTTTTACGAACTAAAACCTCAAAGCTGAGAACGCGACCGTCAAACTTATGCGTTTCCGAAACCAAAAAGCGTCCATCCGAAAACAACGCCACAAGTCTACGGGTATCATCATTAATCGTAAGATTCGGATTGCTCGGAAGCGTCAAAAGGCGATTTCCATGCTGAAAATAAGCCTGAATCTTATTTACAGGCTTATCTTCTTTCAGATCATAACTGTCATTACTTTCAATATCCGAAGAAACTGTCGTCGAAAGAGTATCCTCAGTCTCAGAGGCATTATTATCATCTACAGAAACAGCAATCGGATCTTGAATTTCATTTTCGTCAGCCAATTTATCCTCATCAATTACTTAACAAACATACCCTTTCCGAGGCTTGGAACTTCCGAAGAGAACAATCCGACAGAAGGAGTTCCGGCTTTTGCTTGAGCCTTACCAGCATTCTTTTTAACGGTTGTCGATGCTTCTTGAGAATTAATACCTGATGGAGGTTCTGCATCAAGAATACCGCCGGCTGAGAAGAACAGATAATCTTGAACACCATTAAGAGTTGCACTAATGAAGGTCTCAGAAATGTCATTTATGACATGACCAGTTTGCAAAACGGTTCCTTTTTTAACCAAGAAAGTATCTCCGTTTTTGTTAATGAGCTTTGCGACCAAATTATCATCTTTACCGACAATTTCCATAATAGCATAAACATCATTAAGCATAAGCGTTTGTTCAGCATTTTCTGTCATTTGAGCAAACGGATTCGTTTGTTGACGTGCAGCTTGTTCGGCAGCCAAACGAGCTTTCAAAATCGAAATTTGAGCTTTCAAAGCCGAAACATCTTTATTGTAACGAGACTGAGCATTTGTTGCTTCGCCAACAGCTTGGGTCGCAATACTCTGAAGATTATTTAATTTACGGACAAAATCATTAAGCAAAAATTCACGATCTTTGTTAATGGCATCCATTTCTTTGTAAGCCTCAGACATAGCTTTAACCCAATTTTGCTCTTTTTCGAGCATCTTCTCTTTATAGGCTTTGACAATGTTTTCCTGACGAAGCTTTTCGGCTTCCATTTCAAGCTTCATCTTTTCTTGTTCCATTTCAAATTTTTTCTTCTCTTGCTCAGCTTCCCACTCAAGGCGCTTCCGCTCTTTTTCAGCCTTTAGAGCCTCTTCTTCTTCGGCAGCTTTTTTTCGCTGATTGCGGATAGCTTCAATTTCAGCACGAATTTTTTCACGACGCAATTCAAGCGACAAAAGTGCAGATTGCTTTTCAATATCTGACATCTGAGAGAAGAGATCATCACTCAATTGATTAAGAATATTATCACCATACAGAGCTTTCTCTTCATCGCTTAAGGGAACAATCTCACTAAAAGGATCTTTTTCTTTAACCTGATTTTCCATAGGATTGCTTCCATCGGGTAAAGAATTAGCAGAAGCCCCCATTTGTGGTATTGAAGGTTGCTGTGCGTTTTGTCCCCCAACATTTTCCAAACCGCTAGCATTGCTCGTATTAACAGAAGGAATTTGAGGATTATTTTGAGTCGGAGCAGAACTGTTAGGCAAAACCGTAGGATTAGAAGATGGCGCATTAATCTGAGCAACGGCATCAGCATTTTCGGCCTCGGGAGCCAAAGTAACACGACCGGGGGTATTATCCGCTTGTGGAGCTGATAACAAAGCATGAGCATCGTTAGCAGAATAAATACCTAAGGCCAAAGCCAAAGTCGTTGAGCATAAGAGATATTTAACATTATAAAACATAGATAGCTCCTTCATAATCCCACTTTTCAGTTTGTTTATTATATTTTATCATACTAATCTCAAGACCTGAAAATTTTGTTAACAAATCTCGCCAAACAATAGGATTGTTAACTGACGAAAAAGTAAAGTTAACTTTTTTGAACGCTCTTTTGCGATTAGAGGTGTAAACCGAATCCGTTAAAGCCACCGGCTGATTGAACGCCTGAAACAAGTCATTAAGCGTATCTTTAAGATGAGCTTCATCAAGGTTTGGCAAATTCTTTTCAACAGTAATATTTCCAATAGGCAAAGAAATCTTCATAACTGATCCGGCCACATCTAAAGATTTTGATGAAAAATTCAGACCAGAATTTTTCAAAGCCTCTTCAATCCACAAAATACGCCCGACTTCTCTCTTCCAAGCGGTAGATACTCCCCCTCGAGTGCAAGAAACCTCACCAATTGTCCATCCTGGAGGAATAATCTGAGAAACAGCGGCTATATTTTCATAGCAACGCGTCATAAGTTCATAAGCGTTAGTAACCTTTTCCCAGGGAATATCCTCAGGAGGAAGCGGAACAACTTTTTTCAAAACCGGTTTGGGCTTAATAGGCGCAACCATAGGCCGTTTGGGGGGCGCTAAGAAAATGCTGTTAATGATAACAGAAAGCAACCAAACGCCAACAACAGCAGAAATTGCAATAACCATAAAAAGCTTTGTACCGCGTAAAGCATTGATTTTATCAAGCTTAACACGCATACCTTTTTTCATAAGCTCGACAAGATCAACTTCTTCCGTTCCCTCAATGGCCCAGTCTTTAGGGGCAATCCTTTTCCCCCAATCCGGGACGGCAAGCATCGACATAAACTGATTTTTAGCTTCTTCTTCATTTGTGAAGACCATATCACCATCAGATAAGATAATATCGTTTCTGACGCAGATATACCACCAACCTTTATCGACTTTAAATACGGCAACAAAAGATGACATACCGGCAAACGCTGTTGCAACAGAAATGGCTCCGACTAATGTCCCTTTTTTAAAGCCTTGGGAAGAAGCGCAGATACCAAATTGAGGAGCTTTTCCTTGTTTAATACAAAACAAATCGGCCCCATCGAGAATCCCTGATGCTGTCTCGACAACTTCGGCAACGGGATCTTCAGTATTTTGCAAAGGCTGCCAAAAAAGACTTGTCGCATAAGGAATGCCATCGACCATAACCGAAGAGACAACTGATGTGCCTTCTTCATAGTCTCTGTCTAACAATTTTGCATCTTCTAACACGTTAATTCTTCCTTAGACTTTGGGGTTAGATATTGTTCGTAACGCGAGTTTCCGGATTAAGAGGAGATTCCAAAATAACAGGCGTTAAGATAATAACCAAAATACTACGGCTCTTATCAGCAACGGCAGATCCTCCGAGCAGAGAATTCGTAGCAGAACCGACACCCGTCTTTTCTGAAGAATTTTCAACACGCTCGTAACCGGTAAGAACCAACGATTCGCCTGACTTTAGAGCAACCTCTTGGGTAAAGCCACGAGACTCAATAATTGGGTTCTGAATATATTGTCCGTCGTCTTCACCCTCACCGTTTCCGCCAAGAGGAACTTTTTCCAAAGAAATCAAATCCGAAAGTGTCAAGTTAAACATTAACAAAAGACGGCCATGTTCCAAGATGCGGGGCAAAATATCCAAGGTAAAACCAGTTTCAATTTCTTCCGTTTCTGTTGAAATATCGTAGTAGTCACCATCGCCACCGCTGTTGGTCTTCGTAATTTCAGAGATGTAATTTTGTTTACGAACAACCTGAATAGGCGCCGGCTTATTATTAAGCGTTGTAACGGTACCGCTCGTAATCATGTTCGTTGTACCTTGAGTTGATAACGCTGTGATACTGGCATTAATATTCCAGTTACCAGGCATAAGGCGCATTTCCATGTTTTTCGTAACTTCTGTGCCGAAAGTATTTGTTGGGCTGATAACCGAAACACTGCTTTTCCCATCATCAAAAGCGGCATTCAAATCAAGGCCATAGGTATCATTATCAGAAACACTAACTTGTAAAACCTTAACACTTACGGCAACCTGACGAGAAAGACGTGCATTTTGCTCATTAATGAACTTAGCAACTTTGGCAATATCATTCGGTGTTGCGGTCAAAGAAATTGTTCCATTAGCCGAATCAATCGTTAATTTTGCATTAGCAGAAATCATCGAAGTAATAGCTTTTTCGATATTTCCCCAAAGCTCAATCTCCGCCGTGCTAGACAACGACAGTTCTGAATTTCCGCCTTCGCCATCAGCTGATCCCCCGACATTAACCGAAAGAGACGGCTTTGTGGGGAGACTGTATAAAACAAAGGTACGTGTGATGTTTTTGTAAAAGTAAAGCTCATTTTTGTTGTATTTCCACCAAATACCAAAACGAGAAGAAATCTCATCTAATAAACCGCTTAACGGACCACGGTAGGAAACCAACATTTTATCAGGCTCTGCCCAATCAGCATTGATTTTATCAGCCGTTGGCTTATTAGCTTGAGCTGAAGCAGTGATTGTTTCTTCTAAATCGGGAGCAAAGCGGACTTTAATTGATGTGATTTTATTGAGCATATCGCCAATTTCATAAAGAGTAATGGGGCGGTTGCTGATAAGCGTAACACCTTTAGAATTTTCAAGATAAGCCGGCAAAGGTTCACCATCATATTCAACTTCACTAGTGTCGCCCAGCCAAATATCATTTTTAACGCGAACCACATCATCAGGAGCAGCTATTGTCGGTGCTTTTGCGGTTTCTTGCAAAACAGCAGCGGCCTTAACCTCTTTTTCTAAAGTGGCATCCATGCTGGTGGATAAAGAACAAGCCGTAGCCGCAGAAACTAAGGCAAAACCGATTCCATAAAAAACAACACGGTTAATAAGCATTTTCATCCTCCAATGTTTCAACGACTAAAACTCTATTTCCTTTATAAAATGTTCCGATTGGTGCCGGCTTTGCACGGGCAAAGGCTCGGATTAAGGCCGAACTAACATCGGCAAAACGACCGCGGAACATGGCGCCGGCCGTCAAGGTATAATTACGATTGCTTTTCCAAACAAGACGCCAGCCGGATTTTTCACTCCATTCGGTCAACAAACCTTTTAGGGTCTTACCTTCTTCAGCGAGCCAATCTTCAACGGGATCTTCCGGAGAAAACTCACCAGAATTGCTTCCATCACCATTTAATTCACCACTTTCGGAAGATACAATCTCTTCTTCATAATCCATGTATTCATCATCAGCTCTAGGAGGAATAACAGCTGAAATGTTATTTCCTGCGCGAGCTTGGGTTATAAATTGATCTCGAGGAGAACGTTCGCCATAGGCACGAAAATCGGCTTCGGTCTCTGTGTAGCTTACAAATGTATTACGTTCACCCGTAGGGGCAAAATCGCTTCCTGCGGTAGCATCATCGCAAGGGACAACGGGCATTTCAGGTGCCTGAGAGGCGGCACAGCCGCAAAGAATAAAAAGCAATAATGCGGCGAAGCTTAATTTCGCGTTCATATTAATCTTCCTTAAGCAATATTTTATCATCATTAATACCTATAATACATGTTGAAAACAATTTATCAAGGATGTCTATCTACTTACTAACCGCAACTTATAATTTTTAGCTCCGATAATAAGAGGCAGCCGGATTAAATTGTTCTTTTTTTGGTTCATGGTCTGTTTTTATCGCTCGTAGAATAAAAGAATTAGGGTCTCTAGCGGTAAAGACAGTATGAACTTTAGAGTATCCTAAACCCAAATTAGTTAAAATATTGTATAACAAATTCAATCTTTTTTGCTGAAGGGTATAGGATGAGGAACCATCAATGCGAATTTCAAGAGAAACATCTTCATTTTCAAGGGCTTTCTGTGCAAAGGCGCGGAGCCAATCAAGAGTTTTTCCGGAGATTTCAGCGCGATCTGGTTGGAACGAAAGGCGTATCTCTGAAGGAAGAATTTTTAAATTTTTCTTTCCGCTTGATAAAAGCTGAAAGCTCGAAATATCGAGATCATCATTATTCTCCTCAGGAGATGGGGTAGCCTCTTCGGTAAGGGGAGTTTTATCTTTTGATGAAAAAAGAGATGTCAAACTACTAAATAAGCCGGAAGATTGAGATTCTTTCGCTGAAGACTGGGGCTGGGGGGCGTCGTCAACCGTAATAAAGGGTATGTCGTCGTTGTTTTTATCTTGCTCGCTTTCTGTGATAGCCTCTTTTTCTTTAAGTTTTTCTTCCAAAGGCTTATTTTGAGGATTGGAAACTAAATCAGGCATTAAGTCCTTGTTTTCTAAAATATCTTCGGGGATAGGGATAAGAATATTGTTTACGACTTCACCGGCTAATTTGGAACCTTTGTTATCGGCGTGTGATGATGAGGATAAATCGGCGGACAGGGCTAAATTATCGTCATCTTTGTAAAAATTTTGTTCGGTTATGGTCTCATTCTTTGGAAAAGGAGCTCCTTTGGCAACGACCCAGGGGGTGTCATTTGATAAAAGCTGTGGGCGCTCATACACATCTTTAACGGGTCTTTCTTTGGGAAGGGAATTATGTTTTGCAGCCATTGTTTCCCATTCTTTGGAGGAAGTGTCATCTTTCTCCAATGACTTAGATGAGAGAGGGGAATCTGTTAGGGCTGAAAGTGGGGCGCTTACGTCCGACATGGCAACTTGAGAGGCTGCGGAAGGTGGGTTGATAATAGAGTTGCCGATAAAGGGGTGGGCACCATTGTCTTCTTTTTCTAGAGGAATGAGGAGACCTTCGGTATTTTGCTCTGTTTTTTTGTTTATGACTGTCTCAGGCGAAGGTGGCTCTAAAGCGGACACTTTTTCCTTTGGCGCCTCTTCTGTATCAGTCTTGAGCGGAGAAAGAGAAACCTCGGAATGAAGTTTTTCAACGGTCGAAGAAGCTAAAACAATATCATCTTTAACTTCTTTAGAGGGTGTGTGAGGCTTATAAAGAGGTTTGACGGAAGGAGTTCTAGAAAGAAAAAGTTCATTCTTTGGAGCAATATCCTTCTCAGAACTGTTTTCAACAGGAGAAGATGAATTAAGAGATGAAGAAATTTTGAAATCGGGTAATGCAGGGGGGAGCTCTTTCTTTTCAAGAGAAGGTGGTGATACAATAACTTTATCTTTCTTTTGGTGCGAGCGAAAATCCGGCTTTGTTAAAGCAATATGAGAGGGTGCTGCCTTTGAGGGAGAGTTTTTTTTCAAAAATACGGTAACATTTCCATGGGGGGCAATCTTATGGTAAGAGGCGTTTGAAGAATGTGTCAAAGAGCTGTTTATAGAAAAAATCATAAACAGAGACAAAATAAAACTGCCTAAAAAAGAATTAAAACCATTTAATCGCATAAACAAACCCCTCTAAAAAACTAGATAAAACAAAATGCGACTCTTGGCAAAGATTTTGTTGTTTTATACCCAGAAATTTCAAAAAAGCGGAAAAATATCGAAAAGAAGTATTATCAAATTATTTACCATTTTCATGTTAAAAATGAAGTATGTTTGCAATTATGAGACTGTGAATTTTTTGTTACAGGAAAAATAATTGCGAATAAACAAAGGCTTACTGTTTTTGTGAACGATACGATTATACTGGAAAAAAACTCAAAAATCGGTTATTCTATAAAAAGCAGGTGGAACGATAAATTGTAAGTAAGGAGAAAGAACAATGCAGTTTATAAAAAGAAACATATGGAGCTTGGCCGCATTGGTGTTGGTTATGGTTGTAACCATGGTGGGTGATGCTTCGGCGCAATCATCAGCCTCAGGTGCAACAATTATGGATACGGCAACATCAAAAACCGTTAGCGTGTTCCAAGCTGTAAAAACCATAATTTTCGTTCTCGGAGGTTTTGGTTTGGTTGGTTTGGCATGGGCAGCTATTTTTGGTAAAATTAACTGGAAATGGTTGGTTGCTTTGGGTACAGGTTTGGCGATTTTGGCAGCAGCAAGCTCAATCGTTGAATATGCAACCGGCGATAGCGCTGCAACCACGGCCGGATTGAACACAACCTTTGGTAACATATAAAGGTTGAATAAAGACAAAGGGAAGAGCAGTCTAAAATTAAATTTTACAAGCTCTTCCCTTATTTGCTAACCATAACAGTAAAGAGAACACACAAGGTGTTTTGTTTAGTATTATGGAACAAATTTAAAAGCTTATTATGAGGAAAGAAAAATGAAAAAATATATTGTAAGGATTTTACTTGTCATAGGCTTTTTATGTATCAGTCTTTCAGCTCAGGCAGCGGAAGGCTCGTCAGGTTCTAGTGGATTATTTAGCAACTTAATTAGTAGTGGATCCGAGATTTTTACCGGAATGAAAGGGATAATCTTTGCTGTCTCCGGTCTTGGTATTATTGGGGTGGCAATAGGTGGCTTTTTTGGAAACCTGAACTGGAAATGGTTATCAGCGATAATTATCGGCTTGATGGTTATAGCTGGTACAGGAGGAATATTACAATACATTGCCGGCAGTGACGCAACCAGTTCAATAGCGATTCAAGATAGTTTGATAAACGCAGGGTAAAACAAGAAAGGAGAAAAATCATGAAGAGATATGTGATAATTGCCTTATTGATATTAAGCTCCTTGTTTGTATTTTCGCCAGCCCAAGCTTATACAAGAGAAGAATTGGAATCTCAACTTCGCGAGGAAATGAAGTCTGCCTATGATCAATCAAACAAAGATAAAGAACAGCTAAGCCAGATACAAAACGCCTTAAAAGATTTAGAGGCGCAACAACAAGCCAATCTACAAGCTTTAGAAGATAAAGTCAGAAGCGATCAGATAACAGACGCCGAGTATAAAAAGCAAAAAAAAGCTATTGAAAAGAACTATGAAAAGCTCAAAAAAGATTATGAAAAACAAGCTGATAAATTACAGGATGCAATAGAAGATTTTAATAAAGACTTTGAAAAAAAATATGCCGAGATTGATAAAAAAATGGCCGAGCAAGATGAGCTTGGCAAGAAAGCGGAAGAAAAGACAAACAAGCTAATGGATGCCATAAAAGAATGTGACGCCATGGCGGCGACAACGGCAAAAAGACAAGAATGCATTGCAAAAGCACAAAAAAAATATGAATTAAGCGAAGAAGAAAAAGAGGCGCTTGATTATCGAAACGCTCAACTGTTAGAGCAGCAACAGCAAATGATAGACAATATGGAAGAAGCCGCAGAAGATGAAGAAAATGCAAGAAAAGTATCAAACAAAGATTTTTTGGATGAAACATTTGAAGAAGAAGGGCCTGAGGAAGAAGAAATAACCCTGGAAGGTGGAGAAACAATAGCTGGTGTCGATGTTGTAACAGGGGGCGATAGTGATACTCTGAGTGGAGGTGATGCAACCAATCCAGGGTCTTTCGGATCAAATGGCCTTGCCGGATGCTCGGGGGATGTTTTTGAACAAATAACCTGCAAAACATTAGGATTTTTAAGTGACTTGAGATTGTTGGCCTATATCATCTCTGGTTTCGGTATGATTGTTTTCACGTTTGGAGCGATTTTCAATAAAATAAACTGGAAGCATTTTTCATATATCGCAATTGGTTTGTTTTTATTGTCAGTTATGGGCTCCTTTATTGAATATTTTACTGGAGATAGTACAGCCGCTGAAAAATTAGGCTATGGTAATCATATGACAGGGGGATATACAGCAATAAATGGTTCATCAAACGGAGGTTCCATTGTCACCTCAGGCGATATCCCAAATGTTAATGTTGAAAACACCTCGGAAAGTCCAAGTATTGTAACGGGCGGAGGAACGTCAGGTGGCTCAGGTGGCAGTTCAAGCGGAAGCGGTGGAAAATGGACATTTAAAGATATCGGAAATGCCATAAAATCAGGCATAAACGCCGGACGAGATGCTTATAATACATTTAAAACGGCACAAGGAGGATGGGAAAATATTAAAAATACGGTGTCAGACATTACGGGGGCTATAAGAAATAATGAGGGTGGCTTGCAAGGATTAATTGATACGGCAACCTCTATTGCAGGAAGTGTGACCAGTGGAACATATGAGGCTAAAAACGATTTGAATAACATATTAAATCGAACAGGAAGTGCAGCAAACAATCTTCAAGATATGTTCTCAAATCCAAATGAAAGACAAGACAACCAAGATCGTCGAGATAAGGGCGAGACAACCAATATGGTTACCGATTGGCTTGCCGGCGGCGGAGAAGGAGCTAAAGACACGGCAGGTGCTGTTAATCAAGGAGCTACAGATGCCGGAAAAGGTGTCGGCAATGTTGCAAATACCGCCAATGAAGGTCAAATGATAGGTGGCGATACTGTTGGAGGTATTATGGGAACCGGACAGGCAATCGTTGAGATGAGTGGCGCCGGCAAATAAAAGTAAAATTAACGTCTTTTTCATAAATAAAAGGCTATACTATCATCGGAGAAAGATGGCTTTCTCCGATGAAGTGTATAACTGCAAGAGAGGCTTGCAAACATAAAATTAAAAGCCTAATCTGAAAGAAATTAGGGGAGCCGGAAATGCGAGAAGGAATATTAAAAGCCGTTGCCAATCCCCCAAAAATATTATGGGGGCCTTTTTTGCCGACAATGATTAATTTTGCCGTGCAGTTTCCGATTATGTTTATGGCGATAGGTGTTTTCGGGGTAAATCCGATTATTTTCTTTGCAACAATTATATTGGGGCATGCGGCCGTGGTTATCTATGGCGTGAAAGAACCCCATATTTCAGCAATGATACAGGCTTTCGGACAAACGCATATGGTCACAAAAAACCTCTATAAAGTAAAGGGGAATAAATTTGAGCCCTGATTTTGACTTTTTTAAGATATTTATACAAGGGTTAAGTTCCTTAGAAGTTTTTGTAGCAATTACAGGAATAATTGCCGCAGCGGCTTTCATTGGCTTTTGGACAACAAAATTAGGGCGCATGATTTTGCCACAGCCCTATGAATCTCGCGTGGCTGATTTTTTGCCCTTTAACAAACTAATGTCGGACGGCATAACAATCAGATGCTATAATAAAGCCTTTGCTCGCGTTTTTAAGGTCGAAGGTCGTGATTTGTCCTTTGTGACGGAAGAAATGGATGCCGCCATGATGGAGGCACGAAAGTCGTGGATTGACGGAATGTCAGATTTGCAGGTCGTCTGCCGCGTTATTACGCTGAGAGAGCGTATTGAATTGGAGCAAAATGAAAATCACTTTAATAACGATTTGCTTGAACAGATATCGGCCACATGGGACAATAACTTAGACCGTGTTTATACCAATAATCATTATATTGTAATATCAGTTCCTGATCGTCCGGATGCTTTAAAAGATTTAAACTACGCCTCTCAGGCCTTGTTAGCGACGTTGAATGAATATGGCGTGTCACCTATGTATGAAACACCCGATAGTCCGGCAACGGAAAGTCCGCTATATGTCTTTTCCAGAATATGTAGCCCGATTACCAAGCCCGAACCGAAAGTAAGAGGTGCGGAAGGCTATCAGCTTAATGAACTTTTAACAGCGGACCATATTCATTTTACAGGTGAGGAAGGTGTTATCCGATTCTTTTCGGGAAATAAAGAGCAATTTGCCATAAGCATGGGCATCAGAAGCTCGGGAGACTATATGGATGAAGCCATGATTATGGCGTTGTTGTCCATTGACTGTGAGCTAACACTTCTTCATAACATAAAACCGATGTTTAAGTCTCACGCAAGAGTGCTTTTGATGCAACAGCAACGTATGGCACAGATAACAAGCTTTTCAAGTGACGTTGTTAATCAATACGGGGAGGCTTTGGCAACGATTGAAGAAAGCGATGCTGACTATCAGGCCCTAACCGAATACGCAATGACCATAATTATAAAGGGAGCAACACTTGACGAAGTTGAATTCGGAGAGAGTGAGGTTCAGCGAATTTGCCGTTTGTTTAGTGTCACGCCGGTCAGAGAGGGATGGGTTACGCAGGCAACCTTTTTCAATCAATTTCCGACCTATGAAACCTATCCGAGAACATATCGATATTTATCAAGAGTAGTGGCAGCCGCTGTTTGCTTTGATAAGCCTTCATCTGGATTTGGCAAAAGCGATTGGGGTCCGGGAGCAATATCGGTTTTCCGAACCACATCAGGTTCAGCCTACCGCTTTCAATTTCATGTATCCTCAGATGATTCGGCCGTGGCGCACTGTTGTATTATAGGACCAACCGGACAAGGAAAAACAACATTATTAACATTTTTAGCCGGACAGGCAATGCGTCATGCTGATTTAAAAGTCTTCTTCTTTGATCGTCACCGTGGTGCAGAGATATTTACACGAGCAATTGGCGGCGCTTATATAGGCTTTGATGGTGATGAAAAAAATGTATCTCTTAATCCGTTTGACTGTGAAGATACAAAAATAAACAGAAACTTTTTACAACGCTGGATGCGTTCAATAACAATGGCCGACGATGCTTTGTCTGAAAAAGAAATCAGCCGAGCGGTCACAACCGCCTTTGATTATTTGCGCCCAGAAGAACGTATTATGACCAATTTATATAAAAGTTGCTTTTCTCCGACGGGAACCATGAGAAGAGAGTTGTTCCGTTGGATAAATCCGGATCAATATGGCAAAATATTTAACTCCGAACATGATAGTTTGGATTTAAGCCAAAAACGTTTTATGGCCTTTGACTTTACACATATTTTTGAGGATGAAACCTTAGCGCCGGCCGTCATCAGCTATATAATGCACCGCATTCAGTCAGAAACGGGAGAAAAGGGAATTCCGACATTAATTATGATTGATGAAACCGCTCCGATGTTAAAACATCCAATGTTCCGAGATTATTTTGAAATTGGTTTGCAAGAAGGCCGTAAAAAAAGACAGGCCTACTTATGTGCGTTCCAACAACCAAATATTATTGATAAATTAGGTGTGGGAGAGGTTATTCGCGGACAATGTCAAACCGTAATATTCTTCCGCAACAATCAAGCTATGCCGGAAGATTACGAAAACTGGAAGTTAACTCAAAGAGAAATCGACTTTATATTCGGAAAAAGTTATAAAGATTTTCCCTATGCCATATTATTGTCACGCCCGGCCACAGGAGAATCGGTCATACTTGATGTAAACTTAAGTGGTTTAGGACCTTATCTGAAACTATATAATTCAGGTCGAAAAAATGTTCTTTTGGTGGAAGAATTAATAAAACAGTATGGCGAAGAAAATTTTGTAACGAAATATTTAAATATTGCATGATAAATTAAGCTAAAGTTCATACAACTGTAACAAAGAATATGCTAGAATAATAAGAATAGGTAGAGAAGAACCTGAAATTATTTGGCGAACGGAGGCTGGCATGAGAAAAACCGGATATATAATAAGTTTAATAGCGGGAATATGCTTAGGATTTTGTGCAAAAAACAGCCATGCCTATATGCTTCCGACAATTGATGTCGGCGCCATTGCGGAAGGTATAAAATCAAATATAGAATTAGTAAAGCAGTCCTCAACAGTTGTTCAGGCAACTCAATTTACCGGAAAAATAAGCGCAACACTTGGCGAGGTAAAAAGTTCATTAACGGAACTGGCGCAAAGCGAGGCGGCTCGTATGGCCGAATTAGCAAAGAAACAAGCCGAAAATTTACAAAAAGCCAAAGAAGAGTACGAAAAATATAAGAAAAGAATAGAAGAAGAAAAAGCCGAATTAGAAGAAGGCTTAGCAATACTCAATGCCGCAAAAGGAGAAATTGTAGATACGATTGATGATGCCAAAAATGCCTATAATGTCACCAAAAATACGTATAATGATATTAAAGACACAATCGAAGATGTATTTGATGACGTCGAAGATACGGTTGATGATGCCAAAAATACCTATGGCGATGTAAAAAATACGTATGATGACATCAAAGATACGGTAGAAGATACACTTCCGAACAATCAAAGCGAGCCAACATCACCGGCTCCAACATCAACAGAGTCAACACCGCAACCTCAATCAGCAAACGCTCCGCTTCCGACGAGAAGTTCATCATCAAATAATGATAATTCAACATCGGATGAAGAATTACGCAAAGCGCAAGAAGAAATAGAGGCTCTCAAAGCCGCTCTAGAATTCTTGATGCAACAACAAGGAGAAAATCAAAATGCACCCGAGATTCCAGAAGAAATTCCGGAAGATTTAGAAGAGGCATTAGCTGAAATAGAAAGGTTAAAGGCACTTTTGAAAGATTATGAAAATTCTATTGTTCCACCAGAAGAAACGCCGACAGCTCCGACAGAAGATGAAGAAACTCCGGTGACTCCGACAGAAGGCGAAGGAGCATCGCCAAGTGGCAATGAAAACGCAGATAATGAAAAAACAACGCCGACAAACACCGGCGGATTCCGTAAACGTCCGCAAATTCCGGAGTCCGTAGAATTTAATACAAGTTCTGTCGAAGGGTTGGAAGACGAAAAGCATTATGCTTATGCCGCTGAAGTTAAAGAGCGATTCTCTTTTGCTCAGGCTGAAGAGGGAAGCCTAACGGATGATGTGCCGACCGGAAGAAATGATACAACGGGAGAATTCATCATATCTCAAGAATTGGCTCAATACTGTAAAATAAATATAAATAAAGCCACGGTTGAGGATTTAGAAGAATGTATTAAAGACGTGATTACTTATAATTCAAATCCAGACATGAAAGTGGCAGAAAAAGCCGATAAAATGATTGATTTAATATTCTATGAAAACGCATCATCATTAGCGGCTGAAGCCATGTATGCCAAAAATCGAGCAAGCCATTATAAAGATGATGTTTTAGCACCGTTAAAATCGGATACCGCATCATCTCAAAGCACCGTCACAGATGATATTGTCGTGTTATCAAAAATGCATGAACAAGTTCAGTCGCTTTTGATTGATTTAACAAAAGTTTATGCCAACAGGCTTTACTATCAAAGCGTCAGAGAGGCATTATCCTATAAATTAAGAGATATTGATCCTGAAGCCGCTGCCGCACTTGAGGAAACAGCCAAGGACGGAGAAGACAAATGAGCCTCTATCGAATAAAAACATTTTTTATAAGTTTGGCGCTGGGATGGCTTTTGTTATCTCGTCCGGCTTATGCTGATGTTGAAAATATCCAAAACATTTTAAAGTTTTTGGATACGATAGAGAAGAAATTGGTCAACTACTATGAAGATTTCCAAAATGTAAAAAGAGGAATCCAAGATGATTTAACCGGAATAAAAGGCACCATACAGGATGCTAAAGATGCCGCGAATGATATTGTCGGTGAGGGACAAGATCTCATCAATCAAGGTGCGTCTCTATGGAATAGTGCAAATGGGTTAATTCGCAGTCCGTTGGATGGACTATTGAGCACGGCACCTGAATTTATTGAGGACATTAATGACTTAGATTCAACGATAGAAGACGTTCAGGAAAACATTGTTCCGAAGGTAAGTCGTGTTGAAAATTCGGTTGAATATCAAAAACATCAAGAAAAGGTGAATGATATTTTAAGAGAGCAATTGGCTTCAATGTATGCGTTTGCGCTGGTACAAAGAAGTGAAATTGCCAAAGAAAAAGCCGCTGGCGCCGAAGAAATTGACACAACAAACGAGCGAAAATTGATACAGGCCTCAGCAGATAGTGTAACCAAAACAGTGGTTCGTTTGATAAATATTTATCAAATGGAGGCCGCGATGTTTGAGTATGAGGCCGTAAGTGCAAGTGGAAAATCCGGTCAAAGAACGGATGAGGAATAGGAGTTATAAAGATGAAAAAAACAACATTTTTAATAGCTTCGATTATAACCGGCATATTCCTTTGCAATATTCCGTCAGCTCAGGCTGGAATGCTGAAAATTGACGCCGGTAAGTTAGCCAAAGAAGTTGTAACATCCATTACCAATTTTATGGAAAATTTTAAAAAAATGATGGATGAATCCGCCGCTATTCAAAGAGCCGCCAAAATGGGCAAAGGCGTTATGGAAACGGCTAAACAGCTTGAAAGTATAAAAGAAGAAGCTGAAGACGCCGTAAATGAGATAAAAGAAGATCCGTTGAATGGAACATTAAATGTTTTAGATGAACACTTAGGCGATAATGAAAAATTTCAACAGCTTCAAAACACCATATCAGACAAGATGAATGATGCGCAAGAACTGTTGGATTTAGAAGAGAAAAAAGAAAAGCTTGAGGCCAAAATAGCCGAGCAAGTAGCGGCCAAAAAAGCTGAGTTGGAAGGAAAGATAACGGTTTTAGAGGAAAATAACAAAAACCTCAAAGATGAAATTGAAAAAAATCCTTCTCAAAAAGATGAATACGAAAAACAAATTGAGCAAAATAATTTGAAAATCGCCGAATACCAAGCCATGATGAGCACGATAGAAGGAGAAATTTCGGCAGAAATGCTGCAAGAATTAACGGATTTAAACGCTCAGCTGGATAAGTTAAAAGCATCGGCAGAGCAGTATGCGCAAGAACAAAAAGATAAAGTAATGAACGAGCTAAAAGGAAAGCTCAGTTCTATGAATAGTGAGGACGAACTAAAAGCCAATACCTCAAAGAACTTTTTAGCGGCCGGCGAGGTTGAAACAAATGAAAATATCTTAAATAAACGTTTTTATCGCATACAAACAGCCGGTAACACAGCTATTGAGGTTGGTGCTAAGTCAGCCATAATCAAAAATGGATTACCTGATATGGGGGAATATACCAAAAAGCTTGCGGCTCGAACCGAAACATCAGATGGTTCTATTTCGACCAATACGACAGATACACAAGTCAGCATTGAGCAAATCAAAATGATTGCAAAGTTGATAGAGTTAACAATATATGACTTAAAACAAAGCACAGCTTCGGAAATGGCTTCGCACAACGGAGTAAGCAGCGCACCGGATAGCAATATAACGACCTTTTCGTTAGATAAATATATTTGCAAACCGCAAAGCACGAAAGAAGGAGGAGAATAAAATGAAAAAGGCAATAAAAAAATATTTTGGTCTTCTCACTCTCTTGGCCTTATTTAGTCCGCTGAAATCCGCAGAGGCTTTATTGCCGTTTATTGGCCCAAGTACGGTAACCTTAGACGGAGCGACAGACGCGGCCAATACAATCGACAATATTGGAACACAATTAAATGCGGTTGCCACCAGCAAAATAGAAATTATTCAAGAAAAATTAAAAGTATTGCAAGCCAAGTACAATGAATACAAAAATGATTTTACGGGAGTAATGAATAGTGCTCAAAAACCGCCCTTGGAAGGAACACGAACAATAGTCGATTCGACCATTGCTAAGATGGACGATCCTGAATCAGTTAAACGAGCGGTGTATGATTTATTTTTAACATATCCGACGTCAGACTTTGCTGGCCAGCAAGAATGTGATAAGAACATAACACAATTCTATATAGATACCATGATTGAAATAAATACGGCCGCCATAAAGCTGCAGGAAGAATATGAAGCAGACCTAAAAGAACGTGTAAAAAATATGCCAACGGATATCCTAAGCGGAGAAAACGGAGCCGAGGTCGCAGATGACAACAACAGCGCCTGGAAAAACAAATATAACGTCTATAAAACATACGATGATTTAGTTCAAATGTTGCAAGAATTAACGGCGATGAAGGTTCAATTTATGGTTGCCAAAGCGATAATGAATGAAATTCCGGCCAAGAAACCAAGCGAAGACAAACAAAGCTTGTTGAACAAACAAGAAACCATAAAAATGGCCGGTGTCATTGAAAAAAGAGAGAGAATGGCTTTTGGTCAGGTAAGTGAAGATAGCGGAGAAAGTACCGGCTATAACTATCACTATAACCCAAGCGAAGATTCAGGGGTGTCTTATACAACAACAGGGAAAACGGATCAAGAATCACCTTTTGCAGACAGTCGTGATGCCATAAAAGATTTAGAAACAATTTCTCCGGCCTACAATAATGTTCTTAAAGCCCTTGAAATACATAATTTATTGCAATCTTTGCCAAGCCGCCGCCAAAATATGAAAAAATATAATGATTTTGTTGCGTTGCATGACAAGTCTGTCGAACGAGTAAAAGAAGCTGATAAATGTGTTATACAGTTTTTAGGGCGTTATTATGAAGATCCTGAAAAAAGTTGGAATGGAGTGTTCATTGGAGAACAAGTCACAGACTATGATTTAAGAGAAGGGCTTTCTGGATGGGCTTTGGCCACTTATGAAGCTACGAAAGAAGAACTAAGCAAAGAGGAAGAAGCCTCAACCGAAGATTTATATGAAATGGAGCTTGATCCGACAATAGATTCGACCAATTTGGCAGAAAATGAAGGCTTAGAAGATAAACTGGTTGGTCAAGATACGGAAACAGGCTATAAAGAAAAGTCAAAAGAAGAGCAAGCAGCGGAAAACGCTCGAAAAGCAGATATGCTGGCTTGGAATGTGGGTGCCGAAGCCGCAGAGATGATTAGTCAGGATCAACAAAGCGGAAAAGCGCAATGGGGAAGAATCAAAGCTTCTTTCCCAATATGGCAAGATCAGAAGAGCTTTTACGGACAATATTTAACGGGTAAGTATCAAAATATAAAAGATTATTTAAAACAAATAGATTTAAGAGCCAAAACATCTGATTTAGCACTCATTTTAAACACCAATCAAGATGGATTGGGTGTCGTTAAATCTATTGTAGAAGACGCTTTGAAAGAAGCCGCGCAAAACATAGATAAAAATGACGAATATCCCAAAGAAAGTGCTTACAGCAAATTGGCGCAGGAAAAGAAAGAGGCCATAGAAAAGCTTCAGGAAAATAAAAATAAAAAAATGGAAGAATTGACCGCCAAACGAGAAGGTATTATAGAGAAGCTAGACGCCAGTATGCTCGCTGTTGACGAACTAAATGAGCAAATAAACAAGGCCACTATTGAAGGTCGTAATGAGGAACTCAGCGATGAGGAATATGATGTCACCGCACTTAAAACCGAAAAAGAGAAGAAACAGGCAGAAGTTGAGAAATATCAAGCACAATTGGATGCTGTTGACAAAGAAATAGAACAAGTTAAACAGGCCTACATAAAAAAAGAACAAGAAATAGAGAATGAATATGCACGTCAAATGGCCGCGCTTGAAAAAACACCGGACAAAGTTTTAACTTTAGGGGTTCCGGTTATAAAAATAGCCGATCTCGAACTTCGAAAAGCAGCGCAATTACGTGTCGGAAATATCGTATCTCAAGCCAATAATGCTTTTTCTGCCACAAGAGATTATGCTCAAAAATTGGTTGATGAAGCGTTAGAAGATATGTTGAAGACAGGAGACGTTATTTATACACCGGCAGGAGGCAAAGATATTTTGTCTCGACACAAAAAACTGATAAGTGATTTAAAGAGTTTAAATGTAAGCTCAATTATAGCCTCAGAGCCATCTTTAACCTCAATAACGGGCTTAGCAAAAGGAGAAGAGCTTCTAAGGACCGCTTATCAGGCCGCTTTGACATACCAAATTTGTTCAAAGGTTAAATGTGATGAGGCGGATGAAGATTATTTTGTCGGAGCCGAAAGGAAAGAAGAGGACTTTGCCGGTCCGAAAGCGGCACCGGAAATGAGTACGGCCCCAATGCGGGAAATTGTGCATTTTGATTATGAAGATTATCAAAACATAGCTCAATTGGTTGATGGCAGTATTTCAAAAGAAAGCATTATAAATTATGGTCAGAAAGTTCCGCAAGTATGGAAATATATGCTCAAAAATCCGGCTTATGTTGAAAAAGATATCGATTTAGCCAAGGCGTTAAATCAAGGGGGTGAAGCGCGAAACTTTATGCGCGGCGGAATACTTCCCTGTGTTAGTAATAAAAAATTTATCGATGCGGAAGAGAAAAAGGCGGCATATTATATAAGCCCATTCGAAAATCAAAAGCATACCGAATGTTTAGGGCTTGAGGTTATAAAAGGGAGCATTGGAACAGCGCAAGCTAATATCTATACACTAAAGGATCTAGAGCTTAGCGAAAATAATCAGGCTGTTGTCGAAGAAAAAGCACTAGCCTCATTGGGAACGCCGAGCGAGTTGGGATCGTTGTTTACGTATAAAGACAACAAGCTTTATTATAATGAAGCCGCAAAAGCAGCTTTTTCAAGATTGCAAGAAGTCTTTGAAAACGAAGAAGATGAAGAGGTTCAAGAAAATATGGCGGACGCTCTTTATATCAAAACACAGTTTATGAAAAACCAAATAGGAGATTTCTTGTCATTTGCCGAAAGAGAAAAAGAAATTCGCCAACACCTTGAAGAAATTGAGGAGAAAATAACAGAGGCAAAGACGGATTTGGTTGAAGCGTTAACGAGTGCCGGATATACCCCATCAGCTGATTTTGATTTGTCAAAAGAAGAGGATTATAACGAAGCCCAAAGCCAGCTAGACGACCTAAAAGCACAATATGTTGCGGAAGGCGAGGCGCTTTTAGCGCAGGTAACAACCTCAGATTTCGAGATTGTAAACAATCAAGTTGAAAGTTTAAGAAACAGCTTAGAAGCTTTGAAAAAAGATGAAGACGAATTGCTGGTTTTGTCTGAAGGAACGGTTGCCGATAGTGCGTTTGATGAAAAATTAAAGCAAGAAAGGGCCAACCAAGATGTTGCGAACGCCTATCAGGAAGAAGCCGACAAAAGCATGGCTGATCAAATAAATAATTATCCCGTTCCTTATTGTGCGGTATATTAACGGAAAAAAGACCATGACAGAAGAAAACAACCAATTGCAAACCGATAAAAGACTTCAAATAACGGATCGAAATGGTCACGAACATGAATTTTTGTCGCGCGAAGAAAAAGAAAAGAACGGTGCCAAATATATGTACTATATGTGGTTGTCCCGATTATTTATTTTATTTGCGGTTTTGTCGTTGTTTGTTTTTTTAAGTTCATCATTGTCTCTATTCAAGCTAAGCGGCGAAGTAACCGTAGAACCGTTTTTAATTATTAATCAAAGCACTTCAGAAGGAATAGTTCGCGATGAACCAATCGCCAACAACATGGCCTCTAAGAAGCAGCTTATGGAAATTTTTGTAAAGCAATATGTGATTTTACGAAATACCATCTTAAAAGATGAGCAAGAAATGAAGCTTCGGTGGTATCCCGGAGGCATGATAAATTTCATGTCATCAGAATATGTGTTTAGTGAATTTGATTCGTATCAAGAAGAAAAATGGCAGCAAATTCTCGATTCGAAAGTGGTAAGAGAAGTTCAAATCATATCGGCTAATAAATTAGGGGGAGAAAACAGTCCGGTTTGGAAAGTTGATTTTCGAACCTATGATTTGTCAGACTATCAAAGAGATGAAAGAACACGAGGCCTATCGTTAAGAATTCGGTATTGGACGGCTTCGGTCACGGCATTTTTCATTCCGGAAAGACAATTTGTCGGGTTGCGCCTCATCAACCCATTGGGCTTCACCGTTACGCGTTATTCACAAGACGAAGTAAATATGTAAGCTTCTAAAATGAGATAGTTGGGGATTTCATGGGTTTGACGCTATACTTTTAGAATAAAAAAGTATATTTATAAAAAAAAGTGTAGATAATAAACGCCAAACGAAAGGACCTGACATGTCAAAAAAAATAGTCGTTATAATAGGCGTCGCTTTGCTCTCAGCCTGTGGAATATTCGGCTCATATTATGAGGCCGAACCGGTCGGTATAGGTAAAGCTGTCGATGAACTTAAATTATCGCCATGTGCCTGCCTTCAATTAGATTTACCTAAAGATTTGCCTGATTGGTATATTGAAACAATCTAAGGGGTGGAGCGTTCGGTCATGGTCGAAGAACTTTCCGGTAACAGCAACAAGCAAAAGCTATTAGGTTCTCAAAACGGGGATAAAATAAAAGCTCGTGAGGATAAAGATATCTTTGTTGGCAATATCGGAGAAAAAAGATATTTGTGGACAGCCCGCGCTTTTGCCGTGATAACAGCAATAAGTATATGTTGCAATATAATGCTGTTGCTGGCAATAGCTCAGGTTATTCCTTTATATAGAGTTGAGCCTTTTTTGCTGACTTTTCAAAATAAGGAAGAACAAGTTTATAATATTGAGCTGGTCCAAGGACTTGAAGATGAAAAAGCAATAACGGAAGTTTTCGTCCGTGAATATGTTTTGTTACGCAGTACTTTTGATCGTGATATCCCGGAAATGGAAGCTCGTTGGATGCCGGGGGGCTTGGTTCAGGAAATGTCTTCGCAGGCTGTGTATGATGATTTTATTAAAAATACGGCGCAGCGGGCTTTGGAAATAATAAAAACCAGAAATCTTCAGAGAAATGTTCGTATTTTAACGGTAAACGAGCTTGGTCGCGGTTTGTGGCAGGTTGAGTATGAAACGCAAGATATGTATCCGGATTCGCCGAAGCCAGATATAAACTACTGGACGGCAAGCCTAAGAATAGCCTATCGCGCTAAAACGGTTAAATATGGTGAACGATTAAAAAATCCTGTCGGATTTACGGTTGTACAGTATTCGTTAACATATAATAAATTAAAATAGTAAAAAATTTGAAATAAGGTATAGATGGTCATGAAAGTCATAAAAATATTTGCATTAAGCGTCTTGGCAATAATGGGAGTTATTGAAGCAAGAGCGCAAGTAACAATGAATAATCTTGACCAAAATGCGGATCAAAGTCAGGGACAGTATATGCCGATGGATATGGGCTATGCGGGCTTTAGTTCTTTAGGTATGACACAAGCGGCGTGGCTCGATCCTTTGCAAAATTTAGGAGAAGGTCAAAGTCGTCCGGCTTATTCAAAATACTATTGGAGTCCGGATTTGGTTCTGCCGATACGCTTAAGAGAAGGCATGATGACTTTGGTTAATTTCCCTGATTGGGAAATGATTGAAGATATGTATATCGGCGACAATGCGGCCATCGATGGTCAAATAACAGGCCCAAATACAATCCTGTTATATCCCAAGCAAGGTGCAAATGTTGGGGTTGATACCAATGTTATTTTATTTGGTCGTTCAGGTAACCGTTACGTGTTTTATGTCAGAAGTGAAGGGGTTAATACCGAAAGGCTAACCAACTCAATAATTGATATAGAGGTTTTAAACGGAAATGACCAAGGTGGAAATCATAGCTATGGTGGTCGAGGCGGTTCGGGTGGAAGCGGCTCTTTGAAGTCAGCCGATTCGACACGTTTGAAAAGAAATATGAAAAACAACTGGATTGAAGAGATTCCCGTTGACCCGTCGAAGTTTCGCTTTGATATTGAAATCTATGTCCCAAATCCTGATGACGTTGTTATTGCGCCGGAAAGAGTATGGAGAGATGATATCTTTACCTACATAGATCTTGGGGCTAAGGCGCTAAACATGACACAGCGTCCAATTGTGACAATGATTGTGGAACGTTCAGAAGTCCCTGTTGGTTTTAGAACCAAGGGTCCGAACAATCGCTTGATTATCGTGGAAGGTATCGGCGATATGGTCTTGCGTAATGGAAAGCGAATAGTATGCTTGAAAATGCGTCGCTCAGACGAAGTCGGATTAGAAAACATTAGCTATGCCGATGATCTTTTTGCAAACGATTGGTGGGTACAAGCGCCGACGATGGAACAAAATGCCACCGCTTTTGGAGGAACAATGCCAGCCGGAAGACAGGGGCAAAATCAACCTTTGGGCGGGATGAATTATGGTGGAACTTCTCAAGGAAGTGATTTTGAACCACAAGGTCAGTCTATGCTGGATATCTATTATCAAAATCAACCACAAGCCGGAAATGACTTTGATTATTCCCAAATGCAGCACATATCTAACACCCAGCAATATGGAAACAAAAATAACAGTTTTGTTGGAGCGTTAAGCTATGGACAAGGATTGCAGGGAGCCGGCAGCGGAGATGTTTCAATTGAATTAGGAACGGATGCAAATGTCGGAAATCTTGAAGCTCTGTGGGAAAATCTAAGCAAAAAATACGGCGATTTATTAGCCGGCTATGAGCCATATTATTCCGTTGATACGCCAGCAGATGGTCATGGAAAAGAATTATTCCATTTGCGCATAGGTCCGATTGAGAGGTTAGAAGACGGAGATATGATTTGCAGCCGATTAGGACGAAATGGTGTATTTTGTAGTGTGGTAAGAACTCAATGAACAAAGAAAATCTAACTTATTCGGAAGTATATATCAAGAAAACCAACCGCATTATTCTTGCGGTTGGTATTACTTCTTTAATGATTTTCTTTATAGGAATTTACTTGCTGTTAAACAGTAATGATAACACGCAAGAATATACAGATCCTGTTTTTACCGACAATGATGATGCTCTTAATTTAGGGAGTGCAAACCCATTGCCAAATGACATAGAGTTTAACACCCTAGATGAAAAAGAGCGTCCGATTACCTTAACGCCCGATCCCGTCCCTTTAGGACAGGTTCTTTTAGGGAACTCTGCGGATAATGTTTTAACCATTGGCACAAATGGAAAAATACCGGTAACGATTGTGTCTGTTGAGTTAGCTGAGCCACCAGCAGATGGCTTTAAGTTTGAAGACCAATGCGGAAAGGTTGATTTAAGAGGCGAAAGAACGTGTAACATCATTATCCGTTGGACGCCGATTGTTGCCGGAAATATGCAAAATAATTTTATTGTAACATGGTATGAAACCAATTTAGGCGACGGCAACACTAAAGCCGAAAAGGTTCCGGTTATCGGAAGTGCGGTCAACAAAGAAGACTGCAATTTTTGTGATACCACAACCATAATCAATCCTCAAGATGACGTTGTCTCTCCTAAAATTGTTGGTACAGCAATTGGAGTTGATGGAAAAGAAATCGGAACAATTGATGAAAAAGGCTATGTACGTAATAAAAATAATGAAGTTATAGGTCGCGTTAACTCAAACGGCATGATTGTCGATTCGGAAGGAAACATAATCGGTGTTGGAACCAATAGACGAGTCGTCCTTGATGAAAACGGCAATGTCATCGGTTATATTAATCCGGACGGAACGGTTGTTGATAAAGACGGAAATATAATCGGGAGAGTTCTTCCGGACGGAACGGTTGTTGATAAGGATGGCAATGTCATCGGAAAGGCCGCGGATATTGGATTAATTTATGATAAAGATGGTAAGATAATTGGTCGCGTTTTGGATGATGGTTCGGCAGTTGGAACAGATGGAAATGTTATTGGCCGACTGAATTCAGAAGGAGAAGTTGTCGATTTTAATAACAATGTCATTGGTCGTGTGGCTAAGTCTGGTGAGGTCGCTGTCGATGAAAATGGCAATGTTCTTGGAGTTGTTTTGCCTGATGGAACGGTTGTTGATAAAGATGGCAATGTCATCGGAACAATGGACAAGGATGGCAACATTGTCAGCAAAAATGTAATAGGCTCCAGCAGCGGAGAGCGTCGCTTGGTTCGAGACAAAGACGGGAACATTATCGGCTATGTCGATGAAAATGGCAATGTCGTCGATTTTAACGGCAATGTCATTGGCCGTGTTTTAGAAGATGGAACCGTTGTTGACAAAGATGGAAACGTCATTGGCCGCATTGCTGAAAAAGGGCGGATTGTAAGAGATAAAGACGGCAAGATTATCGGCTATGTCGATGAAAATGGAAATTTTATCGACACACAGGGCAACAAAGTCGGTCAAATGTTATTTGACGGTAAAATTGTTGACAATACGGGTAATGTCATTGCGACATTAGATGATCCGGCGCAAGCTGATATGCGAAAATTGGTATATGACAAAGACGGAAATGTTATCGGTTATGTCGATGAAAACGGCAATGTTGTTGATTTTAACGGTAATATTATTGGCCGTGTTACAGAAGACGGAACCGTTGTTGACAAAGATGGAAATATAATCGGTCGTGTTGGTGATGAAGCCAAAATGATTCGCGATGAAAATGGCCGAATTATAGGTTATGTAACTGATGATGGCCAAGCGATAAATAGTAAAGGGCAACAAATCGGAGTCTTAGATAAAGATGGAAACATCATCGGTTTGCAAGGCAAAAAAATTGGAAGCTTAGTTTCGAAAGAAAGATTACCGATAAAGCCAAATGGAGA
>CASFLB010000003.1 GCA_949295395.1 uncultured Pseudomonadota bacterium | reverse complement strand
ACATACCTGCCCAGCCGTTAGGCTTGCGAAGCCTTTGGGCAGGGCGAACGTAGTTCGGAACAGGTAATACCACTTGCGTTAGCTAGTGGAAGTTTATGCCAAAATTTTGCCTTTATGAGAGCGCAAGGTTCCCTCTGTCCTTGCTATTTAGCAAATAAAACATAAGATAGCGCACCCTGCGAAAAGATATTTTGTCTTTTTGTGAGGTGTTTAGATTTTTTTATCGAAAAAAAGCTTGCAATTTTTGCAAAAACAAGTATAAAGTCTAATTCAGAATTAAAAATTTTTCATAAGGTAAAAGAAAATGGCACGCGTAACAGTCGAAGATTGTGTTGAAAAAATTCCAAACCGCTATGAACTTCTGATGGTTGCCGCTCAACGCGCTAAGGATATCAGCGCCGGCGCTCCGATTACGGTTTCAAAAGATAATGATAAAAATCCGGTAATTGCCTTGCGTGAAATTGCTGAAGGCACGGTCAATATTGAAGAATTACAAAAATCTTTGGTTCTTGGTCTTCAAAAATATGTTGAGGTTGAAGAGCCCGAGGAAGAAGAGCTCGAAATTTTGGCCGCCGAAAAAGAGTTGGCTGATTTGGACGAACAGTTCTCAGCTGTGGCTCTTGATGCAGCTGATGTTGACGATGCAATGCAGATTCATGATTCGGATGATGATTTGGATTTAGACGGTAATGCCGATTCGGATTTGTCATTGGATGATGATATGTTGGATGATGACGCGCTTGATATGGGCGACGACATGGGCGGAGATTTTGACGAGGAAGAATAATCTCCGATTCAACATTTTTTAAGGTTCTCCGGTTTATAATTGTTGCAATTACATTCAAGTGCGAATCGCAACAGCTGTAAGCCGGATTTTTTTTGTGATTGAGCGCGAGATTTTAAGAAGTAGGTAGCCAGTAGATGTTAAGACAGTATGAATTAGTCGAATTAGTAAAATCTTATGATCCGGATGCTGACGAAGACGCGCTCAACCGGGCTTATGTCTTTGCCATGAAAAAGCATGGGGCGCAGCTAAGAGAATCTGGTGACCCTTATTACTCACATCCAATAGAAGTGGCCGGTATCTTAACTAAGTTTAAGCTCGACTGTGCGTCAATAATTGCCGGTTTGTTGCATGATACGGTTGAAGACACCGATACAACGGTTGAAGAAATACAGCAGCTTTTCGGCAAACAAGTGGCGGCGATTGTTGACGGTGTCACGAAGTTGGCCATGATTGAGCAGAAGTCAGGTAGCAGTAAACAGGCAGAAAATTTTCGCAAGCTTTTATTGGCCATGTCGGATGATATCCGCGTATTATTAATAAAATTGGCGGATAGATTGCATAATATGCGCACACTTCATTTCTGTAAACCGGAAAAGAGGGCGCGCATCGCTAAGGAGACCTTAGATATTTATGCGCCTTTGGCCGAACGTATCGGTATGCAGGAAATAAAAAGCGAACTGGAAGAGATTGCTTTTGCGGAATTGCATAAAGAAGCTCACGATTCTATTGTAGCTCGTTTGAATTTCTTGCGCGAAAAAGACAGCAATATCGTCCCAAAGATAATTGAACAATTGCAAAAAGACATGGAAGAAAACGGCATAAAAGCCACAGTAACGGGACGAGAAAAAACGCCATACTCAATTTGGCGGAAAATGCAGCAAAAGAATGCATCCTTTGAACAGTTGCTTGATATCATGGCTTTCCGAATTTGCGTGGATGATATTGGGGCATGCTATCAAGCCTTGGGTGTCATACACAGCAAATATCATATGATACCGCGTCGGTTTAAGGACTATATTTCCACGCCAAAACCCAATGGTTATAAGTCAATTCACACGGGTGTCATTGGTCCTGAAAATACCCGAATTGAGATTCAGATACGAACACATGAAATGCATGAAATCGCTGAAAAAGGTGTGGCAGCGCATTGGGCTTATAAGCAAGGGCAAAAAGTTGAAGGCCGTAATTTCCGCTGGATTAGAGAATTGCTTGAGATTTTGGAACAAGCCCAAAATCCGGAAGAGTTTTTGGAAAACACCAAGCTTGAAATGTACAATGATCAGGTTTTCTGTTTTACCCCAAAAGGTGATTTGATAGGTTTGCCCATAAATTCAACGCCGGTTGATTTTGCCTATGCGGTTCACTCTTCGGTCGGCGATACCTGTGTCGGCGCCAAGATTAACGGTGAAATAAAGCCCTTAAGAACGGTTTTGCAAAACGGTGATCAGGTAGAGGTTTTAACCTCCAAGGCGCAACATCCCTCAACCGAATGGGAACGTTTTGTTGTTACAGGCAAGGCAAAAGCCGCCATCAGACGCTATGTCCGTGCCCATAAAAGAGACCAATTTATTGCGCTCGGTAAGGATATTTTGGATCGCCAGTTTAAGGGAGAAAAACTGGAGTTCTCCGAAAAAGCGTTGGTGAACGTTATGCCGAATTTTGAGGCAGAATCAATAGATGACATTTACGCCAAAGTTGGAGAGGGTTTAATAACCGGCTGGGATGTTTTGCGCGCGGTTTATCCGGCCTACAAACAATCAAAATTAGAAAAAGTTGTAAAAGCAATAAAAGTTCCGAGCTTAAAAAATGTTTTAAAAAAGAACAAAAGCAAAGGAGAGCCACTGAAGATAAAGGGGCTGGTCCCTGGAATGGCTGTGCATTTTGCCGGTTGTTGTCACCCCTTGCCGGGAGATAGAATTGTCGGTATTGTTACCACCGGTAAAGGCGTGGCTGTTCATACCATCGATTGCAAAGTGCTAGAAAAATTTGCAGATGAGCCGGAGCGTTGGCTGGATATTGCCTGGGGAGATGAGGCCGAAAATGAAACGCACGTCGGGCGCTTAAAAATTATGTTGGCGAATGAACCCGGAGCTTTGGCTGATTTATCAAATTTAGTGGCGCGCAACAACGGCAATATTTCAAATTTAAATATCGTTTATCGCACGGTCAGCTATTTTGAACTCTTAGTCGATGTTGAAGTTAAGGATGTCAAACACCTAAATGATATAATAGCGGCACTAAAAGCAAGCCGAGTGGTTAGTTATGTGGCACGTTCAGCACAATAGAAAGGAAAGCTTATGATTATCGGAATAGGATCAGATATCACAAATATTTCAAGATTTGAACGTTCAATAAAGGCCTATGGGCACCGTTTGATTGACCGAGCCTTAGGAAAAGAAGAAAAAATAGAACTCGAGAAAAAAGAGTTTATATCACCGCAAGAATATGCGGCTAGCGTGGCCAAGCGTTTTGCGGCAAAGGAAGCTTGTTCAAAAGCATTGGGAACAGGTTTTCGCAATGGTATATATTTAAGTCAGATACAAACCATACACAACAAAGAAGGCAAGCCTGAGATTGTGCTTTCCGGCAAGGCTTTGGAGCAATATCAAAAGCTCTGCGGCGGTAAATCGGGCGGTATACACTTAAGCATAAGTGACGATTATCCATGGGCGCAAGCGGTCGTCATTATTGAACAATTAGGATAGATTATTTTAGATAAAATTGCCACTCGGCAGATTTATCTAAGATAATCGCTTTTAAGCGAAAGCGAGGAAAAATGGAAAAAGAAGAAAGTCTGGCAGAAACAATAAAAACGATTGTTTATGCGATATTAATAGCGGTTGTCATTCGCACTTTTTTGTATGAGCCGTTTAAGATACCGTCAGGGTCAATGTATCCGTCGCTTTATGTCGGCGACTTTTTGTTTGTTTCAAAATACACCTACGGCTATTCAAAGCATTCTTTTCCGTTTAGCATGCCCTTATTCAATGGCCGAATATGGTCAGATGAACCGCAAAGAGGTGATGTTGTGGTTTTCAAATTTCCGCAAGATAACAAGACCGATTATATCAAACGTGTGATAGGCCTTCCCGGAGATAAGATAAAGTTAGAAAATGGGCGTTTATACATTAACGGAGTTCTGGTCGAGCGAGAGCCGATTGATGACTTTGTGTTAAGAGATAAGTACGGAAATGTTGAGCGTTTTCGGCAATATATTGAAACATTGCCCAATGGCGTTAAGCATAATATAATTGAGGTATCGGATTCAGAAATTTATGATGATGTGCCGGAGTTAACCGTTCCTGAGGGAAATTATTTCATGATGGGCGACAACCGTGACCGTTCTGATGATAGTCGCGTAAATGTCGGCTTTGTTCCGTTTGAAAATTTGGTTGGAAAAGCACGAGTTCTGTTCTTTTCATATGATAGCAATGGCGGCCCGTGGTACAAACTTTGGAATTTACCACGGCAGATTCGTTGGAGCCGAATGTTTGATAAAATAAACTAGAAAAAGGAGCCGATATGAACGGATATGAGGATTTAGAAACGGCTTTAGAATATAATTTCAAGCATAAAAGTCTTTTAAAGCAAGCGTTAACGCATAGTAGTATCACGGGCAATATTGAAGAAAATTATGAGCGTTTAGAATTTTTAGGTGACCGTGTGCTAGGTTTGGCCGTTGCGGAAATGTTGTATAAAGAATTTAAGAATGAGCCGGAAGGGAGCTTATCACAACGTCATACGGCTTTGGTTTGCAAAGAAACGGTGGCTGAAGTTTCTCGCCGCTTAGGAATTGATAAAAAAGTTCGAATTGCCACAGAGGATATACGAGAAAATGATAACGTATTATGTGATGTTGGTGAGGCAATCATCGGAGCAATCTTTTTAGAGAGCGGGGCGAACGAAGCTTTTGCTTATGTACACAAACATTGGGAAAAACAGCTTCATAAAGCCATTCTTCCGCCCAAAGATGACAAGACGGCATTGCAGGAGATGTCCCACATCAAAGGGCTAGAGATGCCGGTGTATGAGGTTATAAAAAGAGAAGGTTCGGAACATGAGCCGATTTTTCACATAGCTGTCAGACTAGGTTCAAATTGGGAAGAAATTGGAATGGGTAAAAGCAAAAAACTGGCCGAACAAGATGCCGCCCATAAAATGCTTGAAAAAATAAGGAGCTTGCCGAGCCATGGTAAATAAGAAAAAAACTGCCGACAAAGAGCCGGCAACTCGTTGTGGCTTTGTCGCCTTAATCGGAGCACCAAATGCCGGAAAGTCAACCATTACCAATAACTTTGTCGGGTCAAAGGTTTCAATTGTTTCGCCCAAAGAACAAACAACCCGCACGATGGTGAAAGGCATAGGGATATATAAGAACAGTCAAATTATTTTCCTTGACACTCCAGGGATATTTAAGCCCAAAAGAAGGTTGGATCGAGCCATGGTGGCTTCGGCATGGAGCGGCGTCGGTGATGCTGATATAACAGTTTTGGTGGTTGATGCCCATAAAGGTGTGGATACGCAGGTTGAGGCAATTATTGAGGCCTTGAAGGAAAAGAAAACACCAGCAGTTTTGGTCTTGAATAAAATTGACTTAATCAAAAAAGAAAAACTTTTAGAGTTAAGCGCAGACTTAAACGGAAGGTATCCGTTTGAAGAAACGTTTATGATGTCGGCAACCAAGGGCGAGCATACCGATGAGTTTTATGCTTACTTGGCCGAACATTTGCCTGAAAGTCCGTGGTATTATCCCGAAGAGCAGATGTCGGATATGCCCTTAAAATTATTGGCGGCCGAGATTGTGCGTGAAAAGCTTTTCTTATATTTGCAGCAAGAAATACCTTATGAACTGACGGTTGAGCCGGAATTGTGGCAAAGAAGGGCAGACAATTCGGTACGAGCCGAGATGACGATTTATGTTCAGAGAGAAAGCCAAAAGATAATTGTGTTAGGCAAGGGTGGTACGATGATAAAAAAAATCGGGCAGGCGGCACGTCAGGAAATCGAGCGTTTGTTAGACGAGCGGATACATCTGTTTTTATATGTCAAAGTTCGAGAAAATTGGGTCGATGATCCGGCGCGTTACAGTGAGTGGGGCTTGAATTTTAACGCCTAAGAAATAAATTTAAGAAAAAAACATCATAAGGAGGAAAACATGAAAAAAGTCTTGATTGCAGCCTTAGGATTGATCGGGCTAAGCGCCTGTGCCAGCCACAAGCTTTGCGCAACCTATACCGGCGTTTTACCGGCAGCTGATGGCCCAGGAATTGCAACGGAGTTGACCTTAAATCCGAATGGTACCTTTGAGATGGAAAGTGTTTATGTCGATAAAAGCACAACGGTTTTTGCCGATTCGGGAACATATAGCATTAGTGATGATAATGTTTTAACCTTAAATTCAGAAAGCATGGAGATTTCATATTTTCAGCTTGAAGAAGGGCAAGTTCGTAAATTGGATAATCACATGAATAAAATAATCGGCAATTTGTCGGATCATTACATCCTAACAGAAACAAATACCTGTGATATTCCAAACAAAAAATAGATAACAAAGGAGGCCTTGTAAAAACAAGGCCTTTTTTCGAATGTCGTCTAAAAAAACATATTGACTTTTATGAAAAATATCTTTATAACGCAAAGTAAATAAAAAGGATTTTCCCAAAGGAAAGAGATTTTACACTTCTGCGGGGTGCCGGCAGTCAGCGAGTTTTCGCCCACTGTCGTGCAATAGCTTATAGGAAAAAGATGTTTGACGGATTAACGGATAAATTAAGCGCAGCCTTTTCAAAAATAACCTCACGCGGCGTGCTTAATGAAAAAGATATCGACGAGGCTATGCGCGAAATTCGCGTTGCCTTGCTGGAGGCCGATGTTTCGCTTCCCGTTGTTCGCAGCTTTATCGCACAGGTTAAAGAACAAGCACTGGGTGAAAAAGTTGTCCGCTCAATCCAACCGGGGCAAATGGTTGTTAAGATTGTCCATGATGAACTGGTCAAACTTCTGGGCTCGGATGAAAGCGAGCTTAATTTCAAGGCTGTTCCGCCGGCATGTGTCTTGATGGTCGGTCTGCAAGGTTCGGGTAAAACCACAACCTCGGCCAAAATCGCAAATTTGTTGAAAAACAAGAAAAAGATTTTGCTGGCTTCTTTAGATATTTATCGTCCGGCCGCCCAAGAACAATTAGCTCAGCTCGGTGCGCAGATTGGTGTTGACACTTTGCCGATTGTCCAAGGGGAAAAGCCGGAAGAAATTGCCCGCCGCGCTCTGAAACAAGGCAAAAGCGGTAGTTATGATGTCATTATTTTAGATACGGCCGGTCGCCTGCATATAGATGAAGCTTTGATGGACGAAGTCGCCCGGATAAAAGAAATCACCAATCCGACGGAAGTCTTGCTGGTTGCCGATTCAATGATAGGCCAAGATGCTTGCAATGTTGCCAAAGAGTTTAATGATAAAGTCGGTGTAACCGGAATTGTTTTGACCCGAGTAGACGGTTCGTCACGCGCCGGTGCGGCTTTATCAATGCGTATGATTTCAGGCGCTCCGATAAAATATTTGGGAACCGGCGAAAAAATTGATGAGTTTGAGGCCTTTCATCCGGATCGTTTGGCCGGACGCATTTTAGGTCAGGGCGATGTCGTTTCTTTGGTTGAAAAGACCATGGAAAAGATTGACCGCGAAGAGGCGGAAGAAGTCGCCAAAAAAATGATGAAAGGCAAGTTTGACCTTGAAGATATGCTCACCCAACTGCGTCAGGTTCAAAAACTTGGAAGCTTGGGTAGTTTGATGGGGATGATTCCGGGGCTGTCAAAGTTCAGAGCGCAGATTGAAGAATCAGGCGTCGGCGACAATTTGATAAAAAAGCAAGAGGCGATAATTCTTTCAATGACCAAGAAGGAACGCCGCGAGCCGGATATTATCAAAGCCTCTCGCAAAAAGAGAATAGCGGCAGGAGCCGGAGTAGAAGTTCATGACGTCAACAAATTGCTCAAATCTTATGAGCAGATGTCGACAATGATGAAAAGAATGGGCAAGCTGGGCGGAATGAAAGGCTTAGCGGCTCAAATGATGATGAAGAAAAATCCGTTCGGAGGTTTTTCGGGCGGAATGAACAACAGGTTTCCGTTTTAGCCATAAGGCGGAAATTTGAAATTTAATAACACAACGAAAGGAAATAAAAATGGCAGTACGTATCAGATTATCACGCGGTGGTTCAAAGAAACGTCCGTTTTATCGCATTGTTGCGGCCGATCAAAGAGCTCCTCGTGATGGAAGATTCATTGAAAAATTAGGCACCTACAATCCTCTGCTTCCGAAAGACAGCGCTGAGAGATTGGTTGTTGATGCTGAGAAAGTAAAGAGCTGGATTTCAAAAGGTGCTCAACCGACCGAAAGACTGCAAAAGCTTTTTTCTAATTTGGGTTTGTGCGCTGCTCCGGCTTTGCGCAATCAGCCAAAGAAATCGGCTCCTAAAGCAAAAGCCTTAGAGAGAATGAAAGAAAAAGAAGAAAAAGCTGCTGCAGCCGCTGAAGCTGCAAAAGCTGCTGCTGAAGAAGCCAATTCTTCGGCTGAATAATTCTTAAAGATTAAGGTTATTTTTATGACAAACGGAAGACAATAATGACAAACGCAAAAAAAGTATGTCTGGGCAAGATTGTCGGTGTCCACGGGATCAGAGGAGAGGTAAAAGTCAAAAGTTATACCGCCAAAGACACGGATATTGATAAATATGGTCTTGTGGAAGACAAGCTTGGCAAAAAGTTTGAAATTAAAGTCACCGGACATTCAAAGGAACTGTTAAGAGTAAAGATAAAAGGCATTGACGACCGCACCACGGCGGAAGGTCTCAGAGGCTTAGAGCTTTACATTGATCGCACACGGTTGCCGGACTTGGAAGAAGAGGAATATTATCTTGACGATTTGGTCGGTTTAGAAGTTAAACAGGCCGGAGAAGACAAGGTCGTCGGAAAAGTTATCGGTGTTTATAACTTTGGTGCGGGAGATGTTTTGGAGCTGCGGCTGAAAGAGAGCAATCGTCAAGAGATGATACCTTTTAGCAAGGCTTATGTTCCCGAGGTAAATATTAAAGAAGGTTATATTATTGTCGAAAGTGTTTTGATGAATTTTATTGACGATGAAGAGGGCGAAGCCGGTGCTGAAGGTTAAGTTGTTCACGATATTTCCGGAGCTCATTCCGGGGTTTCTGGGCTATTCATTAACCGGAAAGGCACTAAACGAAGGCCTTTGGTCAATAGAGACCGTCAATATCAGAGATTATGCCAAGGACAAATACGGATCGGTTGACGACACCCCTTGCGGAGGCGGCGCCGGAATGGTTATGAGAGCCGATATCTTGAGCGAGGCGATAAAAGCCAACCACAAAACGGGAAGAATAATCAGTATGAGCCCGAGGGGAATTCCTCTGACACAAAGCAAAGTTCACGAGCTAAGCAAGGAAGAAAACTTAAGCATCATCTGCAGCCGTTTTGAAGGAATAGATGAGCGGGTTTTAGAAGCCTATAATGTTGAGGAAATCAGCATTGGCGATTATATCCTGACCGGCGGTGAGCAGGCAGCACTAATCATGCTTGATGCGGTTATCCGTTTGCTCCCCGGAGTTTTGGGAAATAAAGATTCTTTGAGCGACGAGAGCTTTGAAAACATCTTGCTGGAACATCCGCAATACACCCGCCCGATAGATTGGGAAGGTCGCAAAGTTCCGGAAGTTTTGTTAAGCGGACATCATCAAAACATAGCCAAATGGCGCCAAGAACAAGCCATAGAAGTAACCAAAACCAGAAGGCCGGACCTTTATCAAAAATATCTTGATTTGAAAAAGGTTTAGGTATATAAAGTTAAAAAATTAAAAAAGGGAAGAACCATGAATATATTGGAAAACATCGAAAAAGAGCAAATTTCAAAGCTCACCGAAGGTAAAAACATCCCGAACTTCAAACCGGGAGATACCTTAAAAGTTCACACCAAAGTAAAAGAAGGTGATAGAGAACGTATTCAGGTATATGAAGGCGTTTGCATTGCCCGCAAGAATGATGGCTTGAATTCATCATTCACCGTTAGAAAAATTTCATTCGGCGAAGGCGTAGAAAGAGTATTCCCGCTTTATTCTCCGAATGTTGCTAAGATTGAAGTATCACGTATCGGTAAAGTCCGTCGTGCAAAATTATACTTCTTGCGTGCCTTGCGCGGTCGTTCTGCTCGTATTGCCGACGATTTGTCAGCTGCAGCTAAAGCAAAAGACGAGAACAAGAGCGCCGAATAATATCTTTCGGATAAAAGTTAAAAAGCCCGTGCACCGCATGGGCTTTTTTGTGCTTAAAAGTAAAATCTGTGCGGAAGCTGTTGCTTTTCGTAAAAAAAATTATTAATTTAAAAACAATTGTGTTATATAAAAAGGTAAAGTAAAAAATTAAGGAAGGAATTTGAAATGAGCAAATATGCGATTGTCGGAGCCTTAGAAGGTATCGGACATGAAATTTTAGACATCATGGAAGCCGATGGCATAAAAGCCGTAGATGCTTTAGCCGTTGATGTTAACGCCCCGCTGGGAACACAGGTATCTTACGGAGAAGATGATGAGCTTGACGTCCATGGATTGGAAAGTTTTGACTTTTCTCAAGTCGATATAGCTATATTTGCCACCACCGCCGAGGTTGCAAAAAGATTTATTCCCAAGGCCTTAAAGGCCGGCGTCAAAACGGTAGACGCCACCGGTGCTTATTTTAGCGATTCGGATGTGCCGATGATTATTGCCGGCGTTAATGATGAAGAAATTAATACCGCAAAAAAAGGCTTGGTCAGCATTCCTTCAGCAGCCGTAACACAGTTGCTAATCCCCTTAAAAGCGATTAACGAAAAATATAAAATCAAACGCCTGGTCGTAAATGGTTATATTTCAACTTCGGTTTACGGCAAAGAGGCGATGGACGAGCTGTTTAATCAAACCCGCCGAATTTTTATGAACGAGAGCTTGGTTGATCATCAAAAAGTTTTCAACAAACAGATTGCGTTTAACGTGATTCCGCAAGCCGGAGAATTTATCGGCGATGAAACCAGCTGGGAATGGGCGGTTAATGCCGAAACCAAAAAGATTCTGAACGGAAATGTGAAAGTTCATGCAAACTTTGCCGTTATCCCAACCTTTATCGGCTTGGCCGAATATGTCAATGTTGAATGTGAAGAAGAAATTGACGCCGATGAGGCACGTAAATTAATGAAAGCCACCGAAGGCGTTGTCGTTTTTGATAAAACGGTCGACGGCGGCTATGTGACAATGGTTGATGTACAGGGCGAAGATGATATTTACGTCAGCCGCATCAGACAAGATGTTTCGGTTGAAAACGGTATCAGCTTTTGGTGCGTTGCCGATAATTTGCACTCTGGTGCTGCCCAAAATGCTTATCAAGTAATGAAAGCCTTTCAAAAACAAGAAACCGTCCACTAAAAATAAGGAGAGGGCTGATGAAGCTGAGAATTCTGGCTTTGTTGATTTTTATGGCATCGTATTTTAACTTTCAGCCAATGGCTTATGCTGAAGAAATTAGCTCAAAGGCCGAAGAAATTGAGGTCGTAAAAAACGGCAAATTAAACTATAATGAGCTCAATAAAAGACTTCAACAAGTTGAGAAAAATGTCAAAGAAGGCAATCTCAGCTCCACGCTTATCTCTGAATATTTAGATGGATTAAGTCGTACTATAAATGCGATTAACAACTACAAAGCATCAACAGAAAAAGAGCTTCAGTTTGTTGAAAAAAAAATAGAAGCCTTAGGCGCTGCGCCGGAAGACGGAGAAAAAGAAGTCAGAGAAATTGCCCAAAAGCGTACGGAGTTTAATGCCGAGGCCGCAGCGCTAAAGGCCAGATTATCTGAGGCCGATATCTTGCTGACACAAATTGATGAGCTTGATTTAATGATAATTCAGGTTCGTAATCAAGCGCTGGTATCCCGCTTGTTAGAAAAGCAGGAATCCCTAATTTTGCCGCAAAACTTTTATACGGCCAACAAATTATTAGCCACAATGCTGTTTGATATAGCGAGCTCGCCGTTTGACTGGTATCTAAATCTAAACGATGAAGGAAAAGACTCAGTTAAAAGCAACATTTTACCTGTAATTATGATTGTGGTTCTGACCTTACTCGTCAGTATCTATCTCCGCCTGTTTATTATGAAGTATTTTGGTTATAAAACCAATGATGAGCGCATTAGATACAGCCGTAAGGTAAGTGCAGCAATCTTTGTGGCTTTAGCCTATGGAATTATACCAGCCAGCTTAATCGGAGCGGCACTATCTTGGGTTTATAATGCCGAACTTTTGAAGGGAAGTTTCTTTTTCATTGCCTTGACAAATGCGTTGGTATGCTTGTTTTATATTGTGATTTGCCGTGCATTAACCCGTGTCACCTTAACCCCATATAATGAACCCTGGCGTCTGGTAAAAATCTCAACCGAAAAAGCTAAAAAACTGACCAGTGTATCTTATTTCTTTATCACGGTGATTGGTATCTGTTCGTTTTTTGAGCGAATTGCGTTCAAGACAGATTCTTCTATGGATGTTATCTACTACATAATGGCCATATCAAGTGCTGTTAAATGTTTGAGCATTATCATGATTGTCAAGACCATGTTATGGGATGATGTTCAGGTTACGGAAGATGATTTGACAGATGAAGAGCTTAGCGATGAAGAAAATCTAAATCCCAAGGTCAAAATTACCTTTATTGTATCGTTATTATGCATCGGTGTTTTTTCATTATCATTATTTGGCTATCAAAGGCTATCATCATTTATATTTGACCGATTTATCGGTTCAGCATTGGTTATTGGAATATTTTTAATTTTACGCCGCGCTGTAAGTGAAATTTTACACCGTGTATTATTTTTACGTTTTTGGGCAAGAACATTCAAGCTTCGTCGTCGCCTGATAACCAAAATAGATTTTTGGCTAACACTGATTGTTGACCCGATATTTATTGTTGCCGGTACATTGCTGATATTGGGCATGTGGGGTGTCTCGACGGATTTGATGCTTCAAAGCTTAAAGAAAATCTTATTTGGCTTTAAGGTTGGTAATGTTGAGGTTTCCGTAATATCAATCGTTGTCGGTATTATTACATTTTTTGTAACTTTAACAGTTATGAAAGCTCTGCGCCGTCATGCTGTGTCGAATGTGTTGGATAAAATGGACATTGATGACGGCATTAAGCACTCATTGATATCCGGTTTCAGCTTTATCAGCTTTATCATCGCGGCAATATTAGCTTTACTGATGATGGGCGGAAGCTTTGGAAATCTTGCCTTGATCGCCGGTGCGTTATCGGTAGGTATTGGTTTAGGTTTGCAAGATGTCGTCAATAACTTTGTGTCAGGTATAATCTTGTTATTTGAGCGTCCGATTAAAGTCGGTGACTGGGTAAAAATCAATAACGAAGAAGGCAAGGTTAAGCAAATTAATATCCGCTCTACCGAGATTGAAACCTTTAACCGCGCCAGTGTGATTGTGCCAAATGCTACCTTGCTGTCAACATCATTAACCAATTTAACTCATAGCAACAATTGGGCAAGATACAGCATCACGGTCGGCGTGGCCTATGGCTCGGATGTTGAAAAGGTAAAGGACATTTTGATGGAATGTGCCACAAGCCATAAGCGCGTTTTGAAAAAACCGGAACCTTATGTCTTGTTCCAAAATTTTGGAGCCAGCAGTTTGGATTTTGAACTAAGATTTTATGTCAGCAATATCTGGGATGGGTTTGCCGCTCCAAGCGATATTCGTTATGAGATAAATCGTCGTTTCAATGAAGAAGGAATAGAAATTCCGTTTGCACAATTGGTTGTTCATCAGGGAAGTGTTGTTTCAGAAGAAACCGAAAGCCAGTTCTATGCCTCAAAGAAAAAGAGAAAAGGCGGTAAAAATGCAGATTAAAGAACTTGAAAACAAAAAAATATTAATCTGGGGATTAGGTGCGGAAGGCCGTGAAATTTTACACTTTTTGGCGCGCCGAGGGCTGGATAAAAATATTTGTATCTATAATGATTCGAAAATTGATATCGCTGCCGAATTTTCTCAGTATCCGGCTTATGATGGTGAGGCGATAGAAAGCTTGCTCAACGAGGTTGATGTTGTAATCAAGTCTCCGGGAGTAAGCCTGTATAAAGAAGAGATTATAAAAGCCAAAGAAAGAGGTGTAAAATTTACTTCATCAACCGATATATGCTTGTCTGAAATCAGAGCGCAAAAGCCAGATAGTAAAATCATAGCGATAAGCGGTTCAAAAGGAAAAAGCACCAGCGTCAGCGCCCTGTATCATATTTTGATTGCGCAAGGCAAAAAAGCCGTTCTGGGCGGAAATATCGGTGTTCCGTTGATTGAGTTGTTGGATAAAGACTTTGACTATCTCGTTGCTGAGGTGTCAAGCTACCAAGCAGCTGATTTAAGCGTTTCACCCCATATTGCGATGTTTACAAACTTATATTTTGTTCATGATAAATGGCACCATGGACACGAAAATTATTGCCGTGACAAGTTGCACTTGATTGCCAATCAGCAAGAAAGTGACATTTGTTTTATCAACGGAAGAAATGCTGAACTTGTGCGCTATGCATCGGAATATAAGGATAAAAATATTGTAAAATATAATGAAGAAAGAGGCTTTCACGCCGAAGGCAAAAAGCTTTATGAGTGCAAAACTGAGCTTGTTGATATCAGAGATTTAAAACTCTTCGGAGATCATAACTTAGAAAATTTTGCCGGTGTTTTTTCAATTATCAACTATTTAGGTCTAGATATGAAAAAAGCGGTTAAGGCATTGAAAACTTTCGAGCCGCTGGCCCATCGTTTGCAAAATGTTGCTGTGAAAAACGGCGTAACCTTTATTAATGACAGCATTTCAACCGCACCGGAAGCCGCCATTGGAGCCATGAAGAGCTTTGATGAGAATATTGTAATCATTTCGGGCGGAGAAGAAAACACGCAAGATTATACCGCTTATGCCGAATATATCGATTCGCATCCAAAGGTCAAAATGGCCATAACCTTGTATCAGTGCGGCCCCAAAATAGCCACCAAGCTAAGAGAGGTTGTAACTCGTAAAGATATGTCGATAGTCGAGAGCGAAAGTCTGGAAGAAGCTGTTTCTCTTGCATATTTTTGTTTGATGAAACACGGGGGAGGCGTTGTGTTGTTTTCACCAACCTCACCGAGTTTTGGAAAATATAAAAACTTTATGGAAAGAGGACAGCATTTTATTGACATTGTAAATAAAATTGATGTATAAGTAAAAGCCGTAAGGTTAAATGCCGGTTTAGCTCAGTTGGTAGAGCAACGCATTCGTAATGCGTGGGTCGTGTGTTCGAGTCACATAACCGGCACCATTAAAAAATCCGCATTAAGCGGATTTTTTTGTTTTAATTCCTAAAAGTCTCGCAAAAAAATTTTTAATGTTTTTTCGAATTGCTTTCAATCGAATTTTTGAATAAAGGCGATAAAAAGTTTTCGTCTTTTCAATAAGAGAAAGAACGTCAAGTCGATAATTATCTTCAGCCAGTTTTCTGTGATTTATAATGTATTTCAAACAAAAGTCAGAAACAACCTTTCTTTCACGAGGTGGCAGATGATAAAAAACAGTAAAATCCATAATCTTTTTTGTAATAATAAGACCGTCGGTAAGGCGTTTCTGCTCTTTTTGAGGGTCTTGAGTAGTACTAAATCCATTGTATACATAATTATAGCCTCCACTATGAATTGTAACAAATTTATTTGCAAAATAGCACACCTGAATCGTAAAGGGGTTATCTTCAAAATAAAGCCCCGCAGGAAAAGTCAAATGATATTTGTTGAGAAAATCACGGGAATAAAGTTTATTGCAAGCTCCGCCATGAGGAAGAGATTTGACGCGATCGCAAAACGAGGAAAGCGCCCCTTCAAACAAATAATCCATAGTGATTTTTGTTTTAGAGATATGGCGAGTTCCCGTCATAACAACGTCAGCCTTTTCTTTTTCAGCCTTTTTATATAAACATTCAATAAAATTATCATCAAGAAAGTCGTCAGAATCAAGAAAACAGAAATATTTTCCTGATGCTTGAAGCATTCCGTTATTGCGTGCTTGCGATTGCCCTTGATTGGTTTGAGTAACAATTTTTATTCTTTTATCGTGTTGAGCATAATTTTGCAAAAGATTAAGAGAATTATCGGTTGAACCATCATTAACGCAAATAATCTCTAAATCCGAAAAAGTCTGATTTAAAACGGAATCAAGGCAACGCTGAAGATACTTCTCAGTATTGTAAACAGGAATGATGATAGAAACTGCCGGCATAAATAACATCCATAAAAAAAAGTACATAACTATAAAGAATCATAATATACATTCAAAAATATACAACGATATTTTTTAAGATGTGCGTAAATCTTTTATACAAGTATTTGTAGATATTTTATGGAAGAGAAAGTGGTCAAAAGTACGAAAGATCTACTTTATAAAATTTTAAGAAAAACTATTTAAAATATACAAAGCTTGTAACAAGAAAAGAGGAAAAATTTGAATCCCAGTCGTTATACCGCAATCATTTCAAGCATCTCAAATTCATTTTGCGATTCCCTTTTAGATTATACGGTTAACCGTTATAATTATCATAGGGTTTTATTTCTAACATCCTTAACGGCAGGACTGCTTCAAGCAATAATCGGTTTGGTAAGCGGGATAGCACTTCCGTTGAACTCAGCCATTTACGTTGTGGTACACGCCGCCTTGATATTAGCAGGTTATATCTTTTTTGTAAAATCACTTAAATATATCCCATTAGCTTTGATCGGTTTAATAGAAGCAAGTAGTTTATTTTTAACATTCATGATCGATTCGATGATGGGATATGTTAAGATGACGCCATCGTTCATCGGATTATTGGTTCTTTTTATTTTTTCAATTTTTTTATTTACGAAAAGCAGTCAAAAAAAAGGAACAGAAACAGTAAAAAAGATAAGAGCAATCGGATTGGTTTATATCATCATCTCGGTTTTGCTTTATTTGGCGGGTCCCTATTTGGTAAAATTAGCAGCCCACAAAGGCGCGAATGAAATTGGAATAAACTTAGGGTATTACCTGTTGGCCATTCCTTACTTTGCCTACCAAAGTCAAAGAGTAAAATTCTCGAATCCACAGCCACCATCAAAGAAGGTTGTCTGGTGGAAAAATATATATGTTTTATGCTTTGGGGTTGGTTGTTTTGAAGCCATATATTATATTTTTGAAACGATAAGCTTTAACAACGATGCGCCAACCATTGTCATCGTTATATCCCAAATGCGAGCATTTTTATTGTTTATTTTGTCTGTAATTCTAAAGACAGACTACTTCACTTTCAAAAAACTGACAGCAGTACTTTTAGGGAGTATAGCCGTCATAGGAATATATTTAAGCTAAAGCCCCCACAAAATACCATATACGTTTATCGCCCAACACCTTGGTAGGAAAAGCCGTATTCAAGAGCTTTGTTCATATCAAGCATATTGCGACAATCAACAATAACTTTTTGAGCCATCAAATGTGCCGCTTTTTCAAAGTCAAGAGCTTTGAAGTCCTCCCATTCGGTTAAGACAGCAAGTACATCAGCATCTTTTAGACAAGAATAGATATCATCAGCATAAGTAATTTTATCACCAAGAATAAGTTTGGCATTTTCCATAGCCTTAGGGTCAAAGGCTGTAATTTGAGCGTTGCGGCGAATGAGTTCTTGGACAATAGAAAGAGCAGGAGACATACGGCAATCATCGGTGCCGTTTTTAAAAGCCAAACCGAGAACCGCAATTTTTGGGGTATCAGATTTAGTCGCTTGAATGACTTTTTCTGCCATTTGAGCAAAGCGGAGCTCATTTCCTTTGATTGTTGTTTCAATTAAGGTTAAATCAACGCCGTTTTGGCGAGCCATATAAGCCATAGCGTTAGTGTCTTTAGGGAAACAACTTCCGCCATAACCGGGGCCGGGATTAAGAAAACGATTGCCAATACGAGAATCCAGCCCCATTCCTTTAGCGACTTCAAAAATATCAGCTCCTGTTTTTTCACAGAAATTAGCCATTTCATTAATATAATGAATTTTCATGGCTAAGAAAGCGTTTGACGCATATTTAATCGTTTCGGACGAGCGGCGTTTAACACACAGAATTGTCGTTTTATGAGCGAAAGGCTGATAAAGCTGTTTAAGAAGAGCGCAAGCACGTTCAGAGTTTGCCCCGATGATAATACGGTCAGGATTAAAAAAGTCATGAATGGCATATCCTTCGCGTAAAAACTCAGGCAAAGAAACAACATCAAAATCAGCGGTTGGATTTTTTTTGCGGATAAGCGTCTCAACATCATCGCCCGTCCCGACAGGAACGGTTGATTTCGTAGCCACGACGGTATAACCGGTTAAATATTCAGCCAATTCCGTTGCTGCCGCATGAATATACTTCATATCGGCTTCTTTGGTGACGGGGTGAGGAGGGGTCCCAACGGCAATAAGAACAACATCAGCAGAAGAAACACCTTCTTTCATAGAAGTTGTAAAACGAATACGTTTTGCCTGAGCATTTTTCTTAAAAAGTTCTTCAAGTCCATCTTCAAAAATCGTCAGCTGCCCATGATTAAGACGCTCAATTTTTGATGGTTCACGATCAATGCAAACAACATCATTTCCGAGTTCCGCAAGACCGACACCTGTCGGAAGCCCAACATATCCTGTGCCGATAATTGCAATTTTCATGATAGTCCTTTCTTCCTTTTAGGAAAAATTTACTTTGATTCGATTTTTTGTTTTAAATCTTGACCGGTTTTTACATAATTGCCAACGGCAACAGCTGCCTTTTTGGGCATTGCCAAGCAACCCGGACCGGCAACACAACCGCCTTCACAACACATAACCTCAATCATGTTATTATCACAGCCTTTAAGAGCATAGCGTTTTAACAACTTAAGGCTATCTTTAGTCAAGCCATCAATCATCTCGGGACGAATATCGGCTTTTCCTTCAACCAAAGACTTAACCGCGCCGGCAACACCACCGGTAACCGGAAATTGACGACCTTGATAACAAGACACTTGGGAAAAGTTTTCAGCCGGAGAGGAAGCCACGTCAATTTCATCAGCTTCAAGCATTGCCCCAAGTTCTTCAAAAGTAATAACATAGTCAACAAAGGGGTCTGTTTCAGCTTCAACACGTTTAGCGTAGCAAGGGCCGACAAAGACCGTGACATAATCCGGATGTTCAGACTTAATTTGCTCAGCAGCATAAGACATCGGAGTATGCGTATCGGAAACATAATGAGCAATTTCCGGAATAGCCGTTTTTGCCGCGCGGAAATAAGCCGGACAACAAGAGGTTGTCATAAACTTCTCGCCTTTTTCCATGCGTTCAATAAATTCAGCCGCTTCTTTTTCAGTGGTAATATCGGCGCCGACCGCCACTTCAAAAACATCAGCAAAGCCAAGCTTTTTCATGGCGCCGACTAAATTATTGATTGTTCCGGCAAATTGCCCGACAACAGCCGGAGCCAACATGGCGGCAACTTTTTTGCCTTCATCTTTAATGGCCTTAAGAACATCAATAATTTGATAAGGCTCAACAATGGCACCAAAGGGGCAAGAGCGAAGACATTTTCCGCAAGAAATACATTTTTCGGCATCGATATGTTCTTTACCATCAGCATCTTTAGTAATTGCACCGACCGGACAAGAATCCTCACAAGGAACCGGAACTTTAATAATAGCATTATAGGGACAGCTATTAAAACAAATACCGCAGTTAATGCAGAGATCGGGATTGATATGAGCGCGGTTTTCAGGGGTAAAAGAAATAGCGCCTTTAGGACAGTTAACCTGACAGGGGCGCGCGACACAACCGCGGCAATAGTTTGTAACAACATGCTGTTGTTTCATGCACGCTTGACAAGCAACATTAATAACCGAGAGTTTGCTGGGCAAAAGCTTTTGGCGTTTAAGAGCTTCTTGGCCATATTCATTAAGAGACTTATTTTTACCTTCCTCGTCAGCCGGAGAAAAGCCCATAACAGCTAAAGCGATATTTTTGATAATATCGCGGTCAATATCAATTGAGGCATGATAAAAGAAAGAGCCATCGGGCATGATTTCGGACGGAATGGCATCAGCCGTTTGAAAGCGGTCTTTAAGAAAACTTTGAGCAACTTTAACAATAATTTGATTACGAATAGGTGCAACGTTATTTTTCTGGGGTAACATCGGCCGAAAATCCTCTAAAATTATCAATAACAAAAATTCAAACTGATTATAACGAGGCTTAATTAAAAATCAATCAGTTTTTGCTAGTTTTAACTTAAATGAGGAGAAACAAAAGATGAAGATAATTGCCATAAGTCTAATTTGTGTTTTTGTTGTTACAATAATCGCAATAAAAAAGGTTGGTTTAAAAAGAAAACTAGCTGAACATAACGCCAAAAACAGAGCCTTTTGTAAAATAACGGATGATTTTAAACCGCAAAGTTTAAACGATAGCATAAGGCATATAGCGAGATTTATGTCAAAGAGGTATCCGCGACTTAAGGTCGAAACAGAACTAAAAGGAAGTCTTTTGCCGCTAAGAATGGAGCGTAAGATAGTGGAGGATGTTTTTATAAATTTATTAAAAAATGCCGCGGAAGCCATAAAAGACAAAGGAAAAATTTTGATTCGAACCCAAAGCCGTCAAGGTTGGTATGATTTGGAGGTAATTGATAATGGTCAAGGTATAGCGCCGAGAGATATTGAAAATATATTTAAGGCAGGGTATACGCATAAAAAAAAGAAAGGGCATGGCTTAGGTCTTTATTGGGTAAAGAAAGAGATTGAAAAAAGTGGAGGAAGCATAACAGTTCAGTCTCAAAAGGGAGAGACGAAATTTAAAATATCAATACCTCAAAAGAAGATAAACGCGGTTGTTATTGAAGATGAACCGGTTTTACGACGTATTCTAACCCTTATATTAAAACGTGCCGGAATAAAGGTATCAAGTTTTAGCCGCTTTGAGACCATAAATTATAAGGAAGTTGATGTTTTGTATTTAGATATAATGCTATGGGAGAAAAATGCCTTGGAAGAATATAAAAGCTTAAGGCAAAAAAATCCGCATCTAATTATTATATTTGTCAGCGCTAGCGAAAATCATCATGGGTTAAAGAACATCTTGGAAAAAGATAAAAAGACGATTTTATTGTTAAAGCCTTATCATGAAAGTGAACCCGTGGATAAACTGATAAATTTATTAGCAAAAAATTAGCGAATTTGCGATACTGTAAAATAAGAGGAAAAGTGCAAAGAATAAAAAACAATGGCAGCAAAACAAAAAAGCATATTATCAGAAAAAATTCTGCTCGACGCTCTGGATAGAGTCGCGCGCAATCCGCTCGGCTATACGGTTCTTTATGTGAATATATCACGGCTAAAACCGAAAAACAGACATCCTCAATTTGTTAAAGTTATTGCGCGATTGTTTGACAGCGTCGTTGGGACGACAAAGGGCGTGATGTTTGTTTTAAGTAATGGTGATATCGCGATTTTGAGCAAAAATACGCCGCCGGAGGTTGTTGACGAGGCCGTAAAAAAATTGCGTACTGGTTTGGCCGCTGACCCGATTTTATCACATGACAGTCGTGACTTTGCTAAAGTATATTCTTTCCCGACAGATTTTGTGAGCTTTTATACAAAAATAGAGCAGCTCCAAGCTCAGCATTTAAATAGTGTTCAAAATAATCCTCCGGTTAAAAGACCTCTCCGAGCCGAAGAAATTGATAAAGTTGTTGAAAAACTTGATGAAATAGATATTTCAGAACTTGTAAAAAGGCAAAGTATTTTAGAAGCCAAAAGCGGCGGCAGTTTTAGCGTCTATATGCAAGAGTTTTTTGTCGCTATAAAGGACTTGAGTCCCTATTTTCCCGAGGATTTGGATTTGACGGCAGACCGTTGGCTGTTTCAGTATCTGACACAGGTTTTGGATAAAAAGACCCTGTCGGCATTTGGTTACGCTGAATTGGAGCAATGGCCGCAAAAAATAAGTTTGAACTTAAATTTATCATCTGTTTTTTCAAAAGAATTTGTTTTATTTGCCAAAAGTTTTTTGAAGCCGGAACAAAAAATTGTTGTAGAAGTCCAAATGATGGACATCTTAAACAACATGGAACAATATAAAGAAGTAAAGGACATACTGCACAAAGGCGGCCATGAGTTGCTAATCGATTCGCTTAACCCTCAATCTTTGGATATGATAAACATCGACCAACTTCAGCCCGATATGATAAAATTATTCTGGGAACCGCTCATGGCGTATGAAAACAACAAAGAAAGTGTGAAAGCCGCTATCGAAAAACTTGGATCAAAGAATGTCATTTTAGCAAAGTGCGATTCGCAAGAGGCGCTAAAGTGGGGCTTAGAACATGGTATCTCTGTTTTTCAAGGTCCGTTTATCGACACGATAGAGGCCGCTTTGATAAAGAAAGAATGTCCGTTTTCAAATAAATGCACAACGCAGGAATGTCTAAAACGCCATCGCTTGTTAAGAGGTCGGTTCCGTCAAGAGTGCCAATCCCTAGAAAATCTTGAAAAATTGTTGTGAGGAAAGCATGTTTTTCTTTAAGAGTAATAAAAAAGAGACAGATAAGAAAAAGGAAACGAAGCTATTCCTATCAGGGCAATCAGACACCAAAAAGGACGTCTTGATAAATGATTATATTGCCCGTCTCAAAGATAAAAGCAGTTATAAGGCACTTTATCTGAGTACCAGCAAACTCAGTGAAAACAATCAAAAATATTTATCTCGTCAGTCTTTGGTCGAAACCTTTGAGGTTATATCAAGCAAAGGCGAGGGAGAAATTTTTGGTCTTCCGAATGATGACATGGTTATCATCTATCATAAGAAAATGGAAGAAGAGATTTTAGCTTGCCTGATAAAAGTCAGATACATTTTTCACGATGATCCTCTGATAAAAAATTCGTTTGATTTAGAAAAAGTCGGATTTGCCACATATTATGAGTTAGGAGAGGACTTACAATCAGCCATTGACGAGGCCATGAAAGCCGCAGCAGAGCAGAGCTTTTCGGCATTAAGAAAAAAAGCGACATCGGACAAATATGATGAATGGCGAATAGTAAAACCTCAAGTAAAAAAGCTTAGACGAGAGCTCACGCCGTCATTACTTGGAAAAATTCAAAAAGCCTTATCCATGACGGATTTTGCCAGTTTGATACGCCGTCAGTCGGTCTGTGCCATAATCGGCAAGTCATCGCCGCAAGTTTTATTTGATGAGGCCTATGTTGCGATAAGTGAATTGAGAGATATGTTGCTTCCGGATTTAGATATGACGGCCAATCCCTGGCTGTTTTTGGCCTTAGCCGGAACACTGGATAAACGGGTTTTGGAATATGTCAGCCAGCATGACGATGGCGCCTTAACCAATAATTTCAGTTTGAATTTAAATGTGTCGACCATATTGTCTGATGAGTTTTTAGCTTTTGATGATAGCTTGAATACCTCAATGCGCTCGACAATTGTTTTAGAATTGCAGTTAGTCGACATTTTTAGTGATATAAAAGCCTATATGCTCGCCAAAACTTTTGCCCAATATCGAGGGTATAAGATATGCATTGATGGAATAACGGTAGACAAGTTAAAATACATAAATCGTCAAAATCTTGGGGCCGATTTAATCAAAATAATATGGCATCCGAGTTTTATGGATGTCATTAACGAAGACAAACATTTTATGGACTATGTCAATCGAGCCGAGCGCGCCAAAATGATTTTATGTCGTGTTGATGATCCGGCAGCGGTTGAAGTTGGAAATTCCTTAGGTATAAATATGTATCAAGGATTTTATATCCAAAGATTGGTGAACAGTTTGCCGGATAAAACGATATACAGCTTAAGATGATAAAGATAGAATTTGACAATGTGGTAAAGTCCTTAGCCGGAAAGGTTGATTCGCCAAGATTAGAAGGGCGGATAATCATGGGGTATGTGTTAAAAAAAGATGATAACGAGATTATTCCTAAAACCTACACATTGACAATTGAGCAACATAAACAGCTTGAGAGTATAATAAAACAACGAAGTCAAGGCTGTCCGCTTGACAAGATTATTGGCGAAAAAGATTTTTACAAATATCGATTTAAGGTGAGTCAAGACGTTTTATCTCCTCGTCCGGACACGGAAACGCTTGTGGAGGCAGCCGGAAAGTTAATTTTCAAAAACAATCTTAAAAAGGTCTTGGATTTAGGCACGGGCTCAGGGTGCATTCTTTTATCATTACTGGCAGATTTTCCGTCGCTTTTTGGTGTTGGTGTTGACATTTCAAACAAAGCTTTGACAATAGCCAAAGAAAATGCCCAAAGGCTTGGCGTTGAACAAAGATGTTGCTTTAAGGAATTAAGTTGGGACGATGAGAAATTTGCCGACAAACTTGGGGAAGAGTTTGATATGATTGTTTCAAATCCGCCTTATATCCCGCGTGAAGATATTAAAGGATTAGATACGGGAGTTAAAGATTATGATCCCTTTGGAGCCTTGGACGGCGGAGAGGATGGTTACGACCATTATCGTCTGATAGCAAAGAAAGTTCCTCAAATTTTAAGCAAAGAGGGATATCTTTTGCTTGAATGCGGAATAAATCAAGCAGAGGATGTTAAAAATATTTTTGAAAAACAGGGGCTTAATTGGCAAAAGACCTTGCGCGATTTAGGCGGCGTTGAGCGTTGTATAATTTTAAAAAAATAAATTGCAAATTAAAAATTATTATGTATTATAAGCACGGTAGTACTTGTTTTTGATGTTTTAGTACTAAGAATTTTTTCCCGAAACTGAAGTATTTTTTTATCGCATTAGGAAAAGATTTTCGTGTAGAAATCATTACTCGAATTATGGATTTAATATGAAAAAAATAAATAACAAATATCGTAACAACAATTACAATAATCAGGTTTATTCACTTAATTACAAATTTGACAGCACCTCGCCAGCCGGAAAGATTACCGGCACAGCGCTGGACTTAATCAAAAAATATAATGATTTAGCCAAAGACAGCATGAGTAATAACGACTATGTTACGGCAGAGGTCTATCGTCAGTATGCTGAACATTATCGCAAGATTGTCACCGAGATTAATGAAAAGAAAATGCAACGTAATAATTTTAATCACGAAGCTGAAAATGTTGTTGAGGCAAATGTTGCCGAGAAACAAGTTGCCGAGAATGATAATGGCATGGAAACTCAAGCATCAGAAGTTGCCGCCGCACCGGTTGAAGATGCTCCGGTTGTTGAGAAAAAAGCTTTTACGGTTATTGAAATTTCAGAAGCTCAAAATGCAGAGGCTGAAAAAGCTCCGGCTCCTAAAAAAAGAGTTTATCGTCGTAAAGCGGCTGCTGCCGTTGCGGAAGTATAATCCATAACAAACATAAGCCAGGGAGGAAAGGGGATGTATTTTTTTATAGCCTTTTTCTTAATTTCCTTATCGGCATCTTTGATAAGCATTCGAATTTTATGTGCTTACAGCGTATATGCGTTCAGCGCAAAGGTCTTAATTTCCCTTATTGTGCTTTTAGGCTGGGAAGCTCCGCTGATTTTGGGCATAATAAGGCACAATCATTGGCTTGAGGGCACGGCTTATACGTTGGCAAACAATGTGCTGTATAGCTTATTTGGCTTTGTTTTTATCCTTTTTTGCATTCTATTAGTCAGAGATTTTTTGTGGTTTTTTATTCATAAAATTATCTTATGGTCAGGTAGACCCGATTCGTTTCTAAATCCAATGGCACCAGGCTTGATAAACAAGGCAAATATTACCGCTTGCCTTTTAGCACTAACATTAGCGGTGTATGGTCTTTATGAAGGCTGGAAAACGCCCCCAATCAAAGAAGTGATTTTATACAGCGACAAAATAAAACAGCCAACGGATATTGTTTTATTAAGCGATCTCCATGCCAATCGTACGACATCGGAAAAAAAGTTAAAAAAACTGGTGTCTCAAATCAAAGGTTTGCGTCCGGACGTAGTGGTTATGGCCGGAGATATTATTGATGATCGTCTTCAGTCCATGCCCAAACAAACAGAAATTTTGAAAGAAATCAAAGGGAAATACGGAACGTTTCTTTCCTTAGGAAACCACGAGTTTTATTCGGGACTAAACTCATGGATGCCTAAATTTCAGGAAATGGGTTTTCAGCTTTTATACAATACAGGAGTTTACATTCCGAAGTTGAACATTTATGTGGGGGGGATTCCTGACTATAATTCGGTAAAAGGGGCACCAAGAGATTTAAGAGTCGATATTGACCGCCTTTTAAAAGACCGTGAGGATAAAAGTTACAAAATTTTGCTGTCGCATAGTCCGTCTTTTGCCGATAAGTTATATAAGAAGGCTGTTGATTTGATTGTTTCGGGACACACCCACGGCGGGCAGATTTATCCGTTTCATCATTTAGTGAGGGCGGCTAATCACTATATATCAGGTTTATACAAGGTTAAAGGCATGGATATGTATGTCTCCAACGGCTATGGAACATGGGGACCGATGATGAGGCTTTTAGCTCCCTCAGAGCTGACATTGATACGTCTTATGCCGCAAGGAAATAAAAAAACGGAATAAAAAATTTCTAATATTTATTGATTTTGCCCTCATGGCGTTCTTATATAATAAAGAGAACAAGAATTTTTAAGATAACGAAAAGGTGAGGCAAAATGGATTTTGAGAAATTAACGGCAAAGTCAAAAGAGCTGGTTCAAGATGTGGTGAATCAGGCCGTCAAAGAACATCATCAATATATTACGCCGGAACATTTGCTAAACCGAATGCTTGAAGGCAAAGACACAACAGTAAAAGAGTTGTTGCAGCACTCCGGTGTTGATGTTAGCCGGCTCAAAACGCGTGTGGCTGAGGAAATTGCAAAGCTTCCGTCCGTAGAGGGAAGTGGGGTTCAGAGTGTGATGAATCAGGACTTTACTCGCGTGATGATGGAAGCGGAAAAGCTGGCAGAAAAGTCTGGTGACAGCTATGTAACGGTTGAGCGCATTTTGCAAGCCTTAGTGCAACTAGCCGGCACAAAGGCCTATAATTTGCTCAAAGGATGCGGAGCCAATCCGGTAGCGCTGAATCAAGCTGTAAACGAGATGAGAAAAGGCCGTGTCGCCGATTCGGAAAATGCCGAAGATAATTTTAACGCGTTGAAAAAATATGCGATAGATATCACGGCTAAAGCCCAAGAAGGAAAACTTGATCCGGTTATTGGACGTGAGCATGAAATTCGCCGGACGATACAAGTCTTGTCGCGCCGTACCAAAAATAATCCGGTTTTAATCGGTGAGCCGGGCGTTGGTAAAACGGCAATTGTCGAGGGCTTGGCAATCAGAATTGTAAACAACGATGTTCCGGAAAGCTTGCAGCATAAACGCTTATTGGCGCTGGATATGGGGGCTTTGATTGCCGGAGCAAAATTCCGTGGCGAGTTTGAGGAAAGATTAAAAGCGGTTCTGAAAGAAGTTGAAGAATCCGATGGCAACATCATTTTGTTTATTGATGAAATGCACACGATTGTCGGAGCCGGAGCTTCCGAAGGTTCTATGGATGCCTCAAACTTGTTGAAACCGGCTTTGGCAAGAGGCGAGCTCCATTGTTTGGGTGCGACAACCTTAAATGAATATAAAAAATATGTTGAAAAAGATGCGGCTTTGGCCCGTCGTTTTCAACCGGTTTTTGTTGGCGAGCCGAGTGTTGAAGAAACAATTTCGATTCTGCGCGGTATAAAAGACAAGTTTGAATTACACCATGGTGTTCGAATTGCTGACAGTGCCTTGATTGCCGCGGCCACATTGTCAAATCGCTATATCACCGACAGATTTTTGCCGGATAAGGCGATTGACTTGATGGACGAGGCGGCAAGCTCCGTTCGTATGGCGGTTGACTCAAAGCCGGAAGAGCTTGATGAGCTTGACCGTAGAATTTTGCAGTTGAAAATTGAGCGTGAAGCCTTGAAGAAAGAAACCGATGAGCAGTCGAAATCTCGTTTAGAATTAATTGGCTATGAAATTTCTGGTTTGGAAAGCAAGGCCAAAACGCTGGAAGAAAAATGGAAAAAGGACAAGCAAGGCTTGGTTGACTTAACCGCGATTAAAGACAAGCTGGATAAGGCAAGAATAGAGGTTGATATTGCCAAACGCGATGGACGTTATGAACGAGCCGGCGAGTTGCAATACAGCATTATTCCGCAGCTTGAAAATCAGCTAAAAGAGCTTGAAGAAGAGGCTAAGAGCAACAAAAACAAAGCCAGCGAAACCGTAACGGATGAAAATATTGCCGCTGTTGTTTCTAAATGGACAGGTGTTCCGGTTGATAAAATGCTGGAAGGCGAAAGAGAAAAACTTTTGCATATGGAAGATTATCTGTCAAAGCGTGTTGTCGGGCAGAAAGATGCGATTGTGGCTATTTCTAACGCGGTTCGTCGTTCCCGTGCCGGCATTTCTGATGCCAACCAACCAATCGGTTCGTTCTTGTTCTTAGGTCCGACGGGTGTTGGTAAAACCGAGCTTTCAAAAGCCTTGGCCGAGTTTCTGTTTAACGATGAACACGCGATGTTGCGTATTGACATGAGTGAGTATATGGAAAAGCACGCGGTTGCTCGCTTGATTGGTTCTCCTCCGGGATATGTCGGCTATGATGAAGGTGGTATGTTGACCGAAGCGGTTCGTCGTCGTCCTTATCAGGTTATCTTGTTTGATGAGGTTGAAAAGGCGCATCCGGATATCTTCAATATTTTGTTGCAGGTATTGGATGATGGTCGTTTGACCGATGGTAAAGGCCGGACCGTTGACTTTAAAAATACCATTATCATCATGACCTCAAATCTTGGGTCCGATATTTTGACCAATGCGACCGGCGGTGATGATGCCCGCAAGATTAAGGCACAGATAATGGATATTGTTAAAGCCTCATTCCGTCCGGAGTTTATTAACCGTATTGACGAAATCATTTTCTTCCACAAGCTTGATAAGTCAAATATCAAGGAAATTGCGAAGATTATGATAAGCAATATTGAAAAACGCTTGTCAGAGCATAATATAACGCTTAATGTAACAGATCAGGCCTTTGTTTGGATTGTCAACAATGGTTATGATCCGGTTTATGGCGCGCGTCCGCTCAGACGTTTGCTGAAAAATCAGATTGAAAACAAGCTGGCGTTAAAGCTTTTATCCGGCGAGATAGAGGATAATGACACAGCCGATATTGTGGTTGGCAGCGATGGTCAACTTGATGTGGTTAAGAATAAGAGGAAAAAATAAGGATGGCATCAAAATTATTTCAACAAGCATTTCGGATTGCTCAAGACTATGATGTCAGCACGCCCAAAGACGGGATTGTGCTGTATAGCATTAGTTATCTTCCAACAAAAGAGAATAGGGACAAAGCCTTTGCTTATGTCAAGTCTCACCCCGGAAGCATGATGATTGAGCATACGGATTGTGGTGCCAAACTTGTTGAACTTGGTTTATCCAGCGGAGACTGCGGATTAAGCAATGAAGAAATTGCTGACATTTGGTCGATTGCCTCCAAGCGTTTTATCGACGGCGGCCGTGGAAATGTGACCGCGTTTGTGACAGGAGCTGATGCCAGAAGTGTTTTCCGTCGCCAAGAGCTTCCAAGCATTTTGGAAAATCCGAACATCACCAAAATTAATGGTGAAGATAAATTTTCTTTTGCAAAGAAATTTGCTTGAAAGAAAAGAAGTTGACAACAACAGGGTGAGGTCTTAAACTTTACCCTGTTTTTTGTATTATTTTTAAAACGTTATAATTATGAAAGAAGCAGAAATTATTAAAAATTTGGAAGGTGTGCAGGCCAAAGCCGCTTGTGCTTTAAAAGAAATGTCTGTTGAAGAGCGGCAGAAATATGCGCCCCATTTGTTAAAGGGGGAAGACAAAAGCATCAAGGTTGTTTTGTTTTTTATCTATAATCTGTGGACTGAAGACAACATCAAAAGGCTGGTTGCCGCGGATGATTTTTTTCAGATTGAGTGTTATTTGAGCTGGATTAAACATAGTCTAATGCGCAAGACAGGTGTTTATGGTTATCAGACCTGTTGGAGCGAGTTTAAGCAGGAACTGTTCAAAGCCGGAAAAGCCAAGTTGCTGGTGTTATTTGAACAGTATTTTCCGCTAAGCGCCGAAGATGAGATTCAGTTGATTTCCATTCGTCGAGAAAAAAATACAGAAAAAGTGGTCGATGCTTTTTTATTGTGGTATTGGCAGACGAGGCGATTGAAGCAAAAGACAATTCAGTTTTTGCAAACACCGGACAATCAAGATTTGTGGCAGAAGTATCAGGAGACAAGTGCTTTTGCTCGCTATGAAGAATTATTTTCTTAAAAGAAAGAAAAAAGGAACTTTAAGCAAAGTTCCTTTTTTTGTTATTTAATTTCGGTAACCATGCCTTGGTTATTGAGCTGGAGATTTCTCTCTTTAAGGGCGGCTTGGCCTTGCGGGTCAAAGGTGTAGAAAAAAATCAGCTCGCGTTGATTAATCGTATTTGCATCAATTGCAGCTTCCGGCACACCCCAAATAATTGAAATCGGCCAGGTAAGCAGGTTTAGAAAACCATAAGTAAAATGCTCGGATTGGGCGCCATTTCCGGACGCGAGATAAAAGTTTCCGCCTCCTAAAATGAGGTTGAGAGCGCCGGCGGCTGCGGGGGAGGCGGGCTTTTCCCAGTTTCCGGCCGGATAATCAACCGAAATACCGTGAGCATCAAGACTGCGCAGGGTTTGAGTTTCTTGTCGGGTTAAAGAGGTGCAGGCCGAAAGAAAGGCACAGACCGAAAATAAAGTTATAAAAAGTTTCATTGCATCACTTCCTGTTATTTATATTAAAAAAAAGCCGCTTGATGAAAGCGACTGGAAGTTGGAAACTATTTATACGAATAGCGCGGTATATTGACCGCAAGGCTTATTTTACCGCCTTCCAGTCAATAGACCAGAAAGCATGCAAAATAACGTTTTTACATATACGCGTATAAAGAGGTTTCCAAGCCTCAAGACGGTCATCACCCGCCTCAAGAGAAGAATATAAAAAAACAAAGCAAAAATCAAGCGTTGTTTTTTTGAATGAATATTTAACAATCCGCCCATCATTTGGATTGGCGGATTTTTTTGTAACAAGAAAACTACCGGCTAGGCCGGTAGTTCCAAAGAGCTTACAGCTTTACAGATAAAAAACTCCTTTGCTAGAATGAA
>CASFLB010000002.1 GCA_949295395.1 uncultured Pseudomonadota bacterium | reverse complement strand
CTATACCTCTATTCCGAAAGGCTATATCCAAGATGGTTCACCCTGTTTGGATTGTGACGGTGTCACGAAATACAAAATTAAAATCAATCCTTGCGACGGATTTTTAGACTGCGGAGATATGGGAGGAGCGGCCGGAGCCAAGAGCTGTCAATCCGGTGATTTAATCAAATATGACAACTGTAAACCCTGTCCGAATTTAGGCAATTTAACCTCATGCCCGAGTGGGTCGATCTGTACTTATGAGGAATGTTCGGGCTTGTGGTATGTGACCGGCTGTAAAGACGGATATTCGGATTATTGCGACTATTGCGCAATGTAGAAAAAAGCAAAGGAGAACGACAATGAAAAAAATACTTTATGCAACAACGGTATTTGTTCTTTGTGGTGGCATTGTGCAAGCGAAGGCGGCTTGTATTGCCACACCAAGCTGTACCACCTTAGGCTATACCAGCACTACCTCTTGTACCGGCGGCCTCAAATGCCCGTTCGGCAATTATTGGAATTGCGATCTTGCTAATAAAATTAATGAACTTGAACAAAAAATTGAAATCATGGAGCAAGAAAGTGCAAACAGCGGATGTCAAATCGGTGCAATTTTTTATTCTGATAAAACTTGTTCAATAGAATTACAATCAGGTAAAACACCAATCGGTGTGGTTGTTTATGTTGATGGCTTTGGTCATGGTCAAGCCTTGGCTTTGGATAGACTTGATTATGCATATGACTGGGGTAATTGGCTTAATGATGAAGATATACCGGAACTAACGAATTATCCCCCATCAAAAGGCATAATCGATTTTGCAAGTTGTGCCAATAGTAAGATCATTATGGCTGCAGGAGGTGATGCGGCAAAGGCGGTAAATGAATATAGCACTGAAGGAACGAGTGCCGGTGATTGGTGCTTACCGGCGGCCGGAGTATGGGCTTCATATGGTGATAATAAAATCACGATTGATAAAGGCTTTTTTAGAGCAGGCGTAGAAGCACCCAGTACCCATTGTCCCCTTTGGTCGTCGACCGAGAATGATTATGAAACAGCGCTGGAATATGATTACGACGCCGCATACTCGTTCTACGGATTGAGGGGAGCAGCAAAGTCTACTTCCCGTGCAATCTATCCTGTTCTTGAGTTTTAAGTGGAATTGATAAATTAATTTGTTATTGACTATTATGACCGAGATTCTTAAACTCATTTTATGATGAGAAAGGTTTTTAATGTTCCTTCCAGCGTGGCGTTTGTTGACGCGGTGGCGCAGAAGTTTTTAGATGAATATTCTGATTGTCCCCTCGGGCTTTCCGAGGTGTTGTTTCTGTTGCCGAATCGACGTGCTTGTCAAAACTTAAAAGAGGCGTTTGTACGTGCGCAAGGTCTTAAACCGACGCTCTTGCCGCAGATGATGCCGCTGGGCGATGTTGAAGAAGATGAGCTGTTTGTTTCCGGTTTTGATTTTTCCGAAGAACTTAAAAATTTGCCGCCTGCCGTGCCGTCGCTCCGCCGCTTGTTGTGGTTTACAAAAAAAATCAAGCATGATGCGCCGCAGTTCGGGCTGGAGCAGTTTTCGGCGCAACAGGCCTGTTCTTTGGCTCAATCTTTGTGCAAGCTGATTGATGATGTGCATCATGAACAGCTTTCTTTTGATAATCTGAAAAATCTTGTTCCCGAAGAATATGCCCAGCATTGGCTTGATACGTTACGTTTTTTGGAAATCGTGACAAAGCAATGGCCGGATTACTTAAAAGAACATCATTGGGTTGATCCGGCGGAACGGCGCAATATTTTGCTTGATTTGCAATGCCGCTTTTGGCAGAAGCATCCGCCCTCAAAGCGAATCGTTGTGGCCGGCACAACCGCGACTTATCCGATGATGCGGCGCTTGGTGAAAACGGTTTTGGATTTGCCAAAAGGGGAGGTTATTCTTTACGGCGTTGATAAATATCTTGATGCTCATAGTTATGATAAGCTTGATGAATCTCATCCGCAATTTGAACTCAAGCAACTTTTGGATTTTATCGGTGTTGACCGTTTTGAGGTGGTGGATTTTTGTTCGTCTTTTAATTCGGCGCGCGAAAAACTTGTTTCCGAACTTATGCGGCCGGCTTCTTCAACTGATAAATGGCGCTGGTTGGCAAGCGAAAAAATTATGCCGCAGGCCGTGCAGGGGTTGTCCGTTCTTGATTGTTCCGATTTGCGTCAAGAGGCGGTTGCTGTTTCTTTGCTGATGAGAGAAGTTTTGGAAACGCCCGAAAAGACAGCCGCCCTTGTGACGACCGATCGAAATTTGGCGCGTCGGGTTGCCGCAGAGTTGGAGCGGTGGGATATTAAGGTTGATGATTCGGCCGGTAAACCGCTTTCTCTTTCGCCTGTCGGTGCTTTTTTACGGCTTATTCTTCAGGCTTGTTTGGACGATTTTGCTCCGGTGCCGCTGTTGGCTTTGATGAAACATCCGTTCTTTGCAAACGGAGAAGATTATTCTTTGGTTCGGCGACAGGTGCGTGATTTTGAAAAACTGGTTTTGCGTGCTGATGAACCGTCCGATAATCCCGATATTTTGCGCGTTTTTGATGCCTTAAAACAACAGCTTAAACCCTTGTGCGATTTATTGACTCGCTCCACAAGTCTTAAAGAATTGCTTGAAGCTCATATTTTGGCGGCTGAAAAGCTGGCGTCTGTTCCTGATAAAAGCGGTGCTGCCGTTTTATGGCGCGGTGATGACGGCGAATCCGCCGCGGCGTTCTTCTCTTCTCTTTATGACGAGGCTGATGAGCTGGATTTACTGAACGGCGGTGAATATCTTGATTTGCTCGAATCGCTTATGGTCGGTGTTACCGTGCGGCCGCGCTACGGAACTCATCCGCGGTTGAAAATTCTTGGGCCGATTGAGGCTCGTCTTTGCCATTTTGACCGCTTGATTATCGGTGAAGTTAATGAAGGAGCATGGCCGAAGTCTTCTGATGCCGACCCATGGATGTCGCGCCCTATGAAAAAGAATTTTGGTTTGCCGTTGCCCGAAAAAGCTGTCGGTATTTTGGCCAAAGATTTTGCTGATTTTTTGTGCGGAAAGCACGTGATTTTAACACGTGCCGCTAAGGTTCAATCGACGCCGATGTCTTATTCTCGTTGGTGGTTGCGGTTGCAAACCGTCTTGAGTGCTTTGGGCTATGAGTTTAAACATCTTTATGCTCCAAACTATGCTTTTTGGGGGGCGGAACTTGATAAACCCGAAGGGTTCTTTCCGATTAATCCGCCGGAGCCAAAACCCCCTCTTTGTTATCGTCCGCGAAAGTTTTCGGCAAGTTCTATTGAAATTCTTATGCGCGATCCGTATCAGATTTTTGCTCGTTATATTCTTAAACTTCGTCCTCTTAACGACCTTAATCGCGAACTCGATTTCAGAGATTACGGAACGCTGGTTCATAAAGTGCTTGAAGTGTTTAATCGTCGCTATCCGACGGTTTATCCCGAACAAGCTGAAGAAATTTTGCTTAAACTCGGTGACGATTATTTTACCGAGAACCAAGTTGCTTTGGAAAAACGTGCGTTTTGGTGGCCGAATTTTGTTAAAAGCGTTAAATGGTTGGCGGCAACCGAAGCCGCGTATCGTCAACATATCGCGCGTGTTCATTTTGAGCTTTCCGGTTCGGTTGTTTTGAAAGCTGCGGCCGGTGATTTTGAAGTTACCGCGAAAGCCGATCGTGTTGATGAAACACTTGAGGGAGAGGTTAATGTTCTTGATTATAAAACCGGAAGTGCTCGTAGCTCTAATGAAATCGTGAAAGGCTATGCGCCCCAGCTTCCGATTGAAGGATTGATTGCCTCAAAAGGCGGTTTTCGTGATCTTGCTTCTAAAAAAGTTGCCGCCCTTATTTATTGGCAACTTGGTAAAAAAGAAACTTTTTTTGATAAAAATGTTGATGATGTGCTGCAAAAAACTCAAGAGCGTTTGGTTGAATTAATCTCAACCTTTGATGATCCAAATACGCCTTATTATTGTCAGCCGAATCCGGCCTATGCTCCTCGATATTCAGATTATCTTAATCTTGCTCGTGTGGCCGAGTGGAAGGTCTTGGGGGATAATGACGATGAGTGATGAAGGAGATAGCTTATGACCGATTGTGCCGATATTCGTGACAAACGCGGTGAAACAGCAACCCAGCAACAGCGCCGTGCCGCTAATCCTTTGAAGTCGGTTTGGGTAGAAGCTTCGGCCGGAACCGGAAAAACGAAGGTGTTGTCGGATAGAGTGTTACGTTTGCTCTTAAATAATGTTAATCCGGCTAAAATTTTGTGTTTGACTTATACCAAGGCGGCCGCCGTTGAAATGAATGATCGTATTGCTAAACGGTTGAGCGAATGGGCGGTGGCTGACGATGAAAAACTTCATAAAGAACTTTATAATTTGCTCGGGATACTGCCCAAAGAACAAAAAGATTATGCCGCTCTTGAGGCTAAAGCTCGTCAGCTTTTTGCTTTGTTACTTGATACTCCCGGTGGAATGAAAATTCAGACGATACATAGCTTTTGTCAGGATGTGTTGAAACGCTTTCCGCTTGAGGCTCAAGTTTCTCCTTATTTTTCGGTGATGGATGATCGTATGGCGGCGGAAGCTCTTGATGAGGTTAAAACGCATTTGTTGCAAAAAATTGAGCATTCTCCCGATAGTGCCGTTGCCCAAGCTCTTATTTATTTGACCGAACATGTCAGCGAATCGAAATTTCCGCAGATTTTTAAAACTCTTGCCGATAATCGAAATAAACTTATTCGATTGCTTGTTTCTTACGATTCCGTTGATTCAATTTTGGAGGCTTTGGCTCAAAAGTTTGGTCTTAAGCCCGATGATTGTGCCGAAAATTTAATTGCTGATTTTTTTGAAGCTCTTTCTTCTGCGGAGCTTAAAAAGATAATTGCTTCTTTGCAAAACGGAGCGGCAACCGATGTGGCTCGTTCTGCTGTTTTGGAACGTGTTTTGACCGATGTCAAAAGTCTTTCATTCGACGATTATGCTGCTTGTTTCCTTAAAAAAGATGATATGCCTAGGCTGGCGACCAAAAGTGCACGTGCTTTTGAGCCTGATATTGATGACTTGCTTACAGCCGAAGCTGAACGTGTTTTGGCTCTTAAGCGAAAGTTGGTGTCTTTGCGCGTGTTTACCTCTACCAAAGCTGTGTTGCTTTTGGCCGAAGAGCTGATTAAGGGCTATAATGCTTATAAAATTCTTCATTCAAAAATGGATTATGAAGACCTTATTGTCTTAACACGTCATTTGCTTGAAAATCAGGCTGTTGCTCAATGGGTGATGTATAAGCTTGACGGCGGTATCGACAGCGTTTTGATTGATGAAGCGCAAGATACGTCTCCTGACCAATGGGCGATTGTTAAAGCTTTGACCGAAGAGTTTTTTGCCGGTGTCGGAGCTGATGATATTGTTCGAACGGTGTTTGCCGTTGGTGATCGCAAGCAATCTATTTACAGCTTTCAAGGCGCGGATCCTGAGGAATTTGAAAATATGCGCCGCTATTTTCATGCGGCGGCCGATGATTTTGAAGAGGTGAAACTTGATGTTTCTTTTCGGTCAACCTCGGCTGTTCTTGATACGGTGAATAAGGTCTTTTCTGATGAAGAAGCTAAAAAAGGCGTGGTCTTGCCCGAGCAAGATATGACGCATATTCCGTTTCGGGTCGGGGATTCCGGAAAAGTTGTTTTATGGCCCCTGATTGAGCCTTTGCCTAATGAGAATCCTGATGTTTGGCTGCCGCCGGTTGAAAAAACATCCTCTGATTCAACCAGTTCACGCTTGGCGGCTGCTATTGCTCTTAAAATTAAGTCTATGGTGGAAAACGGTGATATCCTTAAATCAAAAAACAGGCCGGTTGTTTATGGTGATTTTTTGGTTTTGGTTCAGCGGCGCAACGCTTTTGTTGAGGAATTTGTTCGGGCTTGTAAAAAAGTGGGCGTGGCTGTTGCCGGTGTCGATAAAATTAAACTCTTGGAGCAGATGGCAATTAAAGATTTAATCGGAATCGGAAAGTTTTTGCTGTTGCCGACTGATGATTTGACCCTTGCCGAAATTTTGAAGTCGCCGCTGTGGGGGCTTGATGATATGGATTTGCTCGAGTTATGTGCGGAACGCGGTATGACACCTTTGTTGACAAGGCTTTCTCAAAATGCAAAATATGCTTCTGTTTATGCCGAGTTGCAACTTTTGTTGAATAAAGCTGATTATGTTCGCCCGTTTGAACTCTATTCTTTTGTTCTGAACAAATTGTCAGGACGGAAAAAATTTGTGGCTCGTATGGGGGCTGAGGTGGAAGACGGGATTGATGAATTTATGAATCTGACCGTTGCTTTTGAACAAGATCATGTGCCGAGTTTGCAATCTTTTATTGATTGGATTACGCAAGATGAGGTGGAAATTAAGCGTGAGCAAGAACAATCTTCTCAAAATCTGGTTCGTTTGATGACGGTTCATGGCTCAAAAGGTTTACAAGCGCCTATTGTTATTTTGCCCGATATGGTACGTGTTGCCTCGGAAAAGAAAGAAGCCGCGATGTTGTGGGACGAACTGATGTTCTTTCCTCTAAAGTCGGCGGATTATGATGATGTTTGCCTTAAGATTAATCAAAAAATGAATCAAAAGGCTTTGGAAGAATATCGCCGCTTGCTTTATGTGGCTTTGACTCGTGCCGAAGACAGGCTTTGCCTTTGCGGGTATAAAGGGAAAAATGCCATTAAAGAAGATTGTTGGTACGATATTTGTCGGCGTAATTTTTTGCCTGATGCTTGTGAAGATGCTGATGGAAATTTGATTTTTGAAACATCGCAAGATTTCGTTTCCCAAAAAAAGAAACAGGAACAGAATTCTGTTGACGGGGGCGGAGATTGTCGTGATATTCCGGCGTGGCTTTTTTCAAAGGCTCCTGATGAGGAATTGCTGGCTAAGCCTTATACACCGTCTCGTCCTGATGAGGAAGATGAGCTTTCCGAATCGGCTTTGATTTCACCGATTTTTAAGGAAGATGAGCATCGTTTTCGCCGTGGACGGGTTATTCATAAACTTCTTCAATTTTTGCCGGATGTCAAACAGGGGGATTTGTCTTCGGTTATTAAGGCGTTTTTGCGTGCAAATGCCTCAGATTTGCCGGAGAATCAACATGATGTTATTCTTCACGAAGTCTTGAATCTGTTACAGAATCCGGACTTTGAAAAGGTTTTTGGTGATGGGTCAAAAGCGGAAGTACCGCTGATGGGTATGGTCGATGGCAAGATTATTTCGGCGCAAATTGACCGACTTGTTGTGCGTGATGATGAGGTTTTGATTATTGATTTTAAAACTAACCGCCCAGCGGCAAAAACGATTGACGATGTGCCGGTGATTTATAAAAAACAGCTGGCCGTTTATAAACAGTTGGTTGAAAAAATTTATCCCGAAAAAAGTGTTCATTGCTTTATTTTATGGACAGATACCGCTTTTTTGATGCCGCTTGATTAATTTTTATAAGAAAAGTCTTTTATTCTTTGTTTTTATACCCTATATTAAGTTACAACGTTTTTTTATGAAAGGGAGCTTCTATGTTAGCAATTAATGATTCTCAGTTTGATGCTGAAGTTTTGAATGCAAAAGGTTTGGTTTTGGTTGATTTTTGGGCTGAATGGTGTGGCCCTTGCCGTCAAATGCTTCCAATCTTGGAAGATATTTCAAAAGAAATGGGCGACAAAGTTAAAATATGCAAAATGAATGTTGATGAGTCTCCGAACAAAGCTTCTGAGCTTGGAATCAGAAGTATTCCTTCAATCTTTTTGTTCAAAGACGGAAAACAAATTGATGTTAAAGTTGGTTTGAATCCAAAGTCTACAATGGTTTCTTGGATAGAGGCTCATTTATAAGGCTTTTGTTTTGTGGTTAAAAAAAGGGGGAGTATCCCCCTTTTTTGTTGAAAATACAAAATTTTTATCTTTTCTCTTGTCTTTTAAAAAATCATGATTATCTTCTAGGGACACATTTTGTGTTTTTGCGAATTTATCGTGGAAATGTGGACTCGGACTATTTTTTGAACGTGCCTATTTCCCTCCAGCTCTGAGGTGGTGTGCAGAGTTTTCAGTGATTTGATTGGAGGACTTTTTATGACTGATTTTACTTCCAGCTCTTTTTCAGATTGTGATGATGAGGTTTTTGTTCTTTCGGTGTTGCAAAGACAAATGAGAACAAAGCTTTCTCGATTGGTTGCCTCTTCAGCTTTGTCAAAAGAAGATATTGCGGAACGCTCAGGGCTCGGACTTGACAAGCTGAATTCTCTTCTGGACGGTAAAGAGGCTGTTTCTCCGTCTGATCTTTCTAGGATTATTGATGCTGTCGACTATTTTAATTCGGCGCGTTAGGTTATTATCTCAGATAAAATGTGATTCATGAGCGGAAAGCCTGTTTTTGTTAGGCGGACGGTGTTTTGGTTGTCTTGTATGAAACCAAGTTTTTCGAGCTCTTTGATTTTTTGCGAATCGGTTATATTTGAAAAGTCTTTTCCGCAAAGCGCCTTAAAATTTTTCTTGTTGATTCCCTCATCAAGGCGCAGGCCCATTAGCAATAGTTCTTCGGCACGTTCTTCCGGTGATAGTTCTTCAAGCCGGCAGCGGTAGGTGGTGGCGTAAATTTTGTTTTCCGTGGTTTTTATTCGGCCGTGTGCGCCTTGCCCGACGCCGATGTAGTTATCTCCTTGCCAATAAAGCAAATTGTGGCGGCACTGATATTGTGGTGTAGCAAAGTTTGAAACTTCGTAACGCGGGTAGCCGTGCTCAGCTAAAAAATCGGTGGTGACATCGTACATTTCGGCGGCGGCGTTTTCTTCCAAAGCCTTAATACCGCGTTTGGCAAAGTTGGTTCCTTCTTCAATTGTTAATTGATACAGCGATAAGTGCTTAAAACCGAATCCGACGGCTTGTGAAAGTTCTTGTTGCCAAGCCTCTAGTTTTTGCTCGGGGCGGGCGTAAATTAAGTCCATGGAGTGGTTATCAAAAGTTTTGAGAACCTTCTCAATGGCGGTTTGGGCTTGGGCGGCATTGTGTGTGCGGCCTAAAAACTTCAAATCCTTATCGTTTAGGGCTTGAACGCCAAGTGACAAGCGATTGATTCCGGCTGATTTTAAGTCGGAAAATAATGTCGGGCTGTCGGTGTTGGGGTTGGCTTCAAGTGAAATCTCAATGTCTTTTTTCAAGCTCCACTTTTTTCCGATTTCTTCAATTAAGTGTGCAATCAGTTGGGGTTTGATTAGCGACGGTGTGCCGCCGCCGAAAAAAATGCTGCTGACTTGTTCTGTTGAAGTTAAGTTATGGTAGAAATCAAGCTCTTGGATATAGTCTTCGATGATTCTTTCTTGCGGAATGTCTTTTTTGACTTGCGAAAAAAAGTCGCAATAAGGGCATTTACTGCGGCAAAAGGGCCAATGAATGTAAATGCCGAAATTGCGACGGTTCATCTTTTGCACTCGCCTTATAAAATGAATTTTGAAAGGTCGGTTGCTTTGGTGAATTTTTGAAGTTTGTCTTCAACCATTTGAGCGGTTATGGTTTCGGTTTGGCCGCTGCGGTCCGAGGCATTGAAGCTGATGTCTTCAAGCAAAATCTCTAAAACCGTGTGCAGGCGGCGGGCGCCGATGTTTTCAACATTTTCATTAATCGCAACCGCTATGTCGGCAATTTTTTCAATCGCTTCGTCATCAAATTTGAGGGTGAAGTTTTCTGTTCCCAAAAGAGCGATATATTGCTCGATCAGGTTGGCTTCAGGCTCTTTCAAGATTTTGATGAAGTCTTCTTTGCTCAAGGCCTTTAATTCGACGCGAATCGGTAGGCGTCCTTGTAATTCCGGCAGTAAATCCGACGGTTTTGACAAGTGAAAAGCGCCCGAACATATAAACAAAATATGGTCTGTTTTGACTGCGCCGTATTTAGTGTTGACAATCGTGCCTTCAATCAAGGGCAAGAGGTCGCGCTGGACACCTTCTCTGGAGACATCACCGCCGCGGCGCTCGTCTTTGGCGCAGATTTTATCAATCTCATCAATAAAGACAATGCCGTCGTTTTCAACCGATTTAATGGCTTGGACGGTGATGTTGTCATTATCCAAAAGCTTGTCGCTTTCTTCATCAATGATGATTTTGCGGGCGTCTGCGACTTTGAGCTTGCGGGTTTTGTATTTGTCGCCAAAAGGTTTGCCCAGTAAATCGCCCAGGCTTATCATGCCCATTTGGGCGCCGGGCATTCCGGGGATGTCGATTGTTGGCATGCTGGCATTGCCGTTGTCGATAATATCAATCTCAATCTCGTTATTATCCAAAGAGCCGGAGCGCAGCATTTCTCTGAATTTTTGGCGGGTTTCTTCACCCGAATCTTTACCGACCAAGGCTTTTAACAGACGTTCCTCGGCGGCGGCTTCAGCTTTAACCCGAACGGATTTGCGTTGTTCAAGCTTGGTGGTATTTATAGCGGTTTCAACCAAGTCGCGAATGATTGATTCAACATCGCGGCCGACATAGCCTATTTCGGTAAATTTAGTGGCCTCAACTTTTACAAACGGGGCTTTTACCAATTTGGCCAAGCGGCGCGAAATTTCGGTTTTACCGACACCGGTTGGGCCGACCATCAAAATGTTTTTCGGGACAATTTCTTCTTTTAATTGTTCCGGTAATTGCATACGGCGCCAGCGGTTTCTTAAAGCTATGGCTACGGCTTTTTTGGCTTCTTCTTGGCCGACAATAAAGCGGTCGAGTTCCGAGACAATCTCTCTCGGGCTGAAATTTGCGGTCATCTTATTTGCTCTCTATTTTTTCTATGATTACGTTATGGTTGGTATAAACATCAATGTCGCCGGCAATTTTTAAGGCTTTTTTAGCGATTTCTTCGGCGCTGAAGTCATTGACTTCCGCTAAGGCCTTGGCGGCGGCCATGGCATAATTTCCTCCGGAGCCGATGCCGATGATGCCGTCGTCAGGTTCCATGACTTCTCCGGTGCCAGAAATGACCAATGAAATGTCTTTGTCGGCAACAATCATCACGGCTTGGAGCTGTCTTAAATACTTGTCCATGCGCCAATCTTTTGCCAAAGATACGGCGGCGCGTTTTAACTGATAAGCGTTTTGTTCAAGCTTTTCTTCCAGCCGCTCGATTAAGGTAATGCCATCTGCGGCGGCGCCGGCGAATCCGGCAATGATGCTGCCGTTGCCGATGCGTCTGACTTTTACTGAAGTTGATTTGAATATGGTTGATTCTCCTAACGTGGCTTGTCCGTCTCCGGCCATGGCTACCGTGCCGTTTTTGCGGACGCAGAGTATGGTTGTCATGCTTTTCCTTTCGTTATTTTTCGGTTCTTTTGTTTTTATTTAGGATGTCGGGGCGAAAAATGCAAGGCTTGTCTTGTCTTCTTTAGTCTTTTTTAAGCTTGTTGGGCTAAGCTGAAAGCCAATTTTAGAGGAAATGCTATGTTAAACAGATGGCTTCGTGCGCTTCAAATTTATGCTGACCGTCGAATGGCGGTTATGGTCGGGCTTGGTTTTTCAAGCGGGCTTCCCCTTATGTTAGTGGGCGGAACGCTTAGTTTGTGGCTTGATGCGGCCGAAGTGTCTTATGCGCTTATCGGGGTGTTTTCTTTAGTTAAAACGCCATACAGTTTTAAATGGCTTTGGGCGCCGTTGATTGATCGCTTGCGTCTTCCGGTTTTGGGGTGTATGGGGCGGCGGCGGAGCTGGGCTTTGTTGACGCAGATTGTTTTGCTGTTTTCTTTAGCCCTTATGGCGTTGATTAATCCGGCCGAAAATCCGTTGCTTTTGGCAACAGTTGCGGTGGTGGTGGTTCTGGCGTCGGCCTCGCAAGATGTGGTGCTTGATGCTTTTCGAATCGAATCTTTTGATGATGAAGAGCAAGGAGCGGCCGCGGCTATCTTTGTTTTGGGGTATCGTTTGGGAATGTTGTTTTCCGGTGCGGTGGCTTTATGGCTGGCCTCGTTCTTATCTTGGCAAGAGGTTTATTTGATTATGGCCGGTGGTGCTTTGGTTGGAATCTTTACGATTTTGCTGGCTAAAGAACCGTGTAAAGACGCCGAATTTCATGAGATTAAGGTTATCGGGTCGCGGCGTGAGCGCTTTGTGGCTTTTATGCAAAAGGCCGTTATCGCGCCTTTTGCCGATTTTATGAAACGGTCGGACTGGAAGCTTATTTTGCTTTTTGTGTTTCTTTATAAAATGAGTGATGCTTATATGGGGCCGATGGCCAATGTGTTTTACAAAGCCATGGGATTTTCGATGATTGAGATTGCCTCGGTGTCAAAGTTTTTTGGTATGGGCGCGACAATTTTGGGCGGAATTATCGGCGGTATTGTGGTTAGTCGGTGCGGGTTGTTTCGCTCTTTGTGGATTTGCGGAATTTTGCAAGGGGTGACGACGCTGGTCTTTGTGGCGCAGGCTTATGCAGGGCATAATATTTGGATGTTAGCCGGTTGTATCACCCTTGATAATATTTCCGGTGGTATGAGTGTGGCCGCTTTTGTGGCGTATCTTTCGTCTTTATGCAGCGTGGCTTATACCGCAACGCAATATGCTTTGTTGTCTTCGTTAATGAGTTTGGCGCGTGATGCGGTGGCGGCGACTTCCGGAAAAATGGTCGAGCTGGTCGGTTGGCCGATGTTCTTCTCCATTACCTCATTGATGGTTGTTCCGGGGTTGTTTGTGCTTTATCTTTTGCAAAAACGCGCGGTCAAAAATCCTGATAAATCTTAAGCCTTGTACGGCAATTTGCGGTAGATAAAGTCGCTGATGCCGTTGGGGAGAATCGAACCAAACCATGCGGCAAAACGCAATGGAAACGGGAAAGAGATAATCGCTTTATTTTGTTTGATGCCTTCGGCAATGGCTTTGGCTGCTTCCGGAGCTTCCATGAAAAACGGCATGGGGCAGGTGTTTTGGTCGGTAATGCGTGAGCGGACGAATCCGGGGCAGACGACATTGACATTAATGCCTTCGGGTTTGAGCTTGACTCTCAAAGCTTCGCCATAAGCCTTAACGGCGGCTTTGCTGGCGCTGTATGACGGGCAGGTGGCCAAGCCGTGATAACCGGCAATCGAGCTGAGCAACACAATGGTTGGGCGGCGAGAAGCCGAAGTCAGCGGATTTTGACGATAGATGTCAACAGTTGGCAGAACCGTATTTAAGACGCCAAACAAATTTATGTTAAAAGTATTGTATATCGAATCCGGTGTTTCATTGACCGTGCCGACGCCGGCATTGGCTATAACAATATTTAACGGCGATTTTTGGTTGCTGCTTTCAATCCAATTTTGCATTTCTTCTCTGTTTGTTACATCAAGAACTTTGCTTTCGACTTTTGTTCCGAGTTCTTTGCATTTGCGGGCGACTTCTTCCAATCTTTCTTTATTGCGGCCGCAAATATATAGATTTTTGGCGCTGGTTTTGGCGTAATATATTGCTAAAGCCTCGCCAATGCCGCTGCTGGCGCCGGTGATGAGGATATTGTCTTGTCTTGATGTGTCATTCATTTTTGAAATTCCTTGTTGAAATATTTTTTATTCAGTTTAATCTATAATCCTAGAAAATAAAATCTTAGGAGAGCGGTTTTGCACATTGCTAGTATGACGGGGTTTGCCCGTGTTGAAGGAAAGGCCGATCTTGCAAATCTTAAATATGATTGGGCTTTTGAAATAAAAAGTGTTAACGGCAAAAATTTAGATATCAAATTTAAACTGCCGTCTTTTTTGGATAGTTTGTCTTTGGAACTTAAAGAAATTGCGGCTGGTTATTTTTCTCGCGGAAGTGTCAGTGTTTTTTTAGAGCTGAATTCTCAGCTTTTGGATAAACAGCCGCAAGTTAATGTTGATTTGCTTCATCAACTGGCCGAGGCGGCTGTTGATGTTTCTTCTCGGTATGGTGATAAATTTCGGGCGCCGTCTTTGGGGGAACTTTTGGCTTTGCCTCAAGTGGTTGAGTTTGTTGATAAACGTCTTGATGAGACGCAACTTGAGGCGTTGAAAAAGGCTCTTAAAGATAGTTTTATGAACGCTTGTGAAAAATTGCAAGAAGCTCGTCTTGCCGAAGGTGATAAAATTAAAGGTGCGCTGCTTGATATTGGTGCAAAGATTAATAAAGTTGTTGCTCAAATAGAGGTTTTGTTTGATAAGCTTCCTCAAAAAATTAAAGAAGGTTTACAAAGCCGTGTGGCCGAGCTTAGCGGTGATTTGCCGCCGATTTCGGAAGAGCGTTTGGCTCAGGAAATTGTTCTTTATGTTACGCGTGCCGATATTAGAGAAGAAATTGATCGTCTTAAGGCTCATATGAAAACATTTTCAGAGCTTTTGAAGGCTTCTCAACCGGCCGGAAGACGGCTTGATTTTCTTTGTCAGGAGCTTAATCGTGAAGCCAATACAACTTGCTCAAAGTCAATGGATATTACGTTGACAAATTTGGGAATGGAACTTAAGGCTTTGATTGAGCAACTGCGCGAACAAGTGCAAAATATGGAGTAGAAACTATGGCTGACGTTATTGATTATCTTAAAAAAGTTCGCCGCGGCGCGATGTTTATTATCGAAGGACCTTCCGGTGCCGGTAAAGGTGCTGTTTGCAAAGAAGTTTTGGCTCAAGATCCGCATATTAAATTCTCTGTTTCCGCAACAACGCGCGCCAAACGTGAAGGCGAGGTTGATGGTGTTGATTACTACTTTTTAAGTGATGAGGAATATGACAAGCTGATTGCCGAAGATGCTTTTTATGAGCATGTTGATTCTCAATATGGGCATCGTTATGGAACGCTTCGCCGCGAAGTGGACAGCTTTATTAATGTCGGTGAAGATGTGTTATTTGACATGGATTGGGTTGGCGCTCGTCAGATGAAGAAAAAAGCTCCTGATGATGTGGTTACGATTTATATTTTGCCGCCGTCGGTTGAAGAATTACGTCGTCGTTTGGTGGGGCGCGGAACAGATTCTGCCGAAGTTATTGCCAAAAGAATGGCGCAGTTTGATGATAAAGTCAGCCATTGGGACGAGTTTGACTATGTTATTGTGAATGTTAATTTGAACGAAACTGTTTTGAAAGTTCAGAAAATTATCTCCGGTGAGCGGATGAAACGTGTGCGTCAGACTGGTTTGAAAGAGTTTGTTGAGGCCTTGCGCCGAGAAGCTAAAAATGGATGATTCTTTGATTTTTTTTGATCGTTACGGGCGTGAACACTATTGCGAGGCGGCTATTCCCTCTGTAAAAGAAGGTTTTTTTGCTTTGTTGGTTAAAGATGGCCGCCTTTTACTGACTTATCCGCCTCATTCTGATGTGGCGGAATTTCCCGGTGGAAGTCGGCGACGAAAAGAAAGTGTTCGTGATTGTTTGTTTCGAAAGCTTTATGAAGAAACCGGTGTTGAGTTTATGCTTGAAAAGCCTGAAAAATCTTTTGAACAGACGGTGCGCTATTTTGCCGATGATGAGCCGTGTGGCGGAATGTTTTATCTCTATCAGCAAAAGTTTACGCTTTATGATGCGGATAATCTTTCGTTTGATGTTTTTCGTAAAAAATGGAAAACACCTGAAAACGGTGAGGCTGAGTGGGTGGAGCTTGACGATATTTTGAACCGCAGGGTAAAGCTTAACTTTGTCCATGAACTTGCTTTGCAAGCTTTGTCCGACTGATGTTATTATTTTTTTGCGGTGTTTAGTTTTGCCCGTTGGTCCGGCGTCATGACTTTATAGACTTTTATGGCATTTTCTTTGGCGTTTGGAATGTTTAATCTTTCAGCTTTGCGATAAAGTTTGAAAGCTTTTATCAAGTCCATTTTTACGCCGATGCCCCGAGCATACATAAAAGCTAAGATTTCGGTGGCTGTCGGATCATCGAGTTCTTCTTTGGATTCAATTTCTTTTAAGTCGAGCGGTGTGACGTTATTCTTTTTTACCGCTTCAATCGCTTTGAGCCAGCGTTGCGTTTTGGCTTTTTCTTCTTGTTCCCGTTGTAGGCGATAATCTTCAAAGTCAATAATCATGTTTTTTTGCAGTTCGTTGATGACCGGCGGGACTTCTTGAGCGTCTTTAAGTTTTTCTTCATCAAGTAAAAACTGGGGCGCGTTTCGGTTCTTAACATATATCGGCAAATAACCACTGTTGTTTGACCGAATCACGTCACGATAAATTTCATCAAGGCTCATGGCGTGAGAGCTTGATGGAAAGATAAGACCTAATGCGGTCAGCGTTAAGGCTATTTTTGATTTGAATTTTATCATTTATTTAGTTTTATTGCGTTATAATGCCTTATCATAACAAAAAGTGCTGATAAAAGAAGTTTATTTTGTGCTTTATGAACAAATTAGAGGATATTATGCGTAAAATTTATAATTCCGTGGCGGAAATGGTCGGAAATACGCCCATGTTGAAAATGAACCGATTGATGAAACATTTTAATCTAAAAGCCAATATTTTAGCAAAGTGTGAGGCTTATAATCCGGCTTTTTCAATAAAAGACCGAGCGGCTCTTAAAATGATTGAAGAAGCCGAAAAATCCGGTCGTGTCACAGAAAATACGGTTTTTGTGGAAGCAACATCGGGAAATATGGGTATTGGTTTGGCGGCGTTGTGTGCGGCGAAAGGCTATAAGCTTGTTATTACAATGCCTGAAAATATGTCTGCGGAACGTATTGGACTGATGAAACTGTTTGGGGCTGAGGTGATTTTAACGCCTAAAGAAGACGGTATGACCGGCGCTCTTAATAAAGCGGCTATCCTTGCTGAGAAAAGTTCTGATGTTATTTGGTTAAAGCAATTTGAAAATGAGGCTAATCCTAACGCTCATCGTTTTGGAACAAGCATGGAAATTATGGAACAAACCGGCGGAAATGTTGATGCTCTTGTTAGCGCTGTCGGAACGGCCGGAACAATAGCCGGTATTGCCTCGGCATTAAAAAGTTGTAATCCTGATTTATATGTTGCAGCTGTTGAACCTTTGTCCAGTCCTGTTTTGAATGGAGGTAAAGCCGGTCCTCATAAGATTTTGGGAATCGGCGCCGGCTTTGTGCCAAAGTTTTATAACTCGGAATTGGTTGATGAGGTGTTTGATGTGGCTGATGATGAGGCGATTGATATGTTGAAACAAACGGCACGGCTTGAGGGGCTTTCTATCGGGATTTCGGCCGGTGCGGCGTTGTGTGCGGCGGTTAAATTGGCGGAACGGCCTGCTTTTAAGCATAAAAATATTGTTGTTCTTTTGCCCGATGCTTTTGAACGCTATTTGTCAATGAATTTGCTCTAGATGTTATTTTTTGATTGCGAAGATTTTTCTTTTTGTTTATCTTAGCAACAATTAATGATGATTTTGTAAGGCGTATTTTATGAAACCAAATACAATTCTCGGCCATTATTTGATGAAGCAGATTATATGGAATTTTCTGTGTGTCTTGCTTATGGTTGTTGGTATTGTATTTATGTTTGAAATGATTGATATGCTGCGTCGTGTGGCTGATCGTTCTGATGTGTCTGCCGGTTTTGTTCTCCAACTCGTGATTATGAAGCTGCCTAAAACGCTCGAACTCGTTTTTCCTTTTGTGATGATGATTGCGGCGATGGCGACTTTTTGGCGTTTGAGTAAAAATAGCGAGTTTGTTATCGTTCGAGCGGCCGGTGTGTCGGTTTGGGGATTTTTAGCGCCGGTCTTGTTTGCCGTGTTTATGGTGGGCGTGATTAATATTACGCTGCTTAACCCGATTGCATCATATATGAATGAAATTTATGAAACCCTTGATTATCGCTTGAAAACCAAAAATCCAAAAGCAGTACTTTTTTCAAATAAAGGGCTTTGGATTCGTGAGGCGGTTGATGATAATAAGGTTTTGGTGATGGAGGCAAAGTCTGTTCATCAGCAAGATGAAGATACTCTTTATCTCTATGATGTGGATATTTTAGAACTTGATCGTAATTCACAAATTTTGCGTCAACTTAATTCTTTTATGGCTGTTCTTAAAGGACAGCAGTTTGAGCTTAAAGACGTTAAAGTGTTTGAAACCGGAAAACCTCGTATCGACTTAAATAAAGTGGCTTATAAAACCTCTATTAATCTTGATCGTATTAAAGAAAATTTTATTGATCCGGAAGCGATTTCGTTTTGGGATTTGCCGGATACCATTCGGTTTTATGAAAAGTCGGGCTTCTCGGCCGTTAAGCATAAAATGCGTTATTTGTCGTTGCTGGCTTCGCCGTTTTTGCTTTGTGCTATGGTCTTAGTGGCAGCGGTTTTTGCTTTGCGTCCCAATATGCGTAAAGGCGGTGTTTTGTTTCTTATCGTTGGGGGAATTGTGTCCGGTTTTGTGGTCTATTTTGCCTCGCAAGTGATTTATGCTTTTGGCCTTAATTCTTATTTGCCGCCATTTATGGCTGTGTGGACGCCTATTTTGATCACGGCTTTAATTAGTGTTTCCGTTTTATTGCGATTGGAAGATGGATAATCTTTTTTGTTGACTTTTGTCTAATTGTGCCTTATATCTCGGCTTAGTCATTCGTATTTTTTTATTTATAATTCTAAAACTTATTTTTATGGATAATATTCAATTTCCTTTGCCGGTTCTTTATCAAAACGGAAAACGATCACTAGTTCCTTTGGAAGGTGTTGAGCCTTTGGCTATTGTTTTTGGAAAGTTTGCCGTTTTAGATGAAGCTCCGCAAAAAATGCTTTTATCGTCGGCGCGGAGATACTGCCAAAAACAAAAATTTAAAACTTATCGAATTTCTCTTGGAAAAAAGGTTTTTTGGAAGTCATTGATTTGTTTTTCAGATCAGTTGGATGATTTTAATAAAACGGCGGAACTTGTCGGTTTTAAGCCTATTGTTTTTGATGCTCCTTACTGGTATGAACAAAAGGATAAGCTTTATGGCTTTGGTGTTAGTGGAAAATGGCAGGTGAGAAGCTGTGCTCTTGATGATAATCCCCTGTTTAAGGTGCGGCCGGTTATTTCTTTGCCATGATTTTAGGGCTCTGCTTTTGCAGGGCCTTTTTTATTTTGTGCTTGATTTTTTAAAAATTTATGGTATAAAGTTGACATATTTGGGAATATTAGTTTGAAAGTGGGGTCAAAAAACCCCGCTTTTTTGTTAATTTAACTTAAAAGGAATCGGCCTTATGCTTGAACATCCGCTTTATTCTTTGATTGAACCCGTTGTTGAAAAAGAAGGCTATGAGCTTATTCGTGTTTTGACGGTCGGGGCTAAGAATCCGACTTTGCAGGTTATGATTGATCGCAAAGACGGGAAAAATATTACGGTTGATGATTGTGCTAAAGTCAGTCGCGCTTTGTCTGATGTGCTTGATGATAAAGATCCTATCGAAAGTCAGTATTCTTTAGAAGTCAGCTCTCCGGGAATCGACCGTCCTTTGACTAAGCCTGAGCATTTTAAGCGTTTTGCCGGTTATGAGGCTAAAGTTGAAACCTCTTGTGAAATTGAGAAAAGAAAACGTTTTAAGGGCAAAATTATATCTATTGATGATAAAAACACTATCTCTTTTGAAATGGATGATAATGTTTATGCTATTCCCTTTGCCGATGTGTCAAAGGCTAAAATTTTAATTACTGACGCGTTGTTGCAAGAGTTTGCCGACGCTCAAGAAAATTCTGATTTACAATAACTTTTATATATAATGAGGATTTGATAATGGAAAATATGGAAAGCATGCCGAGACCGGAAATTATCTTAGTTGCCGATACTGTGGCTCGTGAAAAAAATATTGACCGCGAAGATGTTTTTGTGGCAATGGAAGTTGCCATTCAGAAAGGTGCCCGCTCAAAATATGGTGCAGAGCATGATATTCGCGCCAAAATTGACCGTAAGACCGGTGCTATTGCTTTGTCTCGTTATCGCGAAGTTGTGCCTGATGATGCCATTATTGAAAATGAAGCGGCTCAGCTGCCTTTGAAGTTGGCTAAAAATTATAAGACGGATGCTAAAGTCGGTGATTTTTTGGTCGATGCTCTTCCTCCGATTGATTTTGGTCGAATTGCCGCTCAAACGGCCAAGCAGGTTATTGTGCAAAAAGTTCGTGAAGCTGAACGCAACAAACAGTTTGAAGAATATAAAGAAAAAATTGGTACGATTGTTAATGGTACAGTCAAACGTATTGAGTTTGGTAATGTGGTTCTCGATATTGGTAAAACTGAGGCTATTTTGCGTCGTGATGAAATTATTCCGAGAGAAAAGTTTAAAAACGGTGACCGTATTCGTGCGTATGTTTTAGATGTTCGTCGCGAAAATAAAGGTCCGCAAATCTTTTTATCTCGTACTTGCCCTGAATTTATGGCTAAGCTCTTTACCCAAGAAGTTCCTGAAATTTATGATGGAATTGTTAAAATTATGGGTGTTGCCCGTGACCCTGGATCTAAAGCTAAAATCGCCGTTAAAGCCGAAGATGTTACGGTTGATGCCGTTGGCGCTTGTGTCGGATTGCGCGGTATCAGAGTTCAGGCTGTCGTTAATGAACTTCAGGGCGAAAAAATTGATGTTGTTCCTTATTCTGAAGACAAGGCTCAGTATATTGTTAGCGCACTGGCTCCGGCTGAAGTTACAAAAGTTGTTCTTGATGAAGAAAATAACCGCATAGAGGCTGTTGTTGCTCAAGATCAATTCTCTATTGCTATTGGACGTCGTGGTCAGAATGTTAAGCTCGCTTCTCAGCTTTTGGGTTGTGATATTGATGTCTTGACCGAAGAACAAGAGCAAGAACGTCGTTCTAATGAAAATAAAGTTCGCCAACGCTTTATGGAAGCTTTGGATGTTGATGAAATGATCGCTCATCTGTTAATCGCTGAAGGTTTCTCTACGGTTGATGAAATCGCTTTGGTTGATTTGTCTGAGCTTTCTGAAATTGAGGGCTTTGATGATGATGTGGCTAAAGAGCTTCAGAATCGTGCAAAAGAGTTTGTTGCTAAGCGTGATGCCGAATTTGCAAACAAGAAAAAATCTCTTGGTATTGATGATCAGCTTATGGGTATTAGCGGTTTGGATCAAGATATGATTTTGACCCTTGCTGAAAAAGGCGTTAAGACCCTTGATGATCTCGGTGATTTGGCCGCTGATGAACTGATTGAAATGCTTGGGGAAAATGTTATTTCACAAACCGAGGCCAACAAAATCATTATGGAAGCTCGTGAACATTGGTTTGTTGATGAGGATAACGCTTCTGATGAGGAAAAGCTTTAAGAGCTTTTCCTCCTTTTGACAGCTTGATTGGTAGAGCACTATGATGGAAAAAGATATTTGTCGAAAATGCATTGCCAGCGGCGATATTAAGCCTAAAGCCGAGTTGCTTCGTTTCGTCTTGGTTAACGGCAATGCTGTTGTTCCCGATTTTAATAAAAAATTGGAGGGGAAAGGCATTTATGTTTCTAATTCTAAAAAGCTACTCGAACTTGCGGTCAATAAGCACCTTTTTGCTAAGGTAACAAAGGGTAAGGCTCATGTCGACGAGGCTCTTGTTCCTATGGTTGAAACGCTGCTTAAGAAAAAATGTTTTGATATGCTCAATTTGGCTCGTAAAGCCGGTCAATTTGTGTCCGGATTTGAAAAAGTGAAAGAAGCGGTTGCTAAAAATAAGGCGGCTTTTTTGATGGAAGCTCTTGATGCCGGTGAAGATGGTCATCAGAAGATTTTGACTGTGGCCGATGGGCTTGAGGTTTTGGCTTTGTTTTATGTTGAGGAGTTGGATAAGGCGCTGGATAAGGTTAATACAGTTCATTCCGTGTTGCTTAAAGGCGATATGGCCAAGGCTGTTTATCGGGAATTAAAACGTTATGAGCAGTTTTTAAATGCATAAATTAAAAAGACGATATGGAGAAAGATATTAATGACAGAAGATAGTGCAAAAAGCAGACTGACATTATCAGGGAAATCAACCCTTACCCTTAAAAATTTGGGTGATGCCGCTAAGAGCCATAGCGACGGCAAAAAAGTCGTACAGGTCGAGGTGCGCAAAAAAAGAATTATTTCTGCCACTAAAAAAGAAGAGCCTAAAGTGCAGATTGATGATGCTACGGCCGCTAAGCTTAAGTTGATTGCTGAGGCAAAAGAGCATGAGGCTAAACGCCGTCTTGAGGAAGAAGAAAAAGAACGTCAGCGTCAGCTTCGTCGTGAACAGGAAGAGACCTTGAAGGCTGAACAACTGGCCAAAGAACAGGAAAAAGAAAAGGAACAAAGTTCGCAAAAGGCGGAAGCTAAACAATCCCAAAAGGTTGAGACTTCGGTCGATTCGTCTGTAAATCCTGAAAAATCTGCGGCTGCGGAAGAACGTGCTGTTTCAAAAGCGAAGGATAAAAAAGCACGCGATTTTGATGATGACGATGATGCCGATGATGATAATGCTTATCGTTCTCAAAAAAGCGGTAAATCTTTAAGCAAAGAAGAGGTCTTTGAACAAGAACGCAAAAAAATTATGAAGCGCAGTTTTGAGCCGCAACGCCGTAACAATAAAGTTAATCTCCATAATGTTATGGGAAGTATGGATGATGACGATGATGATTATGGGTATGGAGCTCCTCGTCGTCGCTTTAAGAAAAAACAACCTAAACCTCAGCAAGCCCCACAACAGCCAGCTGAAAAAATTATTAAAGAAGTTGTCATCCCTGAAATTATTACGGTTCAGGAGTTGGCTAACCGTATGGCTGAAAAAAGTGCCGAGGTTATTAAGAAGTTGATGGCTCTTGGGGTTATGGCTACGATTAACCAACCGATTGATGCTGATACCGCTCAGATTGTGGTTGAGGAGTTTGGACATAAGGTTAAACGTGTGGCTGATAGTGATGTTGAACAAGGTTTAACCGGTCCGCAAGATACGGCTGATGACTTACAACCAAGAGCACCGGTGGTTACGGTTATGGGACACGTTGACCATGGTAAAACATCGTTGCTTGATGCTTTGCGTGAAACCAATGTGGCAGCTCGTGAGGCTGGTGGTATTACCCAGCATATTGGTGCTTATCAGATTGAAGTAGCCGGTGGTAAAAAAATTACCTTTATTGATACGCCGGGACACGAAGCTTTTTCTGAAATGCGTGCTCGCGGTGCTAAAGTTACGGATATCGTGGTTTTGGTTGTTGCCGCTAATGATGGTATTATGCCGCAAACCGTTGAGGCTATTCGTCACGCTCAGGCGGCTGAAGTTCCAATTGTGGTTGCTATTAACAAAATCGATTTGCCGGGGGCTGATCCGATGAAGGTTAAAACCGCTTTATTGCAACATGGAATTGCCGTCGAAGAAATGGGTGGTGAATATCTTTGTGCTGAAGTTTCTGCTAAGAAGAGAATTAATATCGACAAGTTGGTTGAGGCTATTTTGTTGCAAGCTGAAATCCTTGATTTGAAGGCTAATCCAAACCGTTTGGCTCAAGGCGCGGTCATTGAAGCTAAAATGGAAAAAGGTCGCGGTTCTGTTGCAACGGTTTTGGTTCAGAATGGAACGCTTCATGTCGGTGATATTTGTATTGCCGGAAAAGAATGGGGTCATATTCGTGCGATGTTTAATGAGCATGGTAAAAAGATGACCGAAGCTGGTCCGGCAACTCCGGTTGAAATCCTTGGATTACAAGGAACGCCGGCCGCCGGTGATGATTTTGTTATTGTTAAAGACGAGGCGCAAGCTAAAGAAGTTACCAATTATCGTATTCGTAAAGAACGTGATGCTAAGTTAGTTAAGAGTGCGAAGTCGGCTATGGAGCAAATGCTTGATAAAATTAAGTCCGGTGAAGTTAAACATCTTCCGGTTATTATCAAGGCTGATGTTCAAGGTTCTATCGAAGCTATTGAGGGAACAATTAAAAAGCTTTCTAACGAAGAAGTTAGTGTTCAGATTCTGCATTCGGCTGTTGGTCCGATTTCAGATTCAGATGTTACTTTGGCTAAAGCTTCAAATGCCTTTATTATCGGATTTAACGTTCGTGCCATTCCTCATGCGCGTGATCTTGCCCGTCAAGATGGTGTTGATATTCGTTATTATTCCATCATCTATGATGTGGTTGATGATATCAAGAAAGCGCTGGAGGGTATGTTAACGCCTGAGCTTAAAGAAAAGATTATCGGTTATGCTGAAATTCGCAATGTCTTTAATATTACCGGTGTCGGTAAAGTCGGCGGTTGTATGGTTACCGAGGGCTTTGTTAAGCGTGGAGCAAAGGTTCGCCTGTTGCGTGATAACGTTGTTATTCATGACGGTGCTCTTGCTCAACTCAAACGCTTTAAAGAAGACGTTCGTGAAGTTAAATCCGGTTATGAATGTGGTATGAGTTTTGAAAACTACAACGACATTCAAGTTGGCGATTTTATTGAGTGTTATGAGGTGGAGGAGATAGCTCCAACCCTTTAAAACTGTGTATAACAGCACATCTAGAGGCATTTTACGCTGTCTCGAAAAATTCATGTACTACTCTGTACACTAAAATTTTTCTCGCAGCTAGAAATGCCTCTATCTGTACTATTATCCCCAGTTTTAAGTCGTAGAAAAGTTTGTATAATGGTCGATTAGTGCGTTGTCTGGGGGCAAAAGTTTCCTCACGTACTTTTGTGTACGCTTCGGTACTTTTGCCCTTGACGCCTACTACTCGACTCATTCTCCCCAATTTATCTTTTTTTATTCCCATTTTTTAGCTCTTTTTGTTTGAATTATAAAATAAAACAAAGCCTGCCATAAATTGTGTGTCATGGTCGATTAGGGGCTACGGGATTCTGATATCTTATTGATACAAAAAATTCAGCGCCTTTGAATAGGAGCTGAATTTTTTTGTTTACATAATTTTTATTACACCTCTAACGCCATGCTTTTTATATTTTTTGTCAGCGTTAAAAATCTCTGGTTCATCAAAAGACATATACCAGGCTTTGGTTCTTTCTCTTTTGACGGAATCAGCGGTCCAATAATCTTTTTCTATAGGAATTCCGTTTAGGCTTAGAATAAACTCGTTCATCTTGTTTATGGCGCTTCGGTTTAGTTGTGAAAATTTTTCCCAAAAGGCTTTTTCTCCACAGGTCGCGCCAAAGTTTCCTACTTTTATCTTGCTACAATAATGTTGGGCGTGATAAAAGTCCAATCCCATTAGTGGCGTTTGGAGGGCAACCGCCTCGTTTTCAAAGATGATGCCCCAAGGTGTTGAGTCCTCTTTAGGTAGCCATGAGCGACTTCCATCCGTGAACAGAACTTCAAACGGATATTTTTCTTTTTCGTTCATAATGATATATTTTTTATGTTAAGGATAAAATCGGACGAACCGCTATTTTTAAGCTTTTGAAGTATGCTGATATCATGCTTGGTCTCTTAGGGCTGTTTGAGAATAAAACAAAGTAAGCCCAGTTATGATCGTTTTGATCACTTGTCCAATAAGAACCTTCGAGTTTTTCTCCGCCGAGCTTGCTTATGAACTCGTTGAGCTCATTTATTTTCTTTGGCGCTTGAATTTTAAGAATTTCCCAAAAATCTTTTGAGCCGGCAGAGCCTTTCATCTTACCGATTGTTATCTGTTGGCAATAGTCAACAGCTTTTTTCCAAGGCATTTTTTCTTCTAAGTTTTTTAAGCAGATTACACTACCATAGAAGATTATCCCCCAAGGCTTTTTATCTTTTTGCGGAGACCAAGAGCGCGTTCCATCATCATACATGACTTCAAAAGGGTACTCTTTGTTTGGCTCTTCTTGGCTTTCGGGAGCCTCTTGAGGGGTGTTCCAGAAAGTGATGAGTTCTTCTTGAGTTAGTCCATTTTCCTTCATCAGTTTTTCAATTGCTGATATAACATCTTTTTTTTCCATAATGATATTGTGTTAAATTAATAATATTGTTTTCAGCTTGTTTGTATCATTCGGGGCGCGATTGTCAAGCAATTTTTACTTACCCTCTGGTTTGGCTTTGGTTGGAAAAATTATTTGCTAAATTAGTAAAGCGTTTGAGAGCATTTTGATAGGCTTTTTCTTCAGGATTTCTTTGTGCCGCCAGTTCAAAATTGCGTAAAGCTTTTTCTTTGTTGCCAAGTTTTTCATAAGCTTTACCGGCGTTGTAATTTGCGGCTGGGTAAAGTTCTTCTTCTCCGGTTTTTAAAACCTCTTGGCATTCTTTTATGCAGTTTTCATATTCACCCATGTTATAGTAGGTGATGGCCATATCATTATGAATATCCGCGCCGTCAAAACCATTTTCCCTCATTTGATTAAAACATGATAATGCTTTTTCGTAGTCTTTATTTTGGTAATATTGTAAGGCTTGTTGATAGCTGTTATCGGCAAGGTTTATCCGCGACATTTCGTAAAAACTAACGTCTTTTCCGATATAATCGTATAAGTGGCTTACGTTGTTTTGGTCGGCAATTTTATAGACGGTTTTCCCTCCTTTGCAGCGATAATTTTCTATTTTTTGTGCTAATAATTCGGCTTCTTGGATGCTGCCTTTTTGAAGACCTTGTTGCATGGGATGGCAGTCTTGCGGTGCTAACTGAGTTACGGAGGTAACGTAATATGTTTTTCCTTTGGAATTTGTTCCTTTCTTAACAATAAAATAAGGTATCTTTTCTGCATAGTTATTGCAGTTTAAGTAGATGAGAGCTTCATGGGCGTGTCGTTTGAGAATGCCATCATTAAAACGTGAATTTTGTGGTTTTAAATCCATAATTTTGGCTGCGCATTTTAAGGGGTCTTTGTAGTTATCTTTAATATAGTCGCAGAGTTCTTTGCCGTTGACTTCATTGTTATACATGACCGTGGCAATGGCGGCAAATTCATGAGCTTTTAGTTCACATCCTTTTAATCTTTTGTACATATCTTTATAGATTCTTCCGTTTTCGCGGTGGCGGTACCAACCATCTGTTAAGGCAAAGGCTTGAGGTCCTGTGAGTTTTATTTTTTTCTTTTTAACATAATCTGAGGTTAAAATCCATTCACTGCTTTGGGGATTGCCGTCTTTGGGAAACCAAAAACTTCCAAGGCCAATGGTGTTAATTGTTTTGCCATTATCTGTATAAGCTTCGTTAACCAAAACTTCAGTTGGAAACATTGATAAAGCCATAAAATTGAGCGCATCACTATATAGTTGATGAAAACTTTTTAGATCATTTATTTGATATTTTTTACTAAGCTGTGAGCTTTCTTTCGGAGCTGTTTCTTCTGCGCTTTGTACAATGGTTATATTGGGTGTTTCTTTATTATTTTCTTTTGTTTCTGCGCTTTTATTTAAGCCGAATTTTGCTCCGCTGTACATGGCTAATGGAATGATGCTTTTTAAGGCTCCTTTACATATATAAGGAACAACTTTTTTATCAATAGTGTTTTTGGTTTTGGAATTGGCAAAATGAAATTTTTTATCCATAAAATGATAGGCGATAACCGGTAAAATTCCTGCAACACCGGCACTTATTTGGGCTATTTGTTGTGTGCTGAACTTTGCGGCTTGCCCAAATTTTTGCAGCAGCTTATCGGCGCAGTAGCGTTGATGCTTTTTATCTAAATTTTCTAAAGTTTCTTTATCCATTTTTGCCAAAACAGGTGAGGCTGGATATTCTTTTTCATTATGGCGATTTATTTTTTTTAGCGCCGCTTTATATTTTCTTAGGGCTCTTTGTGTGGCTTTTTTGATGATTTCTTGCTGAGAACAACCGGCTTTAACAAGGTCGAAAGGTGGAAGAAATGTGAGGTCACCGGTTTGGAGCATTTCCGCATCAAGTTTTTGATTCGGTTCGCTGTTTTGATTATGCTTTCTGTATTTTTGGGCTTCTTCTTCATAGTCAAAGAGGTCATCAGAAAAGAGGTCTTTGTTCCCCTTATAACTTATGGGGATGATGATAGTTTCTTTTCCGATTTTGCAGTACTGCTCTTTTTGTTTTTGGTCTTGATATTCTTGTTTTAATATTGCATCGTTCATTTTTCTTCCTTTTTTTATTTATTATAGCATAAATTTCTTTATTTTATATAAAAAAAATACCTCACGTTCTTGAACTGTCCCCCGAAAGTTGGACAGTTCATTCTGTGAGGTATTTTTTTAGTCTTTGCGATTGTTATTTACGCTTACTTACTTTTTCGCGAATTGTTTCGAACAAAACATAAAGTAGCGGAATTACAAGTAAGCCGCCGGCGGTTCCAAGCAACATTCCGTAGAATACCGGAACACCGATTGCAATACGGCTTGAGGCACCGGCGCCCGTGGCGACAATCATCGGCCATACACCCAAAATGAAGGTGAAGGCTGTCATCAAGACCGCACGGAAACGTTCTTTGGTACCGGTCGTGGCCGCTTTGACGATTGAGGAGCCTCTTTCACGTTCTTCTTTAGAGAACTCAACAATCAAAATAGCGTTCTTACTGGCCAAACCGACCAACAAGATTAAGCCTAATTGAGCGTAAATACTCAAGGGTAATCCGGTGATAAACAATCCGGCAAAGGCACCTAACATTGCGACGGTGATTGATGTCAATACCGGCAGAGGCATTGCCCAGCTTTCATATTGTGCAACCAAGAACAAATAACCAAAGGTAATAGCCAAGATAATCAGGTAACCGATTTGTCCTTCAGTTCCTTTTTCTTGGAAGCTCATTCCTGACCACTGGTAGCTGTAGCCTTTGGGCAAGAGTTTTGATAACTCTTCAACCTCAGCCATGGCTTGTCCTGAGCTCATGTTCTGACTTTGAACGGCTGTGATTGTTGCTGCCGGATATTGGTTATAACGCTCGATTGTTCTCGGGGCTAAAACTTTATCCAATTTTACAACTGTTCCCAGAGGAACCATGTCGCCGTTTTTGTTTTGAACATATAAGTTCTTAATTGAATCAACATCTTTACGGAACGGCCAATCAGATTGGATAATAACCTTATTGACCTGTGTTCCGAAGTTTACGTCGTTTACATAAGTTGAACCGAGGTAGTTTTGCAGAATGGTATAAATATCTCCGATGGAAATACCCATACTTTCGGCTTTTTCTTTCTCGATTTCAATATTTATGTGCGGCGTTTGTGAGGTATAAGTCGAGTAGGCGTAGTTAATGGCCGGTGAGGAGTTTAACCGTCCTAAAAAGCCTTGCATCGTGCTATATAACTCATTTGCGTCTGAGCTATCTAATGACTGCAAACGATAATCCATACCACCGCTTGTACCTAAGCCCGGAATGGCCGGAAATTCAAACATGTTGATTTCTGCTTCCGGTGTGTTGGCTATCTTAGCCTTAATACGGTTCAAGATGTTGGTTGAATAAAGTTCTTCGTCTTTACGCTTGTTCCATGGATCTAGTGTAATGACGGAGAAGGCTACGTTTTCACCGCTACCGCCAATCAAGCTGAAGCCGATAATCGACATGACATTGCTGACGCCAGGTTCGGCTTTAATGGTCGGATAGAGTTTCTTTATCAGTCCTCTCGTTCTTTCAAATGATGCTCCTTCCGGTAATTGGAAGTTGGCCAAGATAACGCCTTGGTCTTCATTTGGAATGAATGAGGTTTGGCTGGTTTTCAGAAATGCATAGTTTCCAAGAATTAACATCCCGAGAATAAGCGCAATAACGCTGACTTTTCGTGCGATAATTGCTATAACACCAATATAGCGATTGCGGGCTTTGTTCAAAATGATATTGAATATGTGCAAGGGGCCTGATGTTACTTCTTTTATCGGGCGGAGTAAGGTTGCACATAATGCCGGAGATAAGGTCAACGCATTTAAGGCTGAGAAAGCAACTGATGTTGAAATCGTAACCGCAAATTGTTGATAAATTTTACCGGTAATACCACCCATGAAGCCGACCGGAACGAAAATAGCTAACAACACCAATGTCGTAGCGACAACGGCGCTGGAAACTTGTTCCATGGCTTTAATCGTTGCTTCTTTCGGGGTTAAGTTTTCTGTTTCCATTAAATACAAAACACGTTCAACAACCACAATCGCGTCATCAACCACCAAACCAATTGCCAAAACCAAACCGAACAAGGTGAGCAGGTTGATGCTGTAGCCTAAGGCCATCATGACGGCAAAGGTGGCAAATAATGATACCGGAATGGTTAATGATGGAACCAACGTCGCGCGCCAGTCTTGTAAAAACAGGTAGCATACGCCGATAACCAATGCAAAGGTCAAAACCAAGGTGAAGATAACTTCTTCAATTGATGAGACAATGTACAAGGTTGCATCATAGGTGATATCAACTTGGAAGTCTTCCGGATAGAGTTGTTCCATTCTCTTTAATTCTTGTTTTACGGCTTCCATGGTTTCCAAAGCGTTCGCACCCGATGAAAGATTTAGTGAGATTGCAACGGATGGTCCTCCATCAAGGGTTGATTCAACACTATAGCTTTCTGTTCCGATTTCAACTTTGGCAACGTCTTTTAGTTTGACTAAGCCGCCATCTTCGGCTGTGCGGACAATGATGTTTCCGAATTCTTCAGCCTCGTTAATACGCCCTTGCGTTTGTAGGGTATAGACCATTTGTTGGTCGCCGTCACCCGGCATGGCACCAATACTACCTAAAGACGGTTGATAGTTTTGGCCTTCTATCGCGGCAATGACATTTGCTACCGGCAAGTTTAAGGCGCTGAGTTTGTTGGCATTTAACCAAACACGCATGCTCAGAGGAGAAGCGTGTACGCTAACTTCACCAACACCGTTAATACGAGCCAAGTTGTTTTTGATGTTGTTTTCAACATAGTTACTGATAAATTTTCTGTCATGAGTTCCTTTCGGTGAACGTGCACTCAAAAAGCCTAAAATATCGGACGAACGACGGGTGACGCTGATACCTTGTCTTTGAACTTCGCTCGGAAGTTTCGGGGTAGCTTGTTGAACGCGGTTTTGCACCTTAACTTGTGCCATATCCGGATCTGTTCCAACTTCAAAAGAAACAGACAAAGAATATGAGCCATTATTTTGTGATGTTGAGTCCATGTATAACATGTCTTCAACACCATTGATTTCTTGTTCAATCGGAATACCGACTGTTTTAGCCAAAACGTCGGCACTGGCGCCGGGGTAGTTGGCGGATACCGTTACCATCGGCGGGGTGATTTCCGGATATAATGAAATCGGGAGTGAGAATACAGAGATTGCTCCCGCCAGGGTCAAGACAATGGAAATGACCATTGCCAGACGTGGGCGTTCAATGAATATTCTTGAAAACATTTATTCTTATTCCTCCACTTCCGATTGTTCTTCTAGTGTTTCTTGCTCAAAGCCAACGGTGTTATTTATGATAGGAGAATCAACATCAACTTCTTGGGCTTGGAGTGTTCTTGCTACCGGATGATTTTCTTCAACTTTGGTGGGTTCATCATCGCTGCTGATAGTCGGAAGTTTTTCTTCGACAATCAGTTGAGCGTTAACCTTAGCTCCGTTGCTGGCTTTTTGCAAACCTTGAATGATAACTTTGTCATCTTTGGTTAAGCCGCTTTTAACAACCTGTTTGGTGCCAATTGTTTCGCCCAAAGTAACACGACGTTCTTCTGCTATGCCATCTTTGACGACCATAACATAGTTTCCGTGTTCATCTTGGGCAACGGCAGATTGAGGAACAAGCAAACTTGTTTGAGTTTCTTTAGGTCCTATCTTGACGTCAACATAGTTTCCGGGGATTAATAATCCTTCGTCGTTTTTATATTCGGCGTAGACGGCGATTGTTGCTGTATCTGTGTTGATTTCATTATCTGTAAAACGGGATTTGAAATGATTTTCAATCGTTTGCCCATTCGGCAGAATAATTTCACTGCGGATACTTTCTTCGCCGTTTTGTTGTCTGAGAAGCTTACTTGTTAAATATTCTTTATCCGATACTGAAAAAGCAACGCGAATCGGATTGGTTTGTACGATGCGGGCTAAGTTTTGGGCAGAGGAGCTGACGTAGTTTCCTTCCGTAACCAAGGCTTTTCCTATATAGCCGCTGATTGGTGCTTTTATAACGGTATAGCCCAAATCAATTTCAGCTAATTCTAAGTTGGCCTCTGCTTGTGCTACGGCAGCTTTGGCTTGGAGATAGCTGCTCTCGGCCGTATCAAATGTGGCTTTTGAGGCGTAATTTTGTTTTGAAAGTTGGGCTTGACGTTTAAAGTCTCTTTCGGCGCGAACTAAATTGGCTTTAGCACTCTCGAGTTCCGCTTTTCTTAAGTCTACGGTTGCTTGGTATTTCTTTTGTTCGATGATAAAAAGAATATCGCCTTCTTCAACAAAGCTTCCTTCTTGAAAGAGAACTTTTTCAACATAACCGCTGACTTGCGGTATGATATTAACGCTTTTGATGGCCTCTACGTGGCCGATGTAGCTTTGTTTGGCGCTGATGTCGGCTTCCTCAAGGCCTTGGATTAAAACAAAGGCTTCTCGGTTCATTCCGGCCATGCCGCTCATTGATGGTGTCATCTTGGCTTTGAGGTACCAGCCGGCGCCAACACATAGCAACAAAAGCGCTGTTTGTTTTAATATTTTTCTGTTGCTTACTTTTCCTACTTTCATCGTCTTACTTTCCTTCTTTCATTCCTTTGATTAAGATATCAAAGCTGGTGTCAATTAGTTTTTCAATTCGTGAGCTATCGGCTTTGGGGTCAACAGCTTGTTTAATTATTCCTTGCCACAAGCAGGTGATGATAACTCTTGTTTCTTCTATATCAATATCGGCGCTGATTTCTCCGCTTTCTTTTGCGTTTATCAGGGCTTGTTTTATAAAGTCTCCGTTGAAATTTTCTATGTCTTTTATTTCGGAGCTTACTTTATTGAGAATCGCTTCGGACCACTCCATTTGATATATCACAAAAAACAAAAATTGGTGAAAAATTTTGCTTTTTTTTATCAGCGCAATTTCTTCTTTGAGATATTGCTGAATAACGCGAATCGAATCAACTTGGCTTGGTATGCGTTGCTCAATTTCTTTTCTTGTAATTTCAAAGGCTTTTCGTATTATGGCGGTTAATATATCTGCTTTGTTACGAAAATGCCAATAGACCGCGCCTTTTGTGAGATTGATGCGTTTGGCTATTTCATCAAAGGTGGTTTTTGAGTAGCCTTTTTCGCAAAAAACCTCAAGCGCAGCCAAAGCTATTGCCTTGCGTGTTTGCTCGGCTTCTTCTTTTGTTCTGCGTGCCATTTTTGATTTCCTATATATACATTCACGCTCGTATGTATATATCATAAATATTAAAAATCAAGTTAATTTTTTTTCTTAATCGCAAAAAATTTTTTATTAAGCCTCAAAGAGCTCTCCTTGTCGCTTATCTTCAAGGTTATTCATGGCTTCTTTTATTATCGGGAGGCTGACCGCACGTTTATTGGCAAGAGAGACGCGGTCTGTTTCGTCGACCAATTTTCGGGCATAGGCAAAGGAACGCTGCATGTTGGCTAAAATATATTTTATTAAATCCGGTGTTATTGTTATTTGTCGATCCATAAATAATTTTACCAACAAAGCGGACAACAAATCATCATCGGGTTCTTTAATCTCAATGCTTGGGACAATATTCATTCGCGAACGCAAATCCGGTAGGCTGAAATTTATTCGAGCCGGTGCTTCGTTGCTGGTGAACAAAATGCAGCCGCCTTCATCTCGGTAGATGTTGTAGAGGTTAAATAGTGCTTCTTGATTAATGTTTGCGGTTAAATCTTCTACAATGAGACAGAAGTGGCGACTTAGCAATTGGCGTGGCATTTCTATGGTTAATTCTCGTGCTTTAATGCAGGGGATTTTATAGGGATAGTGCTCTATAATTGAAACTTTTTCTGAAAAAATATTGGCCAAATGTGTTTTGCCACAGCCTTCCGGACCGTAAATGCAGGCCGCAAAATAAGTCCAAACCGGCCACGAATCGATAAGTCGATAGGCTTCAAAATTGCAAGCTGCCGGCATGAAGTCATCTTTGCTCATGTAGGGGCGGTGATAAAATTCTAGCGGAAGCTGGGTCGTCGTCATTGTTGTTGATGTCCTGTTTGTTTTTTTAATCTGTACTATTTAAAACATCAAATACTTTTTTAGTCAAGTCTCCTAAGCTGAATGGTTTGGCTATGAAGGCAAATTCATCTGAGCCGGCTAACTCTCGGCGCGCTATTTCTTCGGAGTAGCCTGAGGCTAAGATAATTTTTATGCCGGGGATTTGTTCTTTGACAATTTTGGCCAATTCGGCTCCGTTCATTCCGGGCATAACCATGTCGGTTATCATCATTTGGAAGTCTTTATCATTCTTTATGTTTTCAAGGGCATTTTCTGCTGAATTGCAGCCGATGACTTCATAGCCTTTCTTCTTTAAGGCTCGGAGGGCGAAGGTTCGTACCGAATCCTCATCTTCGACAAATAATATCCTTATGTTTTCGTTGTCGGAAAGATGGTTTTCGTGGTTGCGGTCTATGGCTGATACATTTAATCCAAAAATTAATTTTGAATTTGTTCCTTGTGTTGGAATAACTTTTTCTTGTACCGTAAGAATCGGGATGCCATTGCTTCCGGTTATGACTTCTTTGGGGGAATCCTGATTGGTCTTTACTTCTTCATCGTCATTTTCAAATCGCGGCAGATATATTGAAAACGTTGTTCCTTTGCCGATAATGCTTTGAACCTTTATAAAGCCTTCGGTTTGGCGTACGATACCATATACCATCGCTAAGCCAAGTCCTGTTCCTGATCCCACAACATTTTGTTTGGTGGAGAAGAAAGGTTCAAAAATACGACTTAAATTTTCAATCGGAATGCCACAACCGGTGTCTTTTACCTCAATGACGACAAAGTCTCCCGGTGCAATTGTGTCGGCTCCAAACTGGTAAGGCTCCAAAAGTGTTTCCGTATGAGTGGAGATGGTCAGTGTTCCACGGTTGTTCATGGCATCTTTGGCGTTAACCGCTAAGTTGATGATGACTTGTGAAAACTGTACCGGATCAACTCTTATATATCCTAAGTCGCTTCCGTGATAAAATTTTAAGGTGACTTGTTCCCCAATAACGCGTTTGAGCATGTGATTTAACTCAACAAAGTTTTCCGTCACATCAATCAATTTGGGTTTGAGCGGTTGCTTGCGTGAAAAAGCCAAAAGCTGTCTGACTAAGCCGGCAGCGCGGTTGGCGTTGTTTTTGATTTGTATGATGTCGCTGAAGGACGGATCGCCAATGCCGTGGCGTTGTAATAGTAAATCACAAAAACCAATCATCGCGGTTAAAAGGTTGTTGAAGTCGTGGGCAACTCCTCCTGCCATTTGTCCTAAGGCTTGCATCTTTTGGGCTTGAGCGTATTGCAATTCCAAATTCTTTCGCGAGGTCGAATCTAAAAAGTATATACTATAGCCGCAAGGTTGTTCTTGCGGACCCTCGTGCAATTCATGTATCGGAGATATGTAAAAGGTGGCAACCCTTTCGTCTTTTGTGGTGTTTAGGTGGACATCAATGCATGAAGAGCTCTTTTCTTTTGATATTAGTTTTTCTCGCTCTTGTTTTAGACTTTCTTTTTCTTCAGATTTTATCAAATCTAACAGGTTTTTACCTTTGAGCTTTTGTTCATCAGTTTCTAAAAATTTGGCTGCACTATCGTTGACTTCGATAATGGTTCCGTCCTGACTGCAATGGATGATGCTTATCGGGGCAAAATTAAACAACCAACTTAGCCGATCGGTATCCTCTTTATGTTGTTTGCTTAATTCATCATTGCTCAATAAACCTTGAATGATGACTCCTCGCGTTTTTATTTCTGAATTTTCGCGGAAGTTTTCTTGGGCAGCGTAGCATTCCTTAACCTCATCACCACTCATGAAATAGAGACTTCCTTGCCATGAGGCCGTATGGGCGGGCGGCAAAGGAGAATTTGTTGCGAGGTATTCTTTTAAATCTTTGCCGATAAGGTCTTCTCGGCTGCCTTGCAAAAGTTTGGCTAATGCATGGTTGGCGTATTCAATCTTATAATCTTTGTTGCATATATATAAAGCGGCTGGTAGGTAATCCAGAAAGTCATGCAAGCCTTTACTTTCGCTTTGGAAAATTTGTTCCATGTTTTTTTGAGCGGTGATGTCTTTTATTGTCCAGTAAAAGTAGGTGTCTTTTTTTATTTTTTTTATGGAATAAGCGCCTGAAAAAATGTCGGCTTTTTTTAAGTACATCGGACGTAGGCTGACTTCATACCATTCTTCTGGAATGTAGCCTCTTATTCCTTTTTCTTCTCGGTATAAAGCGATGTTTACTTTTTCTTTGCTTAGGTTTTCAACGGCTTTTTCAAGCTGTTCACAGGCCGTTTTGTTTTGGCGGTTTTCGCTCATGCGGCGGCGAAGTGTGTCGAGCACTTTTTCTTCTTTGAAAAAGTCTCGGGCATAGTCGTTTTCTAAAACAGCGTCTCCTGCCGCGTTATCAATACGTTCGCCTTGTTGTTCTTCTTTTAAAAGCTCGTTGGCAAATCCGCCGTAGCTTATCGCTTCTTCTCCGGCTTGTAAGGTTTTTATTGTGGACCATAAGCAGAAAGAGCTTATGAACAAGGTGAGCAACAATAAATACAATGAATACTCCGGATAAAGCATAAACATTATCACGGTGGTTATTAATCCAACGAGTGCATAAGACAGGAAAAGTAATCTCTTTTCCAGATGTTTATCGGGACGTTTGGTTCTTAAGCTGCATAACATATCCTATTACCTCGGCTACGGCTTTAAAGTGTTCTTCCGGTATGGCGTGATCTAACTCGACTGAAGCAAATAATGCTCTGGCCAATGGCGGATTTTCGACAATCGGAATTTCGTGTTCTTCCGCAATCTCGCGAATCTTTAGGGCGATGTTGTCAAGACCTTTGGCGACAACAATCGGGGCATCCATTTTTTCCATTTCATATTGCAAGGCAACCGCGTAGTGGGTCGGGTTGACGATAACTACATCGGCTTTGGGGACATTGTCCATCATACGACGGCGTGCTCTTTCATTGCGAATTTGCCTGATACGTGATTTGACCAGCGGATCTCCTTCCGTTTGTTTATATTCTTCTTTGACTTCTTGTTTGGTCATGCGTAATTTCTTTAAGTGAGTGTATTTTTGATAGGCGTAGTCCGCTACCGCTATGACTAATACCGCTATGACAATTGTGAATATAAGCAATATAACAACATGATGTATCAGTTTTAAAATGCTTTGTGTCGGCATTTCGGGCATGAGCTCGCTTCGTGTTAAATAAGGCGTGAGCACAATGATGGCTATCCAGCCAATGACCGTTATTTTTATGATCCCTTTCAAGCTTTCAACAATCTTTTTCATGTTGATGAATTTGGTCAAAGCGGCAAAAATGTTTAGCCTGTTCCAGTCCGGCATTAATTTTTTTGGTGCATAGATGAAGCCTGTTTGCATCAAACTTGCCGTGATACCTAAAATCATAAAAATAGCCATTGGAATCGCTAAAATTTTCATTAAGTCAATAAAACAATTGAAAAACAGAAGCCTCAAATGTCGCGAATCGGTGGGAAATGTTTCGGGAACGAGAATAAATTTTCCGAAGTAGTCATAAAATAGCTTTCCCATTAGTGGGACAATCAGCCAAACAACAAATAACATGCCAGTCAGCATGATAAAACTTTTGGCGTCTTGCGATATGGCAATGTCGCCTTCTTCTTTGGCTTTGCTTATCTTTCGTTCCGACGGTTCTTCCGTCTTGGAGGCTTCATCTTCGTCTTCGGCTACCATGAAACACTCCTAGTTTTGAAAGGCCATTAAACTTCGCTCAAAATATTCTATGAACCAGAATATTATGGCCGGAAGGGTGATAAATAACAGTCCAATGCCGAGGTATAATTGCAACGGCAATGATAAAAAGAAAATGTTTAATTGCGGCATTAAACGGGAGACCAATCCCATTCCAGAATAAAAAATTATGGTGAAGGCAATAAAGGGAGAGGCTAAGCGAAATCCTGTTGTAAAACTTTCACCCAAGGCTTTGCTCATATAATTTGCCATGTCTGCATCCGGTAGAGATGCTCCGGCCGGAAAAAGGTCATAACTGGCAATGACGGCGGAAAGCATGGTGTGATGTAAGTCTGTGACAAATATTACCGTTAAGGCCGTGATGCTGAAAAAACTTTCCAAAACAATCGATTGCGTTTGGGTACTGGGGTCAAATAGTTGGGCGTTTGAAAAGCCAATTGCCGTGCCGGCAAAATTACCTGCCAGACTCAAAGCCGTGAAAGTAACTTGCATCATTAAGCCAAAGAAAACGCCGTAGGTTATTTCTAGCATATATATTTTTACATTGGCCAAATAATCACTCGGCGGGGAGGGGAGCATATCATTTAAAAACGGATAAAGCACAACGCTTATTCCTAAGGCGATGCTTAACCGATATCTCATGTTGATATAACTTGTCATAAATCCTGGCATGAGCATAATCGCTGAACCAACACGCAAGAATATCAACAGATATTTGTAAACTTCTATGTGTAAAAGTTGCTGCATCTTTTTCTTTTAGCCACCGCTTGTTATTTTATCAAACAAAGTTTCTGACAGCATTCTCATTTGATTAACCATAAACGGAAACAGAATGATTATGGCAAGAAAAACGCAGATTATTTTGGGGACAAACGCTAAGGTCATTTCTTGGATTTGAGTTAAGGCCTGAAAAATACCAATAATCAAGCCAACAAACAAGGCAACCAATAATACCGGTGTGACAATTTTTAATAATGTGAATACCGCTTCACGGGAAATATCTAAAATCTCAACTTCATTCATTCTTTTACTCCAGCGGGGTTAAAGATTCAAAATAATGGTGATTGTTAATTCCTGTGAGAAAAACACCATCATAACGACTTAAGACAATACCTCTGAAGTATTGTGATATGATTTTTTTCCATTCTTCTTGCCAATATTCAACAATGTAACCGTCTTTGTTGACCAGAGAGGCTCGTTTTATCCATGAAGGTGGACGTTTGTTCCATTCTTCGTGCCAATAATAGTCCTTGGCAAAAGCTTCGGTGATGTTTTGACGGGCTATGACTAACCTCCGTTGACCGCTTTTTTTGTATTTCATGGCGTCAACCTCTTCGGGGGTGAATATGCTGCCATCGTGAAAAATTGGGTCAACAACAACAATGTCGTAGTTTGATTTTCTGACATCTCGTATCAATTCTTCTCGGGTTTTGTAACGGCTGTTGTCTAATAAAAACGAGATGTTAGAAGCTTCTTTTACGGTATAAATGTTTTTGGCATTTTCGTTGATTATGGGTTGGCCGGCAATGTAGCCAAAGGCTGTTGATATATTCAAAAAGCCATAAAATAAAATGTTTTCTTTGACTGATAGCGTTACGGCTTTGTCGTAGCTTTCTGCGTTTGGACATTGGCTGATGGCGCCTAGACGGATACCCGTTTTTAAAAGCTCCTTGTCTAATCGGCGTGGTGTGCAGTATAAATTGTTAAAGAATATGGCGTCTATTTTTTTGAAAAATGAATCATTAACGTTATTTTTTAATTGATATTCTTCAGGGATTTGGCTGGGGTCTTCGCTTAAAAAGCTTGGATCAGATTTGTCTTCGCCTTGAGCAAAAGCATTCTTATAGCCACTTAGGTGGTATTCCCAAAGGCCTTTGTATAATATGTCCGCCCCTTCGTGAAGTATAATCTGAAAATCAGGTTTGCGGGCTTGGGCGTAACCAACCAGCATGTCAATATTGTCTCGCATTAAGTTGCGATAGTTGGGAATATTGGCCGGAGGAGAGGGCATATCTAGAATTTTTTCCTTTGGGCTGAGCGGTGTGCCTTCCGTAAAACCATATAGTCCGGCAAGTGCTTGACTTGCCGGTATGGTTAAACTCAACCCAAGAAAAAGGCTGTATAATTTTTTAGGTATTAACATCCGCTTTTGTCTTACCTGTTCTTTTTTCAATCTCTGCGACCTCAGATGCAATTTTCAGAAGAGGTTGCAGCGTGGTGAAGGTGTCTTGGTCAAAGTGTTGCGCATCAGGTTGTTCCAAATAAACACGTAAAGTTGCTCCGCTTGATCCTGTGCCGGATAGGCGGTAGGTTATTTTGGCCTGATTGGTAAAATCAATGACTAATCCGTTCTTTGTGACGGAGCCGTCAACAGGATCATTATAGATGAACGGTGCTGCTTCTTTGACTTCATATACTCCGAATTTTTGGCCTTTAAGCGATGGAAGTTTGGCTTCCAAATCAGCCATTAATTTATCGGCCACGCTTGTGTCTAAGCCTTCGTAGTCGAACCTCATATAGTAGCTTCGGCCGTATTTTTTCCAGTTTTCTCTTGTGATTTCTTCAACGGTTTTGCCTGTCTTAGCAATAATGCTTAACCAAAAAAGAATCGCCCAAATACCGTCTTTTTCACGGATGTGAGATGAACCTGTCCCAAAGCTTTCTTCACCGCAAAGCGTTATTCTTTTTGAATCCATTAGATTTACAAAATATTTCCAGCCGGTCGGAACAACATAATACGGAATGTTATTCTTTTGAGCAACGCGGCAAACGGCTGTTGACGTGGCTGCCGATTTTGCTACACCGTAAATGCCGTTTTTGTATGCCGGAATGAGCTTGTAATTATCGGTTAAAATGGCCAGGCTGTCGCTTGGGGTGACAAAAAATTTGCGTCCCAATATCATGTTACGGTCGCCATCGCCGTCATTGGCTGCCGCGAAATCTGTTGCGTTATCCGAATACATGAAATCAACCAAATCTTTGGCGTAAATCAGGTTAGGATCCGGATGTAATCCGCCGAAATCCGGTAATGGTGTTGCTCGGATAACGGAACCTTTGGCCGCTCCTAGGATATCTTCAAAAATGCGAATCGCATAAGGACCCGTAACTGCATTCATGGCATCAAAGCGAATCGTAAAACCACTTTTGAAAAGTTTTTTTAAGGCGTCAAAATCAAAAATCCCTTCCATCATTTCAACGTAATCAGCTACGGGGTCTATGACTTCAATTTCCATACCCTCAAGGGTTTGATGCCCTAAATTTTTTAAGTCAATATCTTGGGTGTCGCAGATTTTATATTCGCTTATTTTTTTTGATTCTTCATAAATTTTATCACTGACTGAGGTCGGAACTTGTCCGGCGGTTTCGTTGGCGTATTTTATTCCAAAGTCGCCGTTTTCGCCACCGGGATTGTGTGAGGCTGATAAAATAAAGCCGCCGTCCGTGTGATTTTTTAGCATAACATTCGACCCTGCCGGTGTCGACATAAAGCCATTTTGCCCGATAATGAGTTTTTTAACGCCGTTGGCTGCGGCCATTTTGATAAACTTTTGGATGGCTTCTTTGTTAAAAAAACGTCCGTCACCACCGACAACATAGGTTTTTCCTTTAACGCCGCCGATGGCGTTAAATACGCTTTGGATAAAGTTTTCAAAGTAGTTCGGTTGCATCATGACTTTCGTCTTTTTGCGCAAACCACCGGTTCCCATTTTCTGATCCGAATAGGGCTGGGTTTGGACGGTACGTATCATTTCGGGACTCCTTTTATCTTTTATTTTTTTTCTCTTTCTTAACTTACCATTTTGTGTTTGAAAGACAAGATAAAAGTTTGTTTTATTGACTGTTTGTTAGTTTTGTAAGGCTTGGCGGACGCGCTTGATGATTTCAGGCAGATATTCATGGCCTATTTGGCCGTTTTGGGCGGCGGTTTCAAGAGCGGCTATTCTTTTTTTCTGCAATTCGTCGGTTTCAAGATCATAAGCGGCAAGCCCTAATATTTTTGCGGCTTTTCGGCGAGAATAATTTTTGTTATTTTTATCAAGTTCTTGTTGTTTTTTGATGGCGTGGTCAAAAATTTTTTTTGCGAATCGTGATGGGGGAATGTGTGATGATAGAAGTTTTTTTCTTAAATCGTTCATGACCAAAGTATAGCCTAATAAAATGATTTCTAAGAGGCTCAAGCCGACGCGAAGCCAAAAATCAGGAAACATAAGAAGACCGTAGCCAATATAAAACATACTTCCCCATAGTAAATTAAACATCATTCGTGAAGGAATGAAAAAGGCGGCTCTGTCGGGGTGATTGGGGTTGGTTAATCGACGACATAAAACCGTCAGACCAAAAAATAAACCAACCATAAACATTAAAAAGCTTAGTTCTTTCATGTCTTTTCCTTAATCTTCTATTCTTCCGGACATATAAATTCGGCTATGGATTTGACTTCCCTTTTGGCCGCTAAATGCGATAAGGTCATTTTGAGCTGAAGTTTTGGATGTTGCATGTCTAAAACCGTTAAGCCGACTAAAAACAGCTCTTTGTAAATAATGCGGTCTTTTAGGCCGGGGGTGAAGCGAAAACCAAATAATTTTCCGAGTTTTTCAAGATAGTCGAAAACTAAATTTTTGTTCTTGGAATTGTAGGTTGAGGTTTTGTTTCCGACAACAATCCAGTTTAAATAGCCTCGGTTCTCCGCGGCCATCTTCTTTTTTACTTCCCAAATAAAGTTGGCGTAATGTCCGGGTTTTCCTATGGTCGAAGAAGCAAAATCTATGTCGGCCATGACGTTTAAATCAATCAAGCTGTCGCTCATTGGGGTGATTAAAGTGTCCGCATGTTTGTGCGCTTCTTCAAATAAGTAGTTCTTTGTTCCCGGTGTGTCTATAATAACTGCATCGTATTCTCGGCTTAATTCTTCAATGCGGTTGTTAATATTTTCTTTGCTGGCCTCAATTAAGTCAATATCTTCTTGTGGGGCATAGGTAAATAAAGCCGGGGTGGGTAAGTCAATGTTTCTGACGCGACAGTATTTTTTGCGGTTTTCAATGTATTTGCTTAAGGTGCCTTGTCGACCATCTAAGTCAACAACAGCTACGCTATATCCTTCTTGTAATAAGGTTATGGCTAAATGCATTGATATTGTGGATTTGCCTGTTCCGCCTTTTTCGTTGCTTACAACGATTATGTGGCCTTTGTGTGCCGGTATTTTAAGTGTCATTACCTCGATGCCATTGTTACAGTTGTTTCCGAATCGTTCTTAACAACTATACATGATATGCTTGCATTTTTCAAACGCTTACATGCTTTATCAGCATCATTTTTTTCAAAACCAATGATTTTGGCTCGATAGATAATGGCGGAGGCGCTTTCGGCGGCTTCAACTTTTATCTCGCATTCTTTGCAATCTTTGAATTGTTTGGTTTGTATCTTTTGGGCATACTGGCGAGCCTTGGCATAGTTTGAAAAGGCTCCGACTTGTATGTCCCAACTGGGCTGTGCTTCCAGCTCTTTTTCAATGGCCGCAATTGTTTGTTCCGTGTCTGCACTTCCTTGTTCAATTTGCGGATTAGCATTTTCTTCTTCCGTGTCATTGTCAAGGTTGGTCGTTTTGTTGTCAGCCAATTGTTTTTCGATGTCTTGAGGTTTTTTCTGTTCTTTTAAGATTTCTGCATAAAGATTTGCTTTTTCCATTTTGCTGTTTAAGGCTAGTTTGGTCAAACCTTGTTCCATCATTTGGGCAACTTTTTTATCGCGTGCTTTGAGTGTGTTATGTCCCATCGTTACGGCAATCACGCGTTGGCCATCTCGTTGAGCTGAGGTTACAATATTATAGCCGGCGGCGTTCGTAAAACCCGTTTTCATGCCGTCAGCTCCTTCAAAATTTTTTAAGATGTGGTTGTGCGTGTAATAGGTTTTGCCTTGATAGGAAAATTTGCGCAGAGAAAATAAATCATAATATTGTGGAAAATGGTGATACATCGCTGCGGCTAAAAGTGCAATGTCGCGAGCGGTGGTTTTTTGTTGTCTGTTTGGAAGTCCCGAGGCGTTTTTAAATGTTGTGTTCTTCATACCCAGCTCTTTGGCTACTAGGGTCATCGTTTTGGCAAAGTTTTCTTCCGAATAACCGAGACCTTCTGCTAATACCGTTGCGCAATCGTTTGCTGATTTGACAATTAGGGCTTCAATTATTTTTCTAACCGTGATTTTACTGCCAGGTTTAAGTCCTAGACGTGAGGGAGAGCGGTTGGCCGCTTTGCGTGAGACGGGAAGTTCATCATCCATCTTTATAATGCCTCTTTCTAGTGCATCAAAGGCAATGTATAAGGTCATCAATTTGGTTAATGAGGCCGGATATCTTAACTTATCGGCTCGTTGTGCCGATAAAACTTCTCCGGTTTGGGCGTCAATCATAATTGATGACACATCGGCTTGAGCCGGTGTGCTGCTTATAACACAAAATGCTGCGCCAATAAGGGCAAGACTTATTTGCTTAGAAAGTGTTTTCCATAAATATATCATAAATTCTTAATTTCCCGTTTTTTATGATTTGCGTTATTGTAAATCTTAAAAAGAAAATAAAGGGTTAATTTTAGAATGATAAATTTTCATGATTTTGCATTTTTTATGCTTGACTTTTTTGTTGTTTGTATGTAAATAAGTTTTGTCGCTGATGGCGAACGTAGCTCAGTTGGTAGAGCCCCGGTTTGTGGTACCGGTTGTCGTCGGTTCGAGCCCGATCGTTCGCCCCAGGTTTGATAAAGCTCCCATTTCGGGAGCTTTTTTTATACCAGTTCGTCAATCTCTTCCAGAGGTTCGTTTTTTTCGTATAAATGTTTAACATAGTTTTCGTTGTAATAGCGGTCAAGTTCGGCGTTTTCTTCCCTATCATAAATGTTTTGGTTGGTGTGGTAAACTCCGACTTTTTGGTTTTGGCTTCGTCCGGCCGAGCTTGAGCCGTCATAAACACCATCAGCCGTTAGAGCCTCGACGGCTCCGGGGACATAGGTGTTTTGGCTTATTAAGCTTTTATCATCTTTTTCTTTTGAGGGCTTTTCTTTGTTTTTTTGACCGCGCTCATCATCATAAGTGTCAGCGTTAACCTGCACTTTGTTGGAGACATCTATCATTTCAACATTCTGTTCATTAGCATTGAAAGCGCTTGTACTCTTACTCGCACGGGAGTTTGAGGCCTTTCTCGTGCTTGATGAACCGGTTACTCTTCTGGTAGCGGATATATTCATAGCACTCTCCGTGGTTCTGATTTTCTTTTATCATCTTATCACGTTTATTTATAAAATGCTATAAAAAAATGAATTAATGTCTTGAAATAATTTATTATTTACTCATTTCCATTAGGACAAGCGTTGAATCGTAACTTTCTTCATAGGGGGTAATTGCGTTTAGAAGCTTTTCGTAACGCGAACGAGCGGTCGTGTCTAAGGCTAATGGTTTGTTGTTTAATATTTTTTTTAATTCTGAAAAGCGTTTAAGACTCTTTGGACTTAGCGGTGGCAACGTCTCACTGAGCTCTTGGAGTTCTTCTAATTTGCCGCGGCTATAGCAATAAGCATCGCATCCGGCTTCTAAACTTTTTAAACCGCGTTCTGTAAGGCTGCCTTTTAAGGCATGCATTTCTATGGCATCTGAAAATAAAAAACCTTTGAAGCCAATTCTGTTTCTTATAATTTCTTTTATGCCTATGGCACTCAAGGTTATCGGATTGTCTTTATCTATTGCTTTGACGACAATATGGGCTGTCATGCCACAAGGTGACGTGTTTAATTTTCTGAAGGGTGTAAAATCTTCATCTAGCTTTTCTAGAGAGAGGGCGATAAACGGTAAATCAAGATGTGGATCTACGGCAGCACGACCATGTCCGGGGAGATGCTTTATGCAGGGGATTATCCCGTTTTGGATATATTCATCAACCATTATTTTTCCGAGTTCGCTTGCAATTAAAGCGGAAGATGAAAAACAGCGACTGGCTACAGCTGGCGTGGTTTCTTTATGCCCAAGGTCTAGAACTGGAGCTAAGTTCATGTTTAAACCGCATTGTTTTAAATCTTTGCTGATAAGAGCGGCATGCAGACGCGCCGCTTCTTTAGCGGCTTCGGGGGATTTTTCCGAATAAAGGCGACCTATGGTTTGCTGACTGGCGTAAGATGAAAATTCCGGTTCATGAAGACGTCTGACACGTCCACCTTCTTGATCTATGGCAAAAATAATATCTTCTCTTTCCAGCAAATCTTTGATTTCTTGGGTGAGATTTTGAAGTTGTTTTTTGTTTTCTATGTTTCGACCGAAAAAGCAAAAGCCTAGAGGATTGGCTCTCTTTATTAGCTCTTTTTCTTGCGAGGTTATGCGTGGGCCTGATAAGGATAAAAGTGCCGCTCCGATTTCTTTTGTCATTCTTGGCCTACATTAGTATTGAACTGATTTTTTGTGTGACGTTTCGGATATACCAGCCGAAAATATCAAAATTTATGCCAAGCTTTTGCAAAAATAGCGGAATAACAAAAGCAAGCGCGATTATAGCTATCATGCCTTCTCGTTCGGCGTTTACATATTTTTGAGCCCAACTTTTTTGAGACCAGCCAAACAAAATTTTTGACCCATCTAACGGCGGAATTGGTATGGCATTAAATACGGCAAGTATGATATTAAATATCATAAAGTTGATAAAAAATACGGCACAAAAAAGCTGTATATTGGGTGAGGGTATAAAGGAACATAGATAACTCATCAATGCTCCGATGATTGCCAAATAGATGTTCATCAATATTCCGGCCGAGGCTACTAATATAATGTCTCTTTTGGGTTTGCTTAAGTTGTGGTAATTAACCGGAACCGGCTTTGCCCAGCCAAAAATAATACCTGTATGTGCCATTATCAAAAGTACCGGAAGAATAATGGTGCCAACCATATCAAGGTGTTTGAGGGGATTTAAGGATAAGCGTCCCGCTCTTTTGGCGGTGTCGTCACCGAGCCTGTTCGCCATCCAACCATGAGCAATTTCATGGGCAATAATGGCTATCATGGCCGGTATAAACGTGACACCTGTTTGTATTAATAAGTTCATTTTATTTTTTCTTTACAATGCAGCTTCCGCCTTGAGCCTTGATTGAATTGCATAATTTATCTGCACCTTCGCGGCTTGAAAAAGCACCGGCTTTGAGGCGATAGTAGGTTCCTTTAGCTCCTAAATCCGCGGTTTCAACTTCATGAGGTTCTGAAGCCAGCTGGGGATGTTTCTTGACGAGCCCGCTCCATGCGCCATCAACGGCTTTTTTGTTGGGTGATGACATGATTTGTACTTGCCAATCTCCTCCTTGTGCTGTTGCGGCTTTAACTTCTTTTTGCGGTGTTTTATCCTGAGCAATATTTTCTAATATGCTTGCGGTTGATTTTGATACCGCTGTTGTGGGTTTAGCCGCAATAGGTTGTTCAGCCGCTTTGATGTCTTTGGGCGCTTTAATTTCTTTTGCTTCATTTTTTTCGATTGAGGCTTCTTTTATGGTGGGAAGCTTTATTTCCGGTTGTTCATTGACAACGGTTTTTGGTTCTGAAAGTGATTTTACGGCAGCTTCTTCGACTGTTTTGGTTTCTTCAATCGGAGCCATGGCCGTATTGGTTGGTTCTGCCGAGGCTGTAATTGTTGGTAGAATCGGTTGCTCTGGTGGCGGTAAAACGCTTTCTACCTCAGCCTTTTGTGGTTCTTTTTCAATGATGTCATAGACTGTTTTGTCTTGATTTAGAATTTCCATGCCACCCGGATTTTCCGGTTTGACTTTTACGGCTGTTTGCGGACGACGAATGGTCGGTATTTGAGCCGCATTTTCTACCGCGTAGCGTGGTGATAAAGCAAACCATCCTACAACGGCGGCGAGAGCTAATCCTGATACGGCACCGATAAAGACGCTTCGAGACCGTTTTAAATCGTTGCGCTGTTCCTCATAGTTCAGAAAACCTTCTTCAGCTATTTTTTGACGGCGTTCATTCAAGTAATTGTCACTTGTGTTGTCTTCCGGAAATTCTTGAAACATGGTCTCTATATCCTCTTTGTTAGATTTCGTTTTTGTCAGTATAGTATCGAAATAATTTATAATCCCTTAACGGTCCTTAAAATCTCGTATTCGGGTCAAAAAGCCGTGTATGTTCTTCTATGGCCATAATGTCGGTCATGTTGGCTATGTAATCACAGATTGTTTCCGCGAGTTCCTTGTCTTTATCGTTTGTGGGAAGTTTCTTTCGGATATCCATTGGCAGAAGTTTGGGATTGTTCATAAATAAATCAAACAGTTCTTCAACAAGTCTTTGGGATTTCATGTCCATACGAGCAATCGGTGTCGTGGTATAAAAATTTTCTTTAAGAAAACATCTTAACGCTTTGATGTTTTGTTTCATCGACTCTGAAAAGTCGATGATGAACAACTTTTGTTTGCGAGCGTCTTCCGGTGTTTCTATTTTATAAGTTTTTATGTTGTTTTTGGCATTGGCCATAACATCGAATATCATTTGGGCGATGAGGTTTCTGGTAACGCCATAAATTTTGATTTCGGGATTGGTGACGTTGGGATATTTTTTGTTAAACTCGCTGACGATTTTATCAATAAAGGGGAGCTCTCTTAATTGTTCTAGTGTGAAAAATCCGGCGCGGAAGCCATCATCTATGTCATGATTGTTATAAGCAATGTCATCGGCTATGGCTCCGACCTGGCCTTCAAGGGAAGGGTAATTTTTTAAATCCAAATCAAATTTTTTGTTGAAGTCTTTTAAGTATTGCGACTCTATTTTTTTCATTGGACCATGGTGTTTGACCGTGGCTTCTATGGTTTCCCAGGTGAGGTTAAGCCCTGGAAATTCGGGATAGCGTTCTTCCAGCTTGGTGATAATTTTAAGCGAATTTATATTATGATCAAATCCGCCGAAGTTTTTCATAGAATTTTGCAGGGCTCTTTCGCCGGCATGACCGAACGGTGAATGGCCCAAATCATGCGCTAAAGCAACCGCTTCTCCTAATTCTTCGTTTAAATTAAGGCTTTTGCACAGCGTGCGGGTGATTTGCGATACTTCAATGCTGTGGGTTAAGCGTGTGCGATAGTTTCGTCCTTCATGGTAAGCAAAAACTTGGGTCTTGCCGTCTAATCTTCGGAATGAGGCCGAATGAATCAGTCTGTCTCGGTCTCTTTGAAACGGAGAGCGATTTGTTATCGGAAAATCAGGGTACATCCTTCCTTTGCTGTTTTCGGCCTTGGTGGCATAACTTGCTAATTTCATCGCTTTTTTCCTTTCTTTTTGCTTTAATTGTTTTATAATCAATTATCATTTATTAAAGGTTAAAATATGAAAGTTGCTACTTATAACGTTAATTCTATAAACGCGCGTTTACCGAATCTGCTCAAGTTTTTGGCGCGAGAAAAGCCTGATATTCTGATGTTGCAGGAACTTAAATGTGTTTTTAATGATTTTCCGCTGTTTGAGCTTAATTCTGCCGGTTATAATGCTAAGTTTATTGGCCAAAAAAGCTATAACGGCGTGGCATTGCTTAGTCCGCACAAAATTTTGAATGTGGTTGAAGGGTTGCCTGATTTTGACGATGAAAACGCGCGTTATATCGAAGCCGATGTTATGGTTGAAGGTGAGGCTGTTCGAGCCGCGTCGTTGTATTTGCCGAACGGTAATCCTCCTTATAATAATCCTGATGATGAGTCGAAATTTACCTATAAACTCAAGTGGATGAATGCGTTTTATGCTCGGGCGGCGGATTTGCTTAAAAGTGGAAAAAACGTTGTTTTGGGCGGAGATTATAATGTGATTTTAACCGATTTTGATGTTTATAATCCTGAGGAGTTTCGCCACAACGCTTTGTTCAGAGAAGAAGTGAAACAACGCTTCAAAGCTCTTGAATATCTTGGATATTATGATGCGTATCGTTGCCTTAATCCACATGAGGCAGGCTATACCTATTGGGATTATGCCGGAAGTGCTTTGGCTGCCGATCAAGGTATGCGAATCGATTATTTGATGCTTTCGCCTAAAGCGGTTGATCGTTTGGAAACGTGTTTTGTTGACCGTCAAACACGTGCCGATGATAAACCTTCCGACCATGCTCCTTTGGTTGCCGTTCTTAAATGATTGGTGGATTGTTTGCTTTACGGGCTTGCGTCTTTTTATCTTATCCGCTACATAGAATATAAGTCTATTTGTTTGTAGAGGTTCTATGCGGCGGGTTGTTTTTTTTGTTTTAAGTTTGTGTCTTTGGTGTGCTGCCGGTGAGGCGCGTGCTGATAATCGTGCTTTGCTGACTGAGGTTTTAACCTCGGTACATGATTCTTTTCTGGGAAAGACCGATTATGATTCTTTTTCTATCTCCGCGCTAAAGGGGCTGTCTCTGCTTGATCCAAAACTTATTGTCGCGGATGATAAATCGCGCGTAACCCTTTATTATAACTCAAAAGTTTTTCGTAGCATCCAAAAGCCTTCTTATCAAAAGCAATTTGAGGCCGAGGCTTGGGTTCGGCTTATTTTGAAAGCAACCGATGCGGCTAAAGAGGCTTCTCCTCTTATTAAAAGTAAAGATTTTGAGCTGACAGATGTTATGTTGAAACAAGCAGTTTCATCTCTTGATGCACATTCAAGGTATTTATCCGCTCTGTTTCCTGATGATGAAAAGTTGCGCTTTTCTCGCGATTTTGCCGCGCGGATGCTTGATGATGGTATTCTTTATGTTAAAATTAAAACCTTTACCCGAATAACGCCGCAAAATGTTAAAAATGCTTTGATGCAATATCAGGCTGAGCTTCAAGCCATTATTTTTGATTTGCGGGGGTGTCGGGGAGGCGCCTTATCAGCCGCTCTTGATACCGTACGTTTGTTTATGAACTATGGGGTTATTGCCGTTACACAGAATCGACAAGGTGAAAAATCTGTCTTTATGGCGGAGGATAGCCGTGTTATTGCCGGTGTGCCGATGGTGGTTTTGGTTGATGCCGAGACGGCGTCTTCCGCTGAAGTCTTTGCCGCAGCCATGCAGGAAAATGCGTTGGCAACCGTTTGGGGAACTCAGACCTTTGGGAAAGGAACTGCTCAAAATGTTGTTTCGTTGCCCGATGACAATAAAATGCTGTTGACCAATGCTTATATCTTTTCTCCGTCAGGTAAAAAGATAAACGGTGTGGGGCTTTTTCCTGATATTTGCTTGTATCGTGCTAAAGACTCGGCAACTCTTGATGTGGTTATGCAAGAATTTTCGGTTTGTCCGAGAGAAGTGCGCGGCGATCGACGTATTGATATTGACTTGGCTGTTGCCTTCCTTTTGACGAATCTGAAGGCAAAATAGCCTTTTTTGTAAAATTAGGGTTGACATTCACCTAATTTTATGTATAGTACGCTCAAATGTTTGTTTTGTAATCTTTTAGAAAAGAGTATTGAAAATGGCTAAAGCAGTAAAAGTTAAAGTTAAATTGGAAAGCACTGCCGGTACCGGCACTTTTTATCTTGCTGAAAAAAATCCGAGAACTCATCCGGAGAAATTGACTTTGAAAAAATATGACAAGAAGTCTAAAAAACACGAAGAGTTCGTTGAGAAAAAATTGAAGTAATTTCTCGTTTGTTTTTTTTTCATAAAAGTAAAGTGTCGGCGGAGAAAATGTTTTCCGCCGGCTTTTTTTGTTTTTTATACCTTAGCTGTCCGGTTAGGATTTTTTATTAAGAAGGTTATTTATCATCAAGAAGCCGTGCTTTGCGATATTCTTTTTGCAAGGTTTCAATTTCAACATCCGTATAGCGCTGGGTGGTGGTTAATGAGGCATGGCCCAAAAGCTCTTGAATGGAGCGCAGGTCAGTGCCTTCGGCCAGTAAATGTGTGGCAAAGGAATGCCTCAGAGCATGGGGCGTTAAATTATCCGGCAAACCGAGATAAGCTCTTATCTTTTGCATTTGGCGCTGTATGATGCGCGGACTTAGACGTTCGCCGCGTGTGCCTAAAAATAGGGCGTCTCCTTGTTTGAAATTATAAGGACATTCGTTGATATAGGCGGTGATGGTGTCAATAACCTCAGAAAGTATCGGAACTAATCTTGTTTTATTGCCTTTACCGGTAATTCTTAAAAGCTGAGTGCTTGGTTCAATATCACCGAAATTTAGGGACAAGGCCTCTGATATTCGTAGGCCGCAGCCGTAAAGTAATGTGAAAATGGCGCGGTCGCGGAGGCCCGTCCAGCTTTTTTTAGAAAAGTTGGGTGATTCATTCAACAGTTCAAAAGCTTCTGACACATCTAGGGAACGCGGAAGTATTTTATCTTGTCGGGGGGAGTTAATCACATCTATGGCGGTGTTTTTAACAATATCATTTTTATCTAGCCAGCGGAAAAAGCTTCTTAGAGTTGAAATTTCTCGCGCTAGAGAGCTTTTGCTTAAATGTTTGGCGGCACGACGGCTGATATAAGCTCTGAAGTCTTTGACATCAAGTCGGCTTAGTTTTTTTAAGTTTAGCGGTGTTTCGAAAAATTCGGTAAAGAATGACAAATCACGCGCGTAGGCATCTATCGTGTGCGGTGAATAGCGGCGCTCCGCGCTCAATTCTTCAAGCCATTTCTCAATCTTGGCTTTTAACTCATTGTCGGTATTATATTTTATTTCTTGTTTCATAAGTTTATTCTATCTCGTTTTGGTTAAAAAAGTGTTTGCGGAAAAGTGAGATTACGCTTGGTTCTTTGCTTCTTTTGTTTTATACTTTGATAAATTTTTTTGCGAGGTTTTTCATGATTGTCGGCGTTTTGCTTCCGCTGCCGTTTAATGATGTGTTTGACTATCAAGTCGAGGGCGATGTGGCTCTCGGCGAGATGGTTCGTGTGTCGTTTGGGCGTGAAGTTTTGGTCGGTGTGGTCTGGAAGCTTGGAAAAAATTCGGATTTGCCGCTGGCTAAAATTAAGCCGATTATCTCAAAAATTGATATGCCGCCTTTGTCTGCCGCGTTGATGACGTTTGTGGCCTTTGTGGCAAACTATAATATGGCTTATTTGGGCTTGGTGCTAAAAATGGTGCTGAGTGTTAAAGCCGTGTTTGATGATGATAAAACAACGACGCTTTACAAACTTTCGGGCAAAACTTTAGCCGAGGCGAAGCTTAAAAACTCTGATGCGCGCTGGAGAGTGATGGATTTGTTGCGGCATTATCCTTACACGCGTGCAGAAATTGCCAAAGGTGCCGGTGTTGGGCAAATGGTGATTAAAACCATGATTGATGCCGGTGTGTTGGTGCCGGAGGTGGTGGCTCTGAAACGTGATTTTGGTACTCCGAATCCTGATTTTTCAAAAGTGAATTTGACATCTGAGCAGCAAGATGCGGCTGATTTGCTTTGTTCAAAAGTCGGGCAGGGGTTTTCGGTGACTTTGCTTGACGGGGTGACCGGTTCGGGTAAGACCGAGGTTTACTTTGCAGCCGTGGCCGATGCCTTGGCGCAAGGTAAGCAGGTTTTAATCATGGTGCCTGAAATCTCTTTAACCACGCAATGGCTTGGTCGTTTTGAAAAGTGAAAAGCGGTTTGGCGTTAAGCCGGCTTGCTGGCATTCGGCCTTAGGTACACGCGAGAGAATCGATACATGGAAAGGAATTATTGAGAATCGGGCTAAGGTTGTGGTCGGAGCGCGCTCGTCTTTGTTTTTGCCTTATGCCGATTTGGGCTTGATTGTTATTGATGAAAGTCATGATGCGTCGTTCAAGCAAGAAGATGTGGTCAATTATCAAGGGCGCGATATGGCGGTCGTGCGTGCCAAGATGGAGCAAATTCCACTGATTTTATCGACCGCGACGCCGGATTTGGAAACAATTTGTAATGTCGAATCGGGAAAATATGACAGCGTTAAATTGACCTCTCGTTTTGCCGAAGCGGTTTTGCCGACCGTAAAAATTATCGATCTTAAAAAAGATAAGCCGCAAAAATTTCCGAATGATAAAGGGCAAATGTCGGTGGCATGGTTATCACCGACTTTGGTTAAAGCCTTGGCCGATAATCTTGAAATCGGCGGGCAGTCTATGCTCTTTTTGAATCGGCGCGGGTATGCACCTTTAACAATCTGTCGTGATTGCGGGCACCGAATCCAATGTCCGAACTGTACTTCTTGGTTGACCGAGCATCGCAAAACAAAGTCGTTGATTTGTCACCATTGTGGTTATACAACATCAATTCCTTCTCGTTGTCCGTCTTGCGGCTCTGAAGAGGGGCTTACCGCTTGCGGCCCTGGGGTGGAGCGGGTTGCTGAAGAAGTTTCAAAGCGTTTTCCAATGGCGCGAATCGGTATCTTGTCCAGCGATATTACCTCAACTCTTTCCGAGGTTTCGGAAGTTATTCGCAAGATGGAAAATCATGAAATTGACATTCTTATCGGAACGCAAATTCTAGCCAAAGGGCATAATTTTCCGAGTTTGACCGTGGTGGGAATCGTTGATGCGGATTTGGGGTTGATGGGAAGTGACTTGCGCGCCTCAGAGCGGACTTATCAGCTGCTTTCTCAGGTTTCTGGTCGTGCCGGTCGCGGTGCTAAAAAAGGTGTGGTCTATTTGCAAACGCTTTATCCTGAAAATGCGGTCTTGAAAGCCTTATTAGACAACAATCGTTCTTCTTTTATTGAGCTTGAAAAGCAGAGCCGGCGGTTGCTTAAGTTGCCGCCTTTTGGAAAATTAGCGGCGCTGATTGTTTCCGGAGATAATCAGGATATGGTTGAAAAAACAGCCGTTTCTCTTGGAAAATGTGCCCCAAATACCGATATGATTACCACGCTTGGTCCGGCTCCGGCGCCAATCTTTATGCTGCGCGGAAAATATCGTTTTCGCTTGCTGCTCAAAACCGCGCGAACTATTAATATCCAAGAAGTTATTCGGACATGGCTTTCGCGCGTGCCTCATTCTCCTCGGGTGCGTGTTGAGGTGGATATTGATCCTTACTCCTTTATGTAATATAAAAGTTAAATCTTATTCTTTTCTTTTTAATCTAATTGTATGATTTTTATTGAAACTTATTGTTTTCTTGTGCGTGAGTTGAAATTTCGATTTTCGATTTTATGAATCTTAATAAAATAGAAATAATTTCAGGTTATAGTCTTTGGCAGATTTAACCTAATCAGTATTCAGAGTTTGCTCGTGAAAAAAGAATCTAAAATTAAAATTGCTACAACTTATGCCAAAGCTCTTTTCCAGGGAGCTTTGCAAGATGGTGATGCAAAGGCCGTTATTCGCGACATTGATTTGTTGCTGGATCAGGCTTCGGGATATCGTCAGGCCATCGTTATGCTCGCGAATCCTTTGTGGGAGATTAATGATAAAAAAGCAGCTCTAAAAGAGGTCGCTGAAAAACTGAAACTTGCTCCCGAAACATTGCGTTGCCTTAATGTTATGGCTGAAAATAATCGTTTTTCTGAGTTTGAACTCATTTTGAAAGCTTATCGTCATTTATATTTGCAAAAGCATAATATTGTTGAAGTTTCGGTTGAAACCGTGAAAGAGCTTTCTGTCGCTCAGGATAAAGCTCTTCAAGATAATCTTAAGGCTTTTCTTAAAAAAGATGTCCTGGTGAATTATGTCATTAAGCCCGAAATTTTGGGCGGCCTGACCGTATCTTTCGGCTCAGATATGATTGATGATTCACTCAAAGGAAAATTAAATCGTTTGGAATCAATAATGAAAGGTGGACAATAATGTCTGTAGTTGCCAGCGAAATTTCTTCCATCATTAAGGATAGAATCACTAATGCCAAAGTGACGCTTGACGTGGCTGAGGTTGGTAAGGTTTTGTCCGTTGGTGACGGAATTGCCCATGTCTATGGTTTGGATAAAGTTCAGGCAAATGAATTGGTTGAATTTGAATCCGGCGTCAAAGGTATGGCTCTTAACTTGGAAGAGGATAATGTCGGTGTTGTTATCTTTGGTTCCGATGAGGATATTAAAGAGGGCGATACGGTCAGACGTACCGATAAAATCGTGAGCGTTCCGGTTGGAAAAGAGCTCTTGGGGCGTGTGGTCGATGCTTTGGGTGAGCCCATAGACGGCAAAGGTGCCATTAAAGCCAAAGAGTATAGCAACTCTGAAATTAAAGCTCCGGGTATTGTTGCTCGCCGTAGTGTTCATGAACCTGTTCAGACCGGTTTGAAAATCGTTGACTCTCTTATTCCTATCGGAAGGGGACAACGTGAATTAATCATCGGTGACCGTCAGACAGGTAAAACCTCTATTATCGTAGACACCATTATTAATCAGAAAAAAATTAATGATGCCGCAAAGTCTGAAAAAGATAAAATGTATTGCATCTATGTTGCCGTTGGGCAAAAACGCTCAACCGTGGCTCGCGTTGTTCAAACCTTGAAAGATTATGGCGCCATGGATTATACCATTGTGGTGGCCGCTACGGCTTCTGATCCGGCACCGATGCAGTATATTGCTCCTTATTCAGGTTGTGCAATGGGTGAGTATTTCCGCGATAACGGAATGCATGCAACCATCTTTTATGATGACTTATCGAAGCAAGCGACGGCTTATCGTCAGATGTCTTTGCTTCTTCGTCGTCCGCCAGGGCGTGAGGCTTATCCGGGAGATGTGTTCTATCTGCACTCTCGTTTGTTGGAACGTGCCGCTAAGATGAGTGACGAACTCGGGGCTGGTTCTTTGACCGCTTTGCCGGTTATTGAAACCCAAGCCGGTGACGTTTCGGCCTATATTCCGACAAACGTTATTTCAATTACGGATGGTCAAATCTTTTTGGAGAGCTCGCTGTTTTATCAAGGTGTGCGTCCGGCGGTTAATGTTGGTATTTCTGTTAGCCGTGTTGGTTCTGCCGCTCAGATTAAAGCCATGAAGCAGGTGGCCGGTAAAATCAAACTTGACTTGGCTCAATATCGTGAAATGGCGGCCTTTGCTCAGTTTGCTTCCGATTTGGATCCGGCAACAAAACAGCTCTTGGCTCGTGGTGAGCGTTTGACTGAATTGTTGAAACAGCCGGTTTATCATCCGATGAGTGTGGAAGATCAGGTCATTTCGATTTTTGCCGGTGTGCGCGGCTTCCTTGATTCGATAGCTGTGGCTGATGTTAAAGCTTTTGAAGCTCAGGCTTTGGCTGATGTTAAAGCAAACTATCCGGAGTTTTTGGAAGAAATTCGCAACACCAAGGTTATTTCTGATGAGCTTGATAAGAAGCTGACCGCTTTCTTTGAAAAGTTTACTCAGGAATTTGCTAACCAAGAACAAGCAGCGTAAGGAATAATCATGGCCGGCTTGAAAGAATTAAGGACGCGCATTGAGGCGATTAAGTCTACCAAAAAAATTACTTCAGCCATGAAGATGGTAGCGGCCGCCGGATTGCGTCGTGCCCAAGGTCTTATCGGTAAAAGCTCTGCGTACTACGAATCTTTGCTTCGTGGCGCGCAGCGCGTTGCCTTTGATTTGAAGCAAGAAGAACAAACAAAAGGAATTTCTTTTGCTGTTCCGGCTTTGTTAACCGGAACAGGTGCCGATAAAAACTATCTGTTAATTGTTATTTCTTCTGACAAAGGTTTATGCGGCAGCTATAATGCTCATGTTGCTCGGGCAGCTAGTCAACGTATCAAAGAGCTTGAAGCCGAAGGAAAATCTGTTAAGCTTATTTGTATTGGTAAAAAAGCTCGCGATATTCTTAAAAGTCGTTATGCTGAACTTATCGTGCAATCTTATGAAGGAATTGCTCGCAAAGGTGCTGATTTTGATGAAACGGTTGAGATTTTACATCCTATCCTTAAAGCTTTTGAGGCCGGAGAGTATGATAAAATTGAAATCGTCAGCAGCTCTTTTATCTCCGCAATTAGTCGCGAAACAAAATCTCGTCCGTTTTTGCCGGCCTCTTTTCCTGAAGTTGTAAGCGATGAACAAACGATGCCAATTAATATGGCCGGTGACGCTTTCTATGATTATGAACCTGAAAAAGAAGTTTTACTTGACGGGCTGTTAATCATGATGGTTAAAGCGCAAATGTTCAATACTTTTGTTCAGGCACAGGCTTCAGAGCAGGGCGCGCGTATGGCTTCGATGGATAATGCAACTCGCAATGCGACGGATATGATTTCAAAATTAACGCTTCGCTATAATGGTATTCGTCAATCGGCGATTACTACCGAATTGACCGAGATTATTTCCGGTGCCGAGGCGATTTAGTTTTATTGAATTATTATAATCGGTTTTTAATGTTTGGAGAATGTTTATGACAGAGAAAAAAACTCTAAAATCATCGGCTAAAAAAACAACGGCCGCAAAAGAGGTAACGGTTAAAGCTGAGACTCCTAAAAAGACAACCGCTAAGGCTAAGGTTGTTAAACTTGAGGATGCTCATGCTTTGGGGCATGTCTCCCAGGTTACCGGTGCGGTTGTTGACGTTAAATTTGAAAATGTTGATGAGTTGCCAAATATTTTAACGGCTTTGGAATGTGACAACCACGGAAATAAGTTGGTGTTGGAAGTTGCTCAACACTTAGGCGAAGGTGTTGTTCGTTGCATCGCTATGGATACAACAGATGGTTTGGTGCGCGGTTTGCCTGTGGTTAATACCGGTAACCCGATTAGAGTTCCTGTCGGACCGGAAATGTTAGGACGTATTATCAATGTTATCGGTGAGCCGGTTGATAATCGCGGACCGTTAAAAGCTAAAATGGAATTGCCGATTCACCGTGAAGCACCTTCTTTTACCGATCAATCTACCGAAACAGAGATTTTGACAACCGGTATTAAGGTTATTGACTTGCTTGAGCCTTATGCCAAAGGTGGTAAAATCGGTTTGTTCGGTGGTGCCGGTGTTGGTAAAACGGTTTTGATTCAAGAGTTGATTACCAATATTGGTATGGGACATGGTGGTTATTCGGTTTTTGCCGGTGTGGGTGAACGCACTCGTGAAGGAAATGACCTTTATCATGAAATGATTGATTCCGGCGTTATTGATCTTAAAGGCGATAAGTCAAAGACCGTGCTGGTTTATGGTCAGATGAATGAACCTCCCGGAGCGCGTGCTCGCGTTGCTTTGACTGGCTTAACCCAAGCTGAATATTTCCGCGATGAAGAACATCAAGATGTGTTGCTCTTTATTGATAACATCTTCCGTTTTACGCAAGCTGGTTCTGAAGTTTCGGCTTTGCTCGGACGTATTCCTTCCGCCGTTGGTTATCAGCCGACTTTGGGTACGGATATGGGGGCTATGCAGGAACGTATTACCTCAACAAAAAATGGTTCTATTACATCTGTTCAGGCGGTTTATGTGCCGGCCGATGACTTGACCGACCCGGCACCGGCTACGACCTTTGCTCACCTTGATGCGACAACCGTGCTTTCTCGTCAGATTGCCGAGCTTGGTATTTATCCGGCGGTTGACCCGCTTGATTCAACCAGCCGTGTGCTTTCTCCTGATGTGGTTGGTGAGGAGCATTATCAGGTTGCTCGTTCGGTTCAAGAGGTGTTGCAAAAGTATAAGTCTTTGCAAGATATTATTGCCATCTTGGGTATGGATGAGTTGTCTGAAGAAGATAAACTTACTGTGGCTCGTGCTCGTAAGATTCAAAAATTCCTTTCTCAGCCGTTCCATGTGGCTGAAGTCTTTACCGGTACGCCGGGTGTGTTTGTTAAACTCGAAGATACGATTAAAGGCTTTAAGGGAATTTTGGAAGGAAAATATGATGATATTCCAGAGCAAGCTTTCTATATGGTTGGAACCATAGAAGATGTTTTGGAAAAAGCCAAGAAGATGAAAGAGTCTGAAAAAGCGGCTTAATGGGGTTTGTGTCGGAGCCTCTTGGAAAAAGATTAAATCTCAAACTAGGAGGCGTCGGCTTTTCAGGAGTTTTGATTCATGAGTGTTGTGTTAAAGATTATGCGTCCGGTGTCGCAGTTTTCAGAGGTTAAGGCCGAGAAAATTATTGTTCCGGCAGCGGCCGGTGATTTGACGGTCTTGCCTGACAGGGCGCCGACATATCTTTTATTACGCAATGGTCAGGTGAAGGCTCTTGATGCTGATAACCGTGTTGTTAAACGCTTTTTTGTTCAAGGTGGTGTGGCCGATATTGCGCAAGATGTGTGTTCTATTTCTTCAGAAGTGGTTCATGCCTATGAAGAAATGACGTTTGATGAGGCAAAAAGCCGTTTTGAAAAGGCTCAAAGCGATGACATTAAAAATTATTATAAAATGATAATCGATGAGATTGTTCTTTCCTCAAAGTAAGGAACTAAAAAAATCAGCTCATTAAAGAGCTGATTTTTTTTAGTGGCATGTAAAATCTTTTAGGATGGTTCGGATTACCTCGGTCACATCTTCTCGGAGTGGGCTGTCGTGTACCAACTCGTCAAACCAGCCGTCGTTGTCGTATAAAAGTTCCATCTCAGCTTCGCGTTGTTTGTCGTCATAACTAAGCGGAATGATGATGTTTTGTTCTTCATCGACAATCACATCTTCATCGTCGCTTTTAAAATGTTCAATATAAGGGTTGCGTTTATTTATGTATTCTTTATAAGCTTTTTTTAGGCTGCTTACGGCAGGAAAAGAAAAGTAGTCCGTCGAAATCTTATTCATATTCGCGTCCTTTTTAAATATTCAGAAAACGAATAATCGTATCAATTCGATGAATTAAAATCAATTCCCTTATCCACAGCTTTAGAGCTTTTGGAGGTGAAAAATTACTTTTCCTAAAACAGATAATTGATGATAGTTTGGGTAGATAAATGTTTCGTCTTGCGGATTGTCTGATTTTATAATGGCGGAATTTTCGAATGGTTTTATCTGTATTCTTTTTAGCATGGGGGTGTTGCCGATATTTATGAGATAAATACCATCGCTGTTGGGAAATTTGTATGAGGTATCAATCCAAATCATGTCATTAATATTGATTGTGGGTTTCATGGCTTCTTGGTTGATGCGGATGATTTTGATGTTATGAGGAGCGGTGAGGGTATATTCTTGTAAAATTTTGGTTGGTATTATTTGTTTTCCGATAATTTTTTTCTCTCCGTTTTGAAAAAACAGGATGTCTAATGCCACCATGGTTGGGGCAATATCTTGGAGATATTCTTCGTTTTTTTGGCCAGTCACTTCATAAATTGAAACCTTGAAATAATCAGCGATTTTTTTAGCCTGCTCATAGCGCAATTGTGGGGCGTTTTCCCATTTGCTGATGGTGGGCTGCGATTTTCCTATGGCTCGTCCAAGTTCTTTCGCTGATATATGTTGTTTTTCTCTTAGGCTTCGGATGTTGTTCATCTTCTTTTTCTCATTGTTATTTTTTTTTGATTTTAGTTTGTATCTTCTTGTCAAATAATAATTTTTTGAGGATAAGTTGCCGTCCGGCATTGACTTAAATTCTATGTCGGAATATGCTTTATTCGTTATCTGAATTTTTTATTCTTTTTATTTATGCCTTCTTTTTAAAATTTAAAGAGCTATCGGATAATTTTTTTTTGACTATCACGGACTTTTTTGACTTTGGACTTGGACTAAATCGTTATTGATTTATTTGAGGTGGTTTGCTATGGCTCGAAAGAAAAAAGGACCGGATGATGAAGACAACCGAAATTTTATGGTTTATAGTTGTCCGTATTTAAATCTTGTACATGCTATTTTGGAACGTGTTATTGATGATTTGACACTTGATGTGGTTATGGATGTTTTTCCGTGGAAAAAAGTTAAGGGCGATGTGTATCTTAAATACAGCCGACTGGCGGCTTATCGTTTCTTTTTTGATCAGGGGAGTTCGGCTTATCGGGATTTTCGTCGGTGGTGCGATTTGACCGGTTTTGATTATCGTTTTTGGCAGAGAAAAGCTCTTATCGCTGTAGCGGTTAAAGTTCTTCGAACGCCTCATTTTTATTCCGCCGTGCTTAAAAAAAATTTGCCACAAAATGTTCTTCGGCAGATTGATAAAATGGTTGCTAAAATTTCAAAATCAAATGTTATCAATTGTGGTTGAGGGAGAATTGTTATGCATAAAAGCTTGGGTGTGTTAAGAAGAAATTTGGAGTTTGCCGCTTATATCATGCGTTGCTTGCCTCCCGTGAGGCTTCAAAAATGTCGTGCCTTTTGGCCTCGCTTAATCTATACGGCTGAAGAACTTGCTGCGCAAAAACCTGTGTCTTATTATCGTCCAACGCCTGAAGAAGTGGCGCGAATGGAAGAAATTTTGGGATGGTATTCTTGTTTGAATGCCTTTGAAACAAAACTTGTGTGGAAACGCTCTTGCGGTGTGTCGTGGAAGCTCTTGTCCATTCGCTTTAAGCATCATCGCTCCACTTTGTATGATCGGTATCAAAAATCTTTGTTTAAAATGCAGATGTTTATTGAAAAATCATAATCTTTTTTCTGACTGTGGATTAAACGGTTTTGGCGTTTGCCCGAATCTGTCTTCTGTGCCATTCTGTAATCCGTTCCCTTGCTATTTTGGTTCGGTGAACTTATATAATCATTGTGGTTCTTTTTTATAGAGGATGTTATGGCTGCGAAAAAAGAAATTCATCCGGTTCTTCCGTTACGAGATATTGTTGTTTATCCTAAAATGATTGTCCCGTTGTTTGTCGGAAGAGGTAAGTCAATCCGTGCCTTGCAAGAAGTGGTCGACGCTGATGATCATATTATCTTGTTAACCCAAAAAGATGCGTCGGTTGAGGATCCAAACCATGATGATGTTTATCATGTCGGAACGCTTGCATCGGTTTTGCAAATGCTGAAACTGCCCGATGGAACACTCAAGGTGTTGATTGAGGGTATTCAGCGCGTTAAAGTCAGTCAATTTGTTGATAATGACGCTTATATGGAAGCAAAAGTTGATCTTTTGCCTGAGACCGATGTTAAGTCTATGGAGCAGGAGGCTTTGGCTCGTGCCGTCGTTTCTCAATTTGAGGAATATGTGAAACTTTCGCGTAAAACACCCCCTGAGGTTTTGGTGTCAATTAATCAGATTGAGGATTATAGTAAGCTGGCTGATACCATTGCTTCTCATCTTTCGTTAAAAGTTTCGGAAAAGCAAGAGCTGCTTGAAGCCCAAACCCTTAAAACACGTTTTGAAAAAATTTTGGGCTTTATGAATGCTGAAATGACTGTGCTTGAGGTTGAAAATAAAATCAAGTCACGCGTTAAAAAGCAGATGGAAAAAAGCCAAAAAGAATATTACTTAAACGAACAAATGAAGGCTATTCAAAAAGAGCTCGGTGATGATGAGCAAGAAGAATATGCCACTTATATGAAAAAAATTGAGAAAGTCAAACTCTCAAAAGAAGCTAAAGAAAAAGCCGTTGCCGAGGCTAAAAAACTCAAAACGATGAGTGTGATGTCCAGTGAGGCAACGGTTGTGCGTAATTATTTGGATTGGTTGCTGGATATTCCTTGGAAAGCCCCATCTAAAGTCAATAAAGATTTGGAAAAAGCCAAAGAAATTTTGGACCGTGATCATTATGGCTTAGAAAAAGTTAAGGAACGCATTTTGGAATATTTGGCCGTGCAGTCTCGTGCGGATAAGGTTAAAGGGCCCATCTTGTGTTTGGTTGGACCTCCGGGGGTTGGTAAAACCTCTTTGGGACGCTCAATTGCCGAGGCAACCGGTCGTAAGTTTGTGCGAGCCTCCTTGGGCGGTATGCGTGATGAAGCCGAAATTAGAGGACATCGCCGAACCTATATCGGGTCTATGCCGGGTAAAATTATTAAAGGTATGAAAAAAGCCGGAACATCAAACCCACTGTTCTTGCTTGATGAGATAGACAAGCTTGGTAATGACTGGCGCGGCGATCCGAGTTCAGCTTTGCTTGAGGTGCTTGATCCGGAGCAAAATTCTACCTTCAATGACCATTATTTGGAAGTTGATTATGATTTGTCGGATGTGATGTTTCTTACAACCGCAAACTCGTTGGATATGCCTCGGCCGTTGCTTGATCGTATGGAGATTATTCGCTTGTCCGGTTATACCGAAGAAGAAAAAATCGAAATCGCTAAGCAACATCTTGTGCCTAAGATTTTTGAGGAAAATGCTCTGAAAAAAGGCGAACTCAAAATTACAGATACAGCTATCCGCGATATAATCCGCTATTATACGCGTGAAGCCGGTGTTCGTAATCTTGAACGTGAACTTTCAAAGGTGGCCCGTAAGGCCGTTAAAGATATTATCTTGGCTAAAGATAAGAAAAAATCGGCTAAGAAAAAGGCGCTTGAAGTGACGTCAAAGAATTTGACCGATTATTTGGGGGTTATTCGTTATCGTTACGGCGAGGCCGAAGAAAAAGACCATATCGGTGTGACAACCGGTTTGGCTTGGACTGAAGTCGGCGGCGATATCCTCTTTATTGAAGCGGTGGATATGCCCGGTAAAGGAAAGGTTATTCAGACCGGTAAGCTCGGTGATGTGATGAAGGAATCTATTGAGACTGCTTTTTCCGTCGTTCGGGCTCATTCAAAAGACTTGGGGATTGATCCCGAAGTTTTTGAAAAGACCGATGTTCATGTTCATGTGCCGGAAGGTGCAACGCCGAAAGATGGTCCATCAGCCGGAATTGCCATGTATACGACCTTGGTTTCGGTCTTTACCAAAACCCCTGTGCGCAAAGATGTGGCGATGACCGGTGAAATTACTCTGCAAGGACGAGTTTTGCCTATCGGTGGGCTCAAAGAAAAGCTTCTTTCCGCTCTGCGTGCCGGAATCAAAACCGTTATCATTCCGAAAGACAATGAGAAGGACTTAGCTGAAATTCCTTCAATTGTTACCGAGGGTATGAAGATCATTCCGGTGGAGGAAGTGGCTGAAGTGTTGAAGATAGCGCTCCGCAAAAAAGCTCGCTCTGCGGTCGACTAATACAGATTTTGCGGATAGG
>CASFLB010000001.1 GCA_949295395.1 uncultured Pseudomonadota bacterium | reverse complement strand
GATTTGGACGACGATATCCCATTCTAAGGATAAAAGCTATAACAAAAAAGGCACACTCGCTAAAGTGTGCCTTTTTTGTTATAGAATGTAAATTGACATAAAGTTCTCCAAGTCTTCATTTGATGGCTCTTCCAAAAAAATAAGCGAGCTTTGTTTGAAAAGCTCCATATCTTTATAAAGAGATTTATACGAAGCTTTGTTGGCTAGGCATAAAGTGTTATAATCTTTGGCAAGATAATAAGCCAAACAACAAATCACATAGTTCAGATAAAGCTTCAGCCGTTTATCCTGAATTTTGGGAAGAGACGTGGAAAGCATTTCCTCAACTTCTAAAAATTCGCGAAACATAGTCGGATATAACAACTTATGAGCCTCTTTTTCAATCAACTCCGGATCAGAAAGATAGAAGGAGAGGCAAGAGAAAGGATCAACGAATGCCAAATCATTTCCATTCAGAGAACAGCGCCGTCTTAAAAGTTTTTCCGCGCAGGAAGAGAGAATAGTCAATAAAGAAAGACGTCTGAGATAATTTTGAGCGTCAACAATATGACTGTACTTTCGGTAAAGATAAAACTTTAAGAAAGCCCGCAAACAAATGTGTATTTTTTGAATATCGTCTTCAAGATTTTGATTGATAGGAAAATCAACAAGATACTTATCCAAAGAGACTTCTATTTGTGCAAGGATTGCTTTCTGTTCCTTCTTTCTCGCTTCTTCTTCAAGTCGAAGTTGTTCAAGAAGCTTCTTTAACGCATCAGGGTAATCTTCATCGCCGACGTTAAAGACAAGCTTATCATTCATTTTTAGCAAAGAGATAAAATCCCCCCAAAAGAGAACTTCAACCTGAATTTTTTTCCACGGCCACCGAAAAAAAGGCGGCATCTTGCCCGAATAATACTTATTGCTGATAAAAATCGGCAAACTCGGCTCATCAACGGGAAACAAATTCCAACCGCCGTCAACTTTTTTGATTTTGTTAATCACAAACTTGCGTCGTGTCATAAAAATATTGTCCATAAGCATAAAAATTGAGAATTAATAATAAAGAAATCAAAGGCAATCTAACATGGTAAGATAAAAATCGCAAGAAAAAAATAAGGCTCTAAATCGCGTTTTAAGGCTCACAGAGAGATTCTTTATTAACTTTTGGTGGGAGTAAAAATTTCAAAATCAAAAATAAGGCACTTTTTTTGCCCACAGAGAGCAAACGGTTGTTCATAAGTTGGTAAAAGTGCTGGTTAAGCAAAGTGCTTTTTGCTATATTAGCCTCAGAATTAAAGTAAAAGAAAAGGAAAACCATGACAGAAGAAACAGAAAACCTGTCCGCTCCAAGCAATGCGGAAGGAATTATGCCGGTCGAAATTTCGGAAGAAATGCGCCGTTCATACTTGGATTATGCCATGAGCGTTATTGTTGCGCGTGCCTTGCCGGATGTTCGAGACGGATTAAAGCCGGTTCACCGCCGCATTATCTACGGAATGTATGAAGCCGGTTATGATTACAACAAACCTTATCGTAAATCAGCCCGTATCGTGGGGGATGTTATGGGTAAATATCACCCGCACGGCGATGCTGCAATTTATGATTCCATGGTTCGTATGGCACAACCGTTTTCAATGAGATTACCTTTGGTCGACGGACAAGGAAACTTCGGGTCGATGGACGGAGACAGCGCTGCCGCCATGCGTTATACCGAGGCTCGCTTGGAAAAAGTCGCCCATGCGATGATTGAAGACATCGACAAAGACACGGTTGATTTTGTTCCAAACTATGATGAAACCTTGCAAGAACCGTCAGTCTTGCCGGCCCGTTATCCAAACCTTTTGGTAAACGGCGCCAATGGTATTGCTGTTGGTATGGCAACCAATATCCCGCCGCATAACTTGGGTGAGGTCTTGGATGCATGCTGCGCTTATATTGATAATCCGGACATCACGATTGATGACCTGATTAACATTGTCCCCGGACCGGACTTTCCGACAGGTGGTTTGATTTTGGGGCAGGGCGGTGCCAAGTCGGCTTATTACACCGGCCGCGGCTCGGTCATGATGCGCGCCAAATGCACAATTGAGGAATTACATAAGGATAAAGAAGCAATTATCGTCCACGAAATTCCTTATCAGGTCAACAAGGCGGCTATGATAGCTCGTATTGCCGAGTTAGTAAAAGACAAGAAAATTGATGGTATTTCTGAAATCAGAGATGAATCAGACCGTCAAGGTGTCCGTGTTGTCATTGAAGTTAAGCGAGATTTCCAACCGAACGTAATTTTGAATCAGCTTTATAAGTTCACACCGTTGCAAACCAGTTTTGGTATGAATATGCTGGCGATTAATGCCGGTCGTCCAATGATGATGAACTTAAAGGATATTATTTCGGCGTTCGTTAATTTCCGAGAAGAAGTTGTGCGTCGTCGGACAATATTTGAACTAAACAAAGCACGCGACAGAGCTCATGTTTTGGTTGGTTTGGCTATTGCCGTTGAAAATCTTGATCCTGTGATTGAATTGATTCGTACCGCACCGACACCTCAAGATGCAAAAGATGCTTTAATCGCTAAAGCATGGCCGGCCGGTGAAGTCGAAGCCCTTGTTCAACTGATTGATGAGCCGGATAGAAAGGTTGAAAACGGATTTTATCGCCTGTCAGAAGATCAAGCTAGAGCCATTTTGGATTTAAAACTTCAACGTTTGACAGGATTAGAAAGAGACAAAATTCATGGAGAATTGAGAGACTTAGGAGAAGAAATTAAGAGATGCCTTGAAATTTTGGCTTCTCGCGAAAAGCTCTTTAATATTATCCGTGACGAATTTGTTGCCATTAAAGATGAATATGCAACTCCGCGCCGTACTAAGATTGAGGATATTGAATATGACACGGATATTGAGTCTTTAATTCAGCGTGAAGAAATGGTCGTAACCGTAACCGAAGCTGGCTATATTAAGCGTGTTCCGCTGAATGCTTATAAGGCAAAAGGAAAATCCGGCATGACCACGAAGGAAGAAGATTTTGTAACCAGATTGTTTGTGGCCTCAACCCACACGCCGGTTCTGTTCTTCTCTTCAAAAGGCCAAGTTTATAAAATGAAGGTTTATAAACTGCCGCTTGGCTCACCAACATCAAAAGGAAAGCCGTTCATTAACTTACTGCCGTTGAGTGATGGCGAAAACATTACGACAATTATGAAACTGCCTGAGAATGAGGCCGATTGCGAGAATATGTCAATTATGTTCGCCACGGCTCAAGGTAATGTCCGCCGCAATTCGCTGATGGACTTTGTAAACGTCCAGTCCAATGGTAAGATTGCGATGAAGCTTGATGACGGCGACAAACTGGTAAATGTTCGTATTTGTACGGAAGATGAAGACGTTATGCTTGCCACCAAGAGCGGTAAATGCATTCGCTTCCCAGTACCTGAGGTCAGAATGTTTGTCGGCCGCAATTCAACCGGTGTTCGCGGCATTAAGCTGAGCGAAGGCGATACGGTTATTTCGATGTCAATCTTAGACCATGTTCAAGCAACAATGGAAGAAAGAGATGAATATTCAAGAATCTCTTCTGCAATTAAGCGCTTGCAGTCCGAACGCGGTGATGACAGCGAAGTCAAACTGGAAGAAACCGGTATTGAACTCAAAGATTTGACCGCCGAAAAATATGCGGAAATGAAGGAAAAAGAACAGTTTATCTTAACCGTAACCACCACCGGATATGGCAAGAGAACCTCTTCTTACGAATACCGCATTACCGGTCGTGGCGGACAAGGTATTGCCAATATGGAAATGTCAGCCCGCAACAAAGAAGTTGCAAGTTCTTTCCCGATTGAAGACAATCAACAGATTATGATGGTAACCGACGGCGGCAAACTGATAAGAATGGCTGTCGACGGTATTCGCATTGCCGGAAGAAAAACTCAAGGTGTCATCTTGTTCCGTATGGTTGATAATGAAAAGGTTGTTTCTGTTACCAAGCTTGAAGCCGATGAAGGTGATGATGAAGAGCTTGAGGACGAGACCGGAACCGAGCCTTTGGGAGAAAGTGTGGTCGATAGGGACGACGCTCTTCAGGAAGTCGTTGAGCCGGAAGTTGATTCAGAAGAATAAACCTTGCTAAAAAATAAAAAAGCCGTTTCAAGAATTATGAAACGGCTTTTTTAGGTAAGAAAATTATTGACTAGCCCACACAATGCGGTTTAAGAGCCTTATATCAGAAATATTAAGGTCAGAAATGCGGGCAGGTTTTAAGAGAGAACAAACCGTAATTTTATTATCAGCGCGATATAAAAATTCTTTAATCATGACATCGCCGTTTTTAAGTAAAATAAGAATACGATCTTTTTGCCGTATTTCAGAGCGTTTTTCCAAAACCAAAGTCGAACCAAAGTTATAAAGAGGCTCATAAGACCGAGAATCAAGATTAACAAGATAAGTATTTTCGGAAAAACAAGGAGAATCAATTTTTTCCCAAACGGTTGTATCAAAACGATCAAAATCAGGTTGGGATAAAGAAGAAAGAACGATATAAGGTAACGTACGCGGTTGACGGATAGGTTTATTTTCAGCTAAGAGATAAAAATCAGCAAAATCAGTATGACAGGTGGTAAGAATTTTATTAAGACTTTCAAGAGACGGCCATCTTTTTTTACCATCGTGTCGAAGACGTTTACTTTTATTGAATATAGTAGGGTCAAGTCCAGATTTTTTAGCTAATCCAGACAAAGAAAGACCATTTTGCTTTGCGAGTTTATCAATAGCATCCCAAATTTGTTCGTATTGCATAACCTTATTCCTAAAATATAGCGATTATAAAAAGAATAGTCCGAAGAAATAGAAATACTTTATTAAATTAATAGCGTATAAAAATATAATACATCAATCAAAAATGGCAAGAATAAAAAGAAAAATATTTAGGATAAATTAAGATTTTTTTTGTAAAATCGCGTGCGTGAAAGGGAAATGCATGCTTGAAATAACCGAAGAAATAGCGCATATACAAGGGATTCCGAAAAAACTTATTGTTTTTTTGCACGGTTATATTGATAGTGACACAGCCTTAGAGCGTGTGATACGGAGTTTTACGTCAAAATTAAAAAATGAAGCTTTGCATATTCCTCAAGCCCCATTGGTATGTGAGCTGCATGAACACAAGCGTCAATGGTATTCAATGCATCGTTTTGATCCCAATGATGATCGCAAAACAGTGCCATCAATGGCCGAATGCTCAGAATTTTATAATAAAATGCAACGAGGTTTTGCCGAAGCGAATGCGTATCTGCGTCCATATATAGAAAATCTGTTAAACGAATATCAGTTGGAAGAAAAAGATTTATATCTATGTGGCTTTTCCCAAGGAGCGATGTTAGCGCTTTACACTTCTTTGATGATGGAGAACAAAATCGGAGGTTGTGTAAGCTTTTCAGGAATATTGGCTCCAAGTTGCTATGTTGAAAAACACATCAAAAGCCGTCCAAAAACATTATTAATACATGGAGATGCCGATAATTTGGTTCGCTTTGAGGCAATGTCTTTTACCAAAGAAAAACTAGAAGCTCTCGGTGTTCCGGTAACAACATATGTCGTAAAAAAAGGACAACACCGCATTACGGAAGACGGTCTAAGAAAGGCTCTTGAATTTATCGAGCAAGACTAAAGAAAAGGTGCCGGATTAATCAAACCACCGTCTTTAAGATAATTATTCTCAGCTCGTTCAAATTTAAGCGGACTGAACTTTCCAAGATTTCGGTCATAAATTTCGCCATAATTACCAACATCAGCCAAAGCTTTTTTTAGCCAATCAGGAGTAAGGCCGAAAGAAAGCCACAATTTAGGATCTTCACCGAAAAGGTTTCGTTGAGAGGTGTTCTTAAGGCCGACTTTAACGGCGGCATTATGGTAATTAACCCCATAAACATCCGCTAGTTGCAAAGCATTGATAATCCATTTTGCAGAAGAAAGGAGTTTTATATTTTCATTTGAGGCAAATAGGTAAACAGGGACAAGAGCAACAGGCTCGGGCAAGAGCTTAACTCCGCTTTCCTCATCGTCATAACTGTTAAAATGAGTATTTTTAACGCCAGATAAGAAAAAGCGGTTTCCGGTCAGAAGGCGGCAACGATTAAGAAGAAAGGACTGCATCGCGGCATTTTTTGAGGAGAAGGTGAGGGGTTTTAGGTTTAGATTGTATTTTTCGCTATATTCTTCCAAATTGTTAAGCTCGGGAGAATTATTAACGACGCATACGGTAGCATTTTTAAAATCATCCATAGATTTTGCATCTTGAGCATTGCGTGCTAAAAAAGCTTGTTGATCATAATAGAGAAGAGCTGCAGGAGAAAAAGTCGACGTTGCATCTTTTTGAGCAGAATTTAACATTCCTCCCAGCATAATATCAATTTTTCCGGAGTTAAGAGCCTTTGCGACATTATCTGCTTTAACGTCAACCATGGTAAAACGATCGCCTCGTCCGAAAATAGCATAAGAAAAGGCACGACAAATATCCGCATCAAAGCCTTGCCATTTTCCATCTTCGGTTTTTGACGCAAAAGTAGAAACAGATAAATCCGTACCGCAACGCAAGTCACCACGCGTATGAATAAAACGCAACCCTGGTTCAGCCGAAAAGGCATCAGAAAAAGAAAAAGTAAGAAGGAACAAGCTGCAAACGAATAAAAGTCTAAATTTCATTTTTTTTAACCAATTCATGACTATAATCAAACAAGTTAAGACATATAATAAGGTATTTTTTATGAAATGTAAGATTTTTTTGCAACTTATCATATATTGTTTTATGGTTGTGTTGAGCTTTTCGGTCAGAGCCTCGATATTTGACACTCAACAAATTAAGGATTGGGCGCAATTACGAGGAAATGAACTCTTAGCCGCGCTAAAAGAAAACAATTTACCCCAAAAATACAAAATGCTTGATGATTTGTATAATCAATATGTCGATTCGGACTATATAGCACGATTTGTCATGGGAAAATATTGGCGAAAGATGAATCAAGAAGAACAGACAAAATTTCAAGAGCTCTTTCGCCGCTATGCTTTGGCTTTGTATAAAACCTATCCTTTAGATTTTGGAAACAGCATAAGCTTTCAGATTACAAATGTGCGCGCCGAAAATGGGCGGATAAGCGTCTACGCCCAAATTCATCAACAAAATATCTCTCAAAAAGATGCTCTACAAGATATTTTGGTCGAATTTAATATAAGACAAGACAGGGAAAGTTTGCGTTTAACAGATATAAAAATTGCCGAAAGCAGTTTAAGCTTAGCCTATCGCAATAAGTTTTATCAAATGATGAGAGAAGATGACGAAGAAATCTCGTGGTTTTTAGAAGATTTTGACATCTTGGTGCGTTCTATTGAGGTTCAAAACGGTCAAAAACTGGAACAATACCAAGACCGAAAAAATATATAATAAAAATCTTGAAATTATAAGAGAGTGAAGCTATTATCGCGAAAGATTGAATAAATGAAAAGGTTAAAAAAATGAGTAACGGAAACATAAAGGTAAGATTTGCGCCGAGTCCGACCGGTTTTATGCACATTGGTAACACAAGAACAGCTTTGTTTAACTGGTTGTTGGCTAAGAAACTTGGCGGTAAGTTTATGCTAAGAATAGATGACACGGATACCTTGCGCTCAAAAAAAGAATATGAAGATGCTATCCGAGAGGCATTAGTTTGGTTAAAACTTGATTGGAGTGAAGAAGCCAGACAATCTGCGCGAAAAGAAAGATATGAAGAAGTTGCTCAAAAACTTATGGCAAAAGGCCGAATTTACGCGTGCTATGAAACTCCTGAAGAACTTGAGTTTATGAGAAAAAGACTTTTGAATAAGGGATTGCCGCCGATTTATGACCGTTCAGGATTAAAACTGACCCAAGCACAAAAAGAAGAATATGAACGTCAGGGGCGTCGCCCGCATTACCGCTTTAAGTTAGAAGACGGAGAAATCGTGTGGAATGACTTAGTTCGCGGCGAGTGCCGTTATAGCGAAAAAAATCTGAGCGATCCGGTCATTATAAGAGAAGATGGAAGCTTTTTGTATCATCTTCCATCCGTTATTGATGATGTTGATTTTGGTATTACGCATATTGTTCGTGGAGAAGACCATGTAACCAATACGGCCGCTCAAATACAAATGTTTGAGGCAATTGGTGGAAAAGTTCCAAGTTTTGCGCATTTGCCATTGTTGACCGGAAAAGAAGGAAAATTATCAAAACGCTTAGGAAGCTTAGGCGTCAGGGAATTGCGCGCTGAAGGCGTTGAAGCTATGGCGATTTGCTCATTTTTAGCCAAATTGGGTACCTCTGAAGCTATTGAACCTTACTATAGTCTTGAAGAACTAGCACAAAGTCTTGATTTTTCAAAGATAGGTCGTTCTCAGCCAAAATTTGATGAAGCAGAGCTAAAACATTTTAACACCCGATTAGTCCATAATCTGCCTTACGCAGAGGTCAAGTCTCGTTATGAAATCAGCGAGAATTTTTGGCAAGCTATCAAGGGAAATATCAAAATAGCAGACGATATCAAACTTTGGAAATCAATCTGCCAAGATGAATTGTCTCCCAAGATTGAGGATTCGGAGCTAACCAACAAAGGCGCAGAGCTTTTGCCTCAGGAGCCTTGGAACGAAGAAACCTTTGGTACATGGATTAAGGCCTTAAAAGAGGCAAGCGGAAAGAATGGCAAGGAACTTTATCATCCGGTACGATTAGCCTTAACCGGTATGAATGATGGTCCGGAGCTTAAGGTTTTGTTGCCGCTCATCGGCCGTTTAAAAGCCGAAAAAAGGCTCAAAGGTCAAAAAGCTTAAGTCCTTAAAAAGAGAATGTTTGACAAAGTGTAATTTTCTTTTGCATTTTTGTAGAAATGTAATATCTTAGAGCCGAATAGGAATAGGATTTATTAACTTATGGAACTCTAAATGTTTAAGACTCTGTCATCATTAATCAGTACAATGTTCTTTTTTGCGGTAATCGGTGTGATTGTCGCCATAACGGTGTTTTGGAAAATTACCCAAGATTTACCGGACTTTCATCAGCTGGAAAAATATGAGCCACCTGTAACCACACGTCTGTATGCAGGTGACGGACAACTGTTGATGGAATATGCCGCACAAAAAAGATTATTTGTGCCGGAGAGTATGATTCCCGAAAAAGTAAAACAAGCTTTTATTGCTGCAGAGGATAAAAATTTTTATAATCACGCCGGTATAGACTTTTTTGGAATAGCGCGTGCCATTATCAGCAACTTGAAAAATTTAGGGTCAGGCAGAAGACCATCAGGTGCTTCAACAATAACGCAACAAGTGGCAAAAAACTTTTTACTGAGTTCCGAATTGTCAATAACCAGAAAGCTAAAAGAAGCGGTTTTAGCGACACGAATGGAACAAGCCTTTAGCAAACAGCATATTTTAGAGTTGTATTTAAATGAGATTTATTTAGGAAATCGCTCTTACGGTGTTGCCGCCGCCGCTTTAAATTATTTTGGTAAATCATTAAATGATTTGGAGCTGGAAGAAATAGCTTATCTTGCAGCTTTGCCCAAAGGCCCGAATAATTATAATCCAAAGACCAAATATGACGCTGCCGTAGCTCGCCGAAACTGGGTTTTGGGCCGCATGCATGAAGATGGCTATATTACCGAAGACGAAATGATAATCGCGCAAGGTAAACCGCTCAAAACCGTAGACCGTGGTGCAGAATTTGTACAAGACGCTGATTATTTCAGTGAAGAAGTCCGCCGCGAGGTCAAAGAGATGTTTGGCGAAGACGCTTTGTATGAAGGCGGGTTAATTGTTCGAACAACTTTGGACCCAAAACTACAAAAAATTGCAACAGAGTCTTTTCGTAAAGAAATCGAAAATTATGATATTCGCCATGGCTACCGAGGGCCTTTGGCAGAGTTAGATTTAAATAGTGATTATGCTGAAGAGTTTAAGAAAATTCAAAAGCCCAAAGGAGCCAAAGACAACTGGCAAATAGCCTTGGTAACAGAGGTTTATGCAGACAGAGCCGAGATAAAAATTCGCGACGGCGGAAGAGGAGAGGTTCCGTTAGCATTGATTGGCTGGGCTAGAAAAAATCTTAAAAATCAAGGAATAAGTGATGCTCCAAAATCGGTTAAAACGGTTTTAAAGCAAGGTGATGTCATCTTGGTTGAAAAAGCCACCGATAAAGTCATAAAAAACAAAAAGGTAAGCGAAGATAGCTATGAACTGCGCCAAGTTCCCGATGTCGAGGGAGGATTAATTGCTCTTGACCCTCATACCGGTAAGGTTTTGGCCATTGTCGGTGGTTATGACTTTGATAAGTCGCAGTTTAACCGTGCCACCCAAGCAAGACGTCAAACCGGTTCTTCATTTAAGCCGATTGTTTACTTGGCTGCATTGGAAAATGGTTATTCTCCAACCGATTTAATTTTAGATGCGCCGTTTGTTTTGGATCAAGGGGCAGGCTTGCCGAAATGGAAACCGGTGAATTATTCCAAAAAGTTTGATGGCTTAACCACCATGCGTCAGGGCCTAGAAAAGTCTCGCAATCTGATGACCGTAAGATTAGCTCAAGATTTAGGCATGAAAGAAGTTTGCGAATACGCCAAAAAACTTGGCGTGAATGACCACTTGCCGGAACTGCTTTCAATGTCTTTGGGCGCCGGTGATACGCGTTTGATAGACTTATCAACGGCTTATGCCATGATGGTCAACGGAGGTAAAAAAATTGAGCCCTATTTTATAGAGCAAATTCAAGACCGTAACGGCAAGACAATTTATAAGCATGATACCCGTGTTTGCACCGATTGCAAAGCCTTAAAATGGGAAAATCAAGAAGTTCCGCAGTTAGCCGACGCAAGAGAGCAGGTTATTGATCCGCTGTCGGCTTATCAAATGGTGAGCATGCTTGAAGGCGTTGCTACGAGAGGAACTGCCGCGAGACTACGTTGGCTTAAGAAGCACTTAGCAGGAAAAACAGGAACATCCAATGATAGTAATGACGCGTGGTTTATGGGCTTTTCGCCGGATTTAGTTGTCGGAACTTATGTTGGTTTTGATGAACCGCGAACATTAGGCCGCCGCGAAACCGGCTCAACCGCGGCTCTTCCGATATTCTATGACTTTATGGAACAAGCCTTAAAAGGAAAGCCAGATATTCCGTTCCGTATTCCAAATGGAATAAGACTCGTCAGAATTAATTACAAGACAGGAAAACCGGCTGTTCCTCAAGATAAATCGGTCATAACGGAAGCCTTGAAGCCTGATTTTGATTTCAACAATCGCCAGCGCGTTATCGGTGATGATAGCACCGAAGGCGGAAACCAATCAAGCAATGCGGTTTATAATGAACAAAGCAATGATGATTTTCAGCTTGGAACACAATATTAATAATAAGGAAAAATAAACAGATGAAAGCCGAAACACAAGAACTGATTGATGAAGTAAAACACTCGACCGAATTATTACGGAGGTCGGTTTGACTACGAAAACTCAAAAATAAGATTAGATGAGCTCACCGCTTTATCCGAAGATACAAAGCTATGGGAAGATGCCGCACGTGCCAAAAAGCTGATGAGCGAAAAAACAGCTTTGGAAGAAAAACTTCAAAGTTACGAACATCTATGCCATAGTCTTGACGAGATGACTGAGATGGCAGTCTTGGCAGAAGAAGATGGCGATGAGGCTCTTCAAGCCGATGTAATGGCGCAGTTAGAAAGTTTGAAACAAAATGCCAAACATCAAGAGCTTGAAGCACTTTTATGCGGAGAAGTTGACGCCAATGATACTTATTTAGAGGTTCATGCCGGAAGCGGAGGAACAGAAGCCCAAGACTGGGCCGAAATGCTCTTAAGAATGTATACGCGTTGGGCTGAACAGCATGGCTATAAAGTTGAATACATAGAAGAGACAGAAGGCGAGGTTGCCGGTTTAAAGTCTGCAACCATAAAGATAAGTGGGTACAACGCTTATGGCTGGCTCAAGTCCGAAAGCGGCGTTCACCGTTTGGTTCGTATTTCGCCGTTTGACAGCGCCGGTAGAAGACACACAAGCTTTGCCTCGATTGGAGTTTATCCGGTTGTTGATGATGATATTGAGATAAATATTAATGAGGCAGATTGCCGTGTTGATACCTATCGTGCTTCCGGTGCCGGCGGGCAACATATTAATAAAACCGATTCGGCGGTGCGAATAACCCACATTCCGACCGGGATTGTTGTCCAATGCCAAACCCAGCGTTCGCAGTTTCAAAACCGTGAAAGTGCATGGAAAATGCTAAAATCACGCTTGTATGAAATGGAATTGAAAAAGCGCGAACAAAAAGAACAAGATATAAGAGATGCGCAAGGTGATATTGGCTGGGGATATCAAATTCGCTCTTATGTACTGCAACCCTATAAAATGGTAAAAGATTTAAGAACCGAGGTCGAAACATCAGATTGCAAGGCCGTACTTGATGGTGATATCGATATGTTTTTATCCGCGGCTTTAGCAGCAAAGGTAGGTTAGTATGAAGAAAATGTTCATTTTTATTGGAATTATAGCAATTTTGTATGTTTGCTTTTGCGCAACAGTTTACTATAAACCGCAATATTTCTTTTATAATCCCGATAACACAGCCTCAAATAAGATAAAAGCACAAGAATACGGCTATGATATCAAAGAAGTAAAGTATAATTCCGCCGACGGAACAGAATTGTTAGGCTGGTACGTACCACAAAAGGGAAGCAAACAAGTTGTTGTCTTTATGCATGGAAATTCTTATAATATAGAAAAATTTTATAAAAAACTCGTTCCGCTTTTAGCGGCTGGTTATAGTGCTTTTATTGGAGAATATAGAGGCTTTGGCGGCATTAAAGGGGAAATAACTCAAGCCGGCTTAGAAGAAGATGCCATAGCAGCGGTAGAATATCTGCATCAACAAGGTTGGAAAAATGAGCAAATTATTGTTTATGGAATGTCACTTGGTTCACACATGGCGGTCAACACCGCCGAAAAACTTCAAAAAGAAGGTGTGTTTGCCGCTCTTGTGCTCGAAGTTCCATTTGATAGTTTGTTAAATGTTGTCAAAGAAGTCGTTTGGGTTCCGCTTCCTTTGGATTTAATTATTAAGGACAAGTATGATAATGTGGCATTAATAAAAGAAATTAAAAGCCCGATTTTAATTATGGGCGGAGAAAAGGATAAAGTTGTCCCGATAAAATTAGCGCAAAGATTGTATGAGGAGGCACCAGACCCCAAAGATATGTTTATCTATGGAGACGCAGATCACAATGATTTGTATGATAAACAAAATTATAAGCAACTGATAAAATGGTTAAAAAAGAAATAGATGGCAAAAACGGCAGTAAAAAAATATCGAAAATATAAGCTGTTAGATTACTTCGGTGTTATCTTTCTGAGTATATTTTTGTTTTTTGTTTGGCACTTGTACAAAGGGCCGATAGCTGTTCCGTTTTTAAAACCTTATATCATACAAGCTTTAAATGGAAGTGAGGACTACGAGGTTTCGCTCGATTCGGTGAATATCGAATTGGTTCGCTCAATTCAGCCGATAAAAATTATTGCCAACAACATTGTCTACAAAAAAACAGATGATAGTTTCATTATAAACGCTCCTCGCACATCGGTTTCGTTTAGTTTAAGAGCTTTATTGCGAGGTATTATTGCCCCTAGCGCGATAGAGGTTGAAGCCCCAAGCATTTATGCTTTTACCAGTTATGGAATAGAAGCCGGAAAAACCAATGAAGCCAACAAGAAAAAAATAGAATATTATTTTAATATGTTGGAAGATTTTCTAGAAAGATATAATTCGGAAGACAAATATTTTATTGAAAATTATATAAACGAAATAGAGATAAAAAATGCGGCTTTTGAGTTCCATGAGGTTGATTTAGGGCGGAAGTGGATACTCAACGATGTTAATTATCATTTTGAACGTGGCAACAACAGCATTGAAACGGAAGCAAACGCTTTATTTAATATAAATGGAAAAACCTCTTCGGCCGGAATTGAGGCTCAATTTGATACACAAGAGAAAAATTTAGCGTTAAAAAGTTATTTTTCCGATGTAACGCCCGCCGATATCGTTAATAGTTTCCTTGAGGAAAAACAGCGCAAAGAACTTTACCAAATAAATTTGCCATTAAGTGGGGCTCTTGAGACGACTATAGCCTTAAAAGGGTTAATAAATGAGCGTAAAAAAATAATAGATGTTTTAGACACCGCGGTTAAGAAAATAAAAATACAGCTTGAGGGTGGCCAAGGAAACATCATGTTTACATCGGATGAAGCCATGAAATACGATATTTCATCATTTTCTCTTGATGGAACAATTGAAGGAGGATTAAATCAGTTAAAAGTCTCAGATGCCGAATTTGATTTAGGCGGACAAAAAATGTTGCTTGGTTTTGAAGTCAGCGGATTGAAAAAATATATTTTAGAAGATTCTCTAAAAGAAATCAAAGCAACCGTTAGTGCAAACATTGACAGCCTTAAATTTGACGATTTACCGAAATATTGGCCAAGATATATCGGAGAAAGTGCCTGGGCGTGGTGTGAAGATAGTCTGTTTGTCGGAATGGCCAAAAATGCTGAATTTCGCTTTGATTTTGGCTATGATAAAAATAAAAAGTCAGTAGTGTTCAAAGACTTAAAAGGAAAAGTTTATGCCGAAGACTTAACGGTAAGATATATCAATACAATGCCTGTTATAACCAATGTTTACGGCGAGGCGTTGTTTGGTGCAAGCAGTATCACCGTTAATATTGATAAGGGAAAATCAGACGGCGTAATTCTAACAGGTGGATATGTCCGTTTGTATGATTTAGATAAATATAATAACTATGCCGACATTGAGTTACAAACAGAATCATCAATTTCAGATGCTTTAAAGTTAATAGACAATCCACCGCTAAATTTTGTAAAGGAAATGAAAATTCCGGCAGAAAAATTAAGTGGGGAAGCCTCAACCACCGTCAAACTTGATTTAGAGCTAAAAGAAGATTTAGCCTCAGATGAAGTTAAGGCCGATGTTAAAGCAATATTGACCAATGTAACGATGAAAGATGTGATTGAAGGGAAGAATTTAACATCACAAGCGTTAAGCTTAAGCGTCAATAATAATGAACTTATGTTAAGCGGTGCCGCAGAGATTGATTCAATACCACTGACCTTTGAATGGAATGAAAACTTTAATCAAAAATCTGAAAAAACAAAATATGATATTTCATTCAAATTAGACGATAAGGTAAAAGAAAAACTCGGACTAAATAAAATAGAATACATAAATTCGCCATATATTGATGGTTACGCTGACGTTAAAGCCCAAATAACCATGTCTGATAAGCAAAAAACAAAAATTAATTTAACGGCAGATATCAAAAACGCCGCTATTGATTATTCTTTCTTAGGTTTTAGGAAGTTATCGGGTTCAGATGGCAGTATCAAAGCCGAAATTGATGTAAATGGCAATAAATTAAGCGGCATTCCATCATTTTTAGTATCAAAGCCGGACTTTAATTTAAGCGGAAAAATAGAATTGACCAAAACTGGAGCTCTAAAAACAATTGATATAAACAATATAAAGGGTCCTAAGACGAATGCTCGGGCCAAAATAGATTGGTTGGAGGAAAATAAAAAGCCTCTGATAAAAGTCAACGTCTCCGGAAATAGTTATGATTTAACAGAGTTCTTTGAGCGCCGTGAAGCCGACAGTCGTAAAAAGGCCGAGCAAGATATAGTCGCCCAAGAAGCTCAAGAGCAAAGCGAACTAGAAAATATCAGCGACACCGATATTAATATTGCGGTTAATCGTTTGTGGACAAACAAATTTATTCCAATAAGCAGCTTTGCCGGCACCGCAAAATTAAGAAAAGGCATTGGCTTACATGAACTCCATATGATAGGGAATTATGGAAACAGTAAAGAAGTAAAACTAAAAGCCGATTATGAGCCCAAACCCAACAAAGAATATTATTTATCAATTAACAGCAATAACGCCGGCAGCACCTTTAAGGTTTTAAGAATATATGACGATATCAGCGGCGGAATTTTAAAAATAGAGGCCAAAAGAGGAGCCGATAAAAAGTTTATCGGTCACGCCTCAATAAGAGATTTCAATCTTCACAATACGCCGGTTTTAGCCCGAGTTTTAAGCGTAGCATCGCTAACAGGAATTGTGGGAATGTTATCGGGAGAAGGCATAGCTTTTTCGCACTTTGATGCCCCGTTTGAATATAAAAATAAAATACTAAGTGTCAAAGATGGACGTGCATTTGGTAATGTTTTAGGAATTACGATGAGTGGGCAATACAACTGGGGAAAAGAAGAAGTTGAGGGGAAAGGGGTTATTGCACCGGCCTATAGCATTAACAGCTTTTTAGGTCGCATACCTTTGGTAGGCAATCTTTTGGCCGGAAAAGATGGTACGGTTTTTGCTGCAAATTATTCGGTAAAAGGCAAAATTAACGATGTTAAAGTTAATATCAATCCTTTGTCAGCACTCAGCCCTGGATCATTGAAAGACTTATTTTCATCATTATTTGGAAGCAACGGTGATGGCACAAATTAGAATAGGGCTTGATTTTCATGGCGTAATTGATGCCAAACCTTTATACTTTAAGGAATTTTGCTCAAAAGCTTTGGAACGCGAATGGGAGATATACATTATCACCGGTGGGCCGGAAGAAAAGGTCAGAGCAGAACTCAAAAAGTGGCAAATAAACTATACCAAGATTTTCGCAATTTATGATTATTATAAGGCACAAGGTAAAGTAAAAGAAGAAAAAGACAGATTTTATGTTGACGAAGATTTGTGGAATACTATTAAAGGAAAATACTGTCAAGACAATAAGATAAATGTCCAAATTGATGACAGCGGAATATATGGAAAAGGCTTCTCAACGCCATATTGCCATTTTGATGCCGGAAGTGAGAGCTGTTTGTTGCCCAATGGAATAAAGCTTGATTTTACAATCCCCGTTACTGAAACCTTAAATTTAATTGCTCAAAAGCTTGCAAATTTATAAGAATTTGATAAATTGTTAACACTTTATTGAAGAACTTTTACTAACATAACAAAAGATTTAAATTTATTGAGGGTAAAAAAAATGGGATACAGAAGCGCACTTGAAGTCTATGACAATACCTTGGTGCCGATGGTTATTGAGCAAACCTCCCGAGGGGAACGTTCATTTGACATCTATTCAAGACTGTTAAAAGAAAGAATAATTTTTTTAACCGGCGAAGTTAATGATGAGGTTTCATCATTAGTCTGCGCCCAACTTCTGTTTTTAGAATCTGAAAATCCGAAGAAAGATATTTATATGTATATCAATTCTCCTGGTGGCGTAGTTACGGCAGGATTGGCGATGTATGACACAATGCAGTATATCCGTTGCGATGTAAATACGTTGTGTATTGGTCAGGCTTGCTCAATGGGGTCATTGTTACTAACCGCCGGAGAAAAAGGAAAACGTAACGCTTTACCGAATTCACGTATTATGATACATCAGCCAAGCGGTGGCGCTCAGGGCAAGGCCTCAGATATTGAAATTCAAGCAAATGAAATTTTAAAGATGAAAAAAGCCTTAAATAACCTATATGTAAAGCATACAGGGCAAAAATTGAGCGTTATTGAAAAAGCGATGGACAGAGATAATTTCATGTCGCCGGAAGAGGCCTTGAAGTTTGGCCTGATTGACCAAATTGTAACTAGTCGTGAAGAAATCATTCAAAAATAAGGAATAAAAAATGAGCGATAGAAAAGACAGCAACGAAACCCTACATTGTTCTTTCTGTGGAAAAAGTCAGGACGAAGTTAAAAAACTCGTTGCCGGCCGCGGTGTCTATATCTGCGATGAGTGTATTGAAGTTTGCATTAATATTGTTGCCGATGAACTCAACGAAATGGAAGATGGTGCAACCGGAACATCTTTAGATAAGTTGCCAACACCATCAAAAATTAAAGAGTTTTTAGATCAGTATGTGATTGGTCAGGAATATGCCAAGAAGGTTTTGTCTGTTGCCGTTTATAACCACTATAAGAGATTAAACAGCAAGAAGGTCAATAAAGATATCGATATCCAAAAGTCAAATGTTATTTTGATTGGTTCGACCGGAAGCGGAAAAACATTATTAGCACAGACCTTGGCTAAAATTTTGGATGTTCCTTTCGCAATATCAGATGCCACAACATTAACCGAAGCCGGTTATGTTGGTGAAGATGTTGAAAATATCATTTTGAAATTAGTTCAAAACGCTAATTATGATATCGAAAAAGCTCAAAGAGGTATCGTCTATATTGATGAAATTGATAAAATTACCCGCAAAACCGATGGTCCATCAATTACACGTGATGTTTCAGGAGAGGGGGTTCAACAGGCCTTGCTGAAAATCATTGAAGGTACAGTAGCCAATGTTCCGCCCCAAGGAGGAAGAAAACACCCTCAGCAAGAATTCTTGCATGTTGATACCACTAATATCCTGTTTATTTGTGGCGGTGCTTTTGCTGGATTGGAAAAGATTGTCGCAAATCGCGGAAGTGAAACATCAATCGGATTCGGCGCCAAAGTAGAAGCTCCGGAAGACAGAGGAGTTGGTGAGATTCTAAAAGATGTCCAACCGGAAGATTTGCTCAAATATGGTTTGATACCGGAATTTGTCGGACGTCTGCCGATTATTGCAACTTTGGGTGATTTAGATGAAAAAGCTCTTGTCCGTGTCTTGACCGAGCCGAAAAACGCTTTGGTTAAGCAGTATAAAGCGATGTTTGAAATGGAAAACGTCAAGCTGACCATTACCGATGACGCATTGACCGCTATAGCTAAAAAAGCGATTGAACGCAAAACCGGTGCACGTGGCTTGAGAGCCATTATGGAAGACAATCTCTTGGAATTAATGTATGAAATTCCTGATATGAAAGATGTTGTCGAGATTATCGTTGATGAGAAAGTCATCAATGATGGCGCTGAACCCAAACTTGTTCGCGGCAAAAGAGAAGAAAATTCGGAAGAAAAAACAGCCAAAGAACGCAGCGCATAAAAGCAATAAGCTAAAACGAAAACAGCCCGAGCAAATCGGGCTGTTTTATTATAATAAAAAACTCCGCTTTTGAAAGGACAAAAGCGGAGAGCAAACTCAGTTTAAAAAGATTAGTCAGCCAAACCGAGAAGCTTGTACTTAACCCGAACATCATAGTCCTGAGCATAACTCTGAGTTAAGGTCTCAGCCGCTTCAGAAACAAGCTCATTGCGAACTTTGTTGCGGATGTCAGCTTTTTCTTGTTGAGAAAGCTTATGGGTATCTTTAACAACCTCAGAGGTAACGGCAATAATTTTGGCATCACCGTTATCAAAGAGGTGAGGGGCGCCAACTTCATCTTGGAACAATTCCGCAATTTGTGATGAAGGTAACATTTCAAAGCTTTCAGACTTTTTAATTGGTTTGGAAACATGAAGTTTCAAGCCAAGTCGAGCAGCAACATCCGAAAATTTTTCGCCATTTTCAAGGTTAGAGGTAATATCATTAACCATTTCTTGAGCCAAAGCGTCACGCTCATTATTTTCCCAAATTTTAACGAGTTGAGGACGAATTTCGTCAAGAGGTAAAAGATGAGCCTCAACAATGTTATTTACTGTCAAAACAGCATAACCGCTATCGGTTTCAATAACCTGACTGACTTCGCCGACATTATAAGAAAAAGCGGTATCAACCAAATCCATAGGAAGTTTTGCTGAAGAACCTTTATAAGCACCGTCTTCACTAAGTCCGTTGATCGAAACAACTTTGACATTAAGTTCTTTAGCGATTTGTTCAAAAGATTGGCCGGCACCGATTTTATCTTCAACGGAATTAGCAAATTCATAAGCTGTATCATAGGCCTTTTCTTTACGAATGGCATCAGCAGCTTTTTTATCCGCTTCTTTACGATTCATCTTTTCGGCAGGCGTAACAGCCGTTACCTTGAAAATATGCCATCCGAATTCAGATTTAATCGGTCCAACTATTGTATTGAGAGGTGCAGAGAAGACATCGTCGGCAACTTCAGCAAGCAGCATATCTTTTGAAATGGCTCCAAGCTTTGTATCTTGTGACGTTTGTTGAGCCAAAGATTTTGCAACAGCAAAGAAATCGGCTCCAGATGTCAATTCTTTGTTGGCTTGTTTGGCGGTTTCTTCCGAATCAAAAACCATCTGCAAAACATCACGTTTTTCAGGAGTTTCGAATAAAGTGATATTTTGTTGATAATAAGCATTTATTTCCTCTTGAGAAGGTGTATAAGCTTCGGCAATATCATTTGTTGATAGTTCAAAATAAGAAACATCACGTCTTTCAGGGGCCATAAAGTTCTCAGCAAAATCGTTGTAATATTGTTCAACCTCGTCTTGTGAGATGGTACGACCGATTGTAAGATTTTGCGGAACAATTTTTACATAAGAGAAGACGCGTTTCTGATTTTCGATTTTTCCGAGCCAATCAGTCAAAAAGTCAGGGACATTAATTCTTCTGACCGGATTTTGAACCAACATCTGGCGTAAAACATCAGAGCGCAAAGCCTGAATATATTCTTGTTCACTCCAACCGGTAGCCGCAAGCATCATATTAAAACGATTGCGATCAAATTGGCCTTGAGCGTTCATAAACTCATTTTGGGAATAGATGATTTGACGAATAAGGTCATCTCCAATAACAACATCATCTTTCTGTGCGGTTGTTTGCAAGATAGCGTTTGAAACTTCTCGCTGAACGATGCCAAGAAGCAAAGCATTTTTTATTGAATCATTAATTTCAATATTATCACCAAACATTTTACGGGCACTGGCAAGCTCTTTTTCATACATAAAAGAGATTTCGCCTTGAGAGATTTCAACATCATTAACTTGAATGACGGTTCGATTCTGTCCGGCGCTATAAATATATCCCGAAATACCAAACAAAGACATAAAGCTAAGCGCCGTAAGGATAAAAATACTCTTAGCAACCCAACTGTCCTGCATTTTTCTAATTTTGCTCATCATGGCCAAAAAATCCTATTCAATAAAATAAACTGGAAAGACTTTAATATAAAAAGTAACAATCTTCAACACAAATTAAAGAAGCGTTAACAACAAATATAGTAGAACAATCGATTTTTTTACTGGAAAATAAAAAAAAGATGTGTTAGAACACACAATCATAGATAAAAAAAGAGGAAAAAAACATGGCTAGAAAAATGCTTATTGCCGGAAATTGGAAAATGAACGGCTTATTGGCTGACGGGGCTGCCCTTGCAAAAGGTGTTGCCGAAGAAGTAAAAAAGATGGGTAAACCACAATGCGAATTTTTGGTCTGCCCACCGTTTACTTTGTTAACCACGGTTAAAAAGGCTTTAAGAGGCTCTAAAGTTGCTCTTGGTGCACAAGATTGTCACATCGCAGAGAAGGGCGCTCATACCGGTGATATTAGTCCGGTAATGTTAAAAGATTGCGGATGCCAGTATGTCATTCTCGGACACTCGGAAAGAAGAGCTGATCATGGAGAAAGCAACGAGTTGGTCAATACCAAGGCTCAAGCCGCATACGGACAAGGGTTAAAGGCTGTTATCTGTGTTGGTGAAACCTTAGTCGAACGCGATGCAGGCAAGGCACTTGATGTCTGCACCAAACAGATTCTCGATTCTGTTCCGGAAAGCGCCACATGGCAAAACACCGTCATTGCTTATGAACCGGTATGGGCAATTGGCACAGGAAAAGTTCCAACCACAAAGGATGTCGAAGAAGTTCATGCGGCAATTCGTAAAACTTTGGCTAAAAAATTGGGTAAAGGCAATGCAAACCGTATGAGAATTTTATACGGCGGATCCGTAAAGCCGAACAACGCGAAAGAACTCTTAAGCTTAGAAGATGTCGACGGAGCTTTAATCGGCGGCGCCAGCCTGAAGGTTGAAGATTTTATTAATATTGCCAAGAATTCAGGCGCTTGCTAAAGAAAAGGAAAAAAGATGGAAACAGTATTACTTGTCTTACACTTATTAACAGCAATCTTTTTGGTTTGCTTTATCTTAATGCAACGTTCGGGCGGTGGAGCATTAGACGGCTTGGGCGGCGGATCCGGAGCAAGCAATTTTTTAAGTGCTAGAGGAACGAGCAACTTTTTAACAAAGACAACAGCTATTTTGGCAACCATATTTTTTATCACCAGCATATCTTTGTCGTTGTATTACAAAAATGTTGAGCGTAAAGCAAACTCAATAATTGATACACCGCCGGCAGCGGCCGAAACCCAACCGGAAGTTCCGAGCGTTCCAACGGCAGATAAATAGATGATAAATCAATCAACCATAGCAAAGGCACCGAAAAAATAAGGTGCCTTTGTCACTTTAAATACTAGGAAAGAACGATGACCATAAACGAAAAAATAGATAACATTTTATCACATAAAGCTAAATTTATATTCATCACCGGAGGAGTAGTTTCATCATTGGGCAAGGGCTTGGCTTCAGCGTCATTAGCCTCAATACTACAATCACGTGGCTTCAAAGTAAGATTACGCAAATTAGACCCTTATCTCAATGTTGACCCCGGAACCATGAGCCCTTATCAACATGGAGAGGTTTTCGTAACCGATGATGGTACGGAAGCAGACTTAGACTTAGGACACTATGAGCGTTTTTCTGGTGTCCCTGCCAAAAGAGCAGATAGTGTAACCACTGGAATTATTTATCAAAGAGTAATAGATAAAGAGCGTCATGGTGATTATTTGGGGGCAACCATTCAAGTCGTTCCTCATGTCACAAATGAAATTAAGGATTTTATTTTATCCGATATAACTGATGAAGATTTTGTTTTGTGCGAAATAGGCGGAACGGTTGGTGATATAGAAGGACAACCATATTTAGAGGCCATCAGACAATTAGCCTATGAGTTAGGACGAGAAAGAATAATGTTTGTCCATGTAACCTTGTTGCCTTATATTGCAGCGGCCGGAGAGTTAAAAACCAAGCCAACCCAACACTCGGTTAAACAGTTACAAGAATATGGTATCCAGCCGGATATGATTTTATGCCGCAGTCCGATACAAATTCCTGAAAACGAAAAAAGAAAAATTGCCCTTTTTTGTAATGTGAAAGAAGAAAATGTTATCGCAGCTTTAGATGCCGGAAGCATCTATGAAGTTCCGATAAATTATTCAAAAGAGGGGATGGATCGTGCCGTTTGTCGCTATTTTGGCTTGACAGACATTCCGCCGGCAGATTTAAGTAAATGGGAGCATATTGTCAATGTTTTAAGAAATCCTGAAGGAACGGTAACAATCGGCGTTGTTGGAAAATACACACAGTTGCTTGAAGCCTATAAGTCATTAAATGAAGCTCTTGTCCATGGTGGTATTGCCAATAATTATAAAGTAAAAATCAAGTGGATAGATTCAGAAAAGCTTGAAAGTGAAGACCCGGAAGATGAATTAAGTGATGTCAGCGGCATACTGGTCCCAGGAGGGTTCGGTCAACGCGGAACGGAAGGAAAGATCAAGGCCATAAAATATGCTAGAGAGCATAAAGTTCCGTTTTTGGGTATCTGTTTTGGAATGCAAATGGCCGTTATTGAAACAATGAGAGATGTCGCCGGCATCAAAAATGCAGGAACGACGGAATTTGCACCGGATTGTGAAGCCGTTGTCGGCTTAATGACCGAATGGGATAAAGATGGAGCAAAGCAAATCCGCCATAAAAACGGCGATTTAGGAGGAACCATGAGATTAGGAGCTTATGAATGTGAGCTGGAAAATGGTTCTAAAGTTGCTCAAATATATGGAAGTCAAAAAATTTCAGAAAGACATCGCCATCGCTACGAAGTTAATATAAAGTACGAGAGCATTCTCAACAAAAGTGGAATGAGTATTTCGGGACGCTCTCCGGATGGAAAACTTCCTGAAATTGTTGAGATAAAAGATCATCCGTGGTTTATTGGCGTACAATTCCATCCGGAATTAAAGTCGCGTCCATTTGCGCCACATCCGTTATTTGTATCTTTTATAAAAGCATCAATTAACAACAGTAGATTAATATAATGGATTGAAAAGAAAAGATAAAATGCCTATATCACACGGTATGGGCATTTTTTATATTTAAGTCATTGCTAAAAAAAGAAAAGTTTGATAAATAGAAAAACAAGAAAATTATGGTATAAAAAAGAAGGTAAAGATGAAAAAAAACAAATTGGCCGCTGTTTTGAGTTTAATAACGCTTGTTTTTTTATCCAATGTGCAAGCTAAAGAAACAACAGAAGATGAATCAATTAATCCATTCACAGAGCAAGGTAGAGAAAACATCTGGAACAAAGCAAAATATAATATATCAGAAACCTGGAATTCCGATACCTATGATTTATACATTCCATTTTATGCTTGGCACAACAGACTAACCTATGACGATGAACATATTGATAAATACAATGAAGAGGCATGGGGCTTGGGAATAGGAAAATATCGCTATGATAAAGATGGCGATTGGCACGGATTATACGCTATCGCTTTTAAGGATTCAAATTCATACCTTGAAACAATGTTTGGCTATGCATATCAAAAAAATTGGTTTGTCAATTGTAATCGAGATTTTAGAGTAGGACTTGGCTTTACGGTTGGTGTAACACAACGTCATGAATACAGTTATATTCCGGTTCCGTTGCCTTTGCCGATTGCCGGTGTCGAATATGGACGTTTTGCAATTCAGGCCGCCTATGTTCCGGGTGTTAAAAATGACGGAAATGTTCTGTTTACATGGTTCAGATACCGAATTAATTAAATTTATCTTGCCAAAACGAAAATAAGGGTTTATAGACATAGAGGTTTTAGTTATCACTATGTTAAATTATTTAATACTTTACAATTATGAAGAAAAAAACGTTTGCGGAAATGCTTAAGCAAATGAGCGAGCAATTTCCGATAAAAAAAGAGTGTTACGAATTATTAAGCTGCAAAGCCCTCGAGGCTGAGTGGTTCGTGAGTGACAAAAGCCAAGAAGCGCGGCAGATAAATGATATTCTGCAACGAGGAAAAATGAAACCTCATATGCTTGATGGTATAGATTTGGGTAGCACATCGCTAAGAGCTGAAGAGGCTGAACAGGTAAAAAATACCGTAAGATTAATGCAAAAAGCATTTCCCGAACAAATTGGGGTTGTCATAAGTTCTCCCGAGATTTTTATGTCAGAATTTATGTCGCCTGAGTTTGAAAATGTATACGGTATTTCACAGCAAGCCTTAACGGATAACTTGCAAAAGGTATATCAACACAAAGGCTTGTTTGCGGAAAACGAACTTGCTCAATATCAAAAGAGCAGCTTTTCAGACAAAATGCTTGCCAGACAAGACATAAAAAAGTACAACAACTTGATTGTCTACGGAGATGCTTTGGTATCAGGTGTTTATGCGGCATATGCAGCCCATGAAATACAGCGTTTGTATGGCGAAATGCCCGGAATTACCATTGTTCAGCATCACAATGCCGGAAAGAGAGAAGATAGTTTTGCTACTCAAAAAATGCTGAAAAGCTTCCAAGCTAAAGTGATTAACATTATAGATGATGAAGACATGGAGAGCTTGGATAGAGGACGTCACTTATTATTCGTTCCACAACATCGCGTAATATACGCTCAAGAAAATATCTCGAAAAACACGGACATTTATACGATACCGGAAGATGAAGTTAAAATATATGATCGAGATTTGGCCGTATATTATATTGACAGCAGCATTGAAGTCTTGCGCCAAAAGCATCAAGGTAAAGTTTTGACAGCAGATTGGAAAAGGTTTTTAAGAAGCTACGATTTTCAAGCTAAAGATGGAAATCTTGGAGCTCAGAAAACAATTAATCTATTGGTAAACGAGCATTTGCCTAAGCTTCAACAGCTGTACAAGTTCTAAAAAAACAGGGGAAACCCTGTTTTTTTTGTTGACGAAAAATTATTTTAGTTTAGAAAATATATTAAGCATATGTTTAAATATAGAAGGACAACACAATGGAACAAAGAAGCATAAAAATAGGGAATTTTGAAATTGCAAATCATCTTCCGATAGCGTTATTGGCGGGGCCTTGTCAAATAGAGAGTAGACAACACGCCATTGATATGGCCGGAAGTATGGTCGAAATTACAAAAGAACTGGGCATAAATTATGTTTTTAAGGCTTCTTTTGATAAGGCCAATCGCACATCAATTAACGGGCCTCGTGGTGTCGGTTTGGATGAAGGTATAAGAACATTTGACGAGATTAAAAAGTTATATAACAATATTCCGATTGTAACCGATATTCATGAAAAAGAACAATGTGCCATTGTTGCCCCTCATGTCGACATTCTGCAAATACCGGCATTTTTATGTCGTCAAACCGATTTGGTCGTTGCTGCCGCTAAAACAGGGAAGGTTGTTAACATAAAAAAAGGACAATTTTTAGCGCCTTGGGACATGAAAAACATTGTTAAAAAAGCTGAAGACAGTGGAAATATGAATGTCTGCATAACAGAAAGAGGCGCCAGCTTTGGTTACAATACCTTGGTAACAGATTTCAGAGGGCTACCCCGTATGGCAAAAGATACAGGTTGTCCGATAATATTTGACGCGACCCACTCGGTACAGCAACCGGGAGGATTAGGAGGAAGTTCCGGGGGGCAAAGAGAATACGCACCGGTATTGGCGCGAGCCGCTGTCGCCGTTGGTGTCGCTGCCGTATTTATTGAAACGCATGACAATCCGGATAAGGCTTTGTCAGACGGACCGAACATGATTCCATTAAACGAAATGAAGCGCGTATTAAGTGAATTACAAGCTTATGATAAGATTACAAAAAATGTAATTAAGCTTGAATATTAAAAATGCAATTTTCGGATGAAGGATACATAATAAAGTCACGACGCCATGGAGAAAGCGGGTTAATATTAACAGTATTAACCCGCTCAAATGGTAAAATAAGCGGCTATGTTAAAAATGCCTTTAATAGTAAAAAAAACGGGATTTATCAGTTAGGTAATAGTGTAAGTTTAAACGCCTACGCTCGATTGGAAGAAGATTTGTATAGCTTTCATGTCGATTTACTAAAAGCAGAAGCTGTCAATTTTATGAGCGATGAGGCCAAGCTTTCAGCCTTAAGTTCTTTATGTGAGCTATGTAACATTTGCCTACCAGAAAAAGAAAATATTGGAAGGTTTTACAATATAATAGAAACATTTTTTAATAATATACTTCAAGAAAATTGGAAGGTTTATTATTCTTACTTTGAATTTTACCTTTTAGAATATTTGGGAATAGGGCTTGATTTAAGCGAATGTGCCGCAACCGGTACGAAAGAAAACCTGAAATATATATCCCCAAACAGCGGAAAAGCGGTGTGCGCTCAAGCCGGAGCGCCTTATGCCGACAGATTATTTCTCTATCCAAAGTATGTTATTGAAAAAAAAGAGAATCCACCTTCACAAGAAATAAGAGAAGTTTTGAAATTAACAGAGTTTTTCCTAAATAAAAATTTTTTTCAAGCACATGGCTTGAAATTTCCTGAAAACCGTGCTAATTTGCGACATATTATGCAACTTTAATCAGTGAAGCAAAAATCAAGATGACAGAACAACCTATTGAAAATGAAGAAAAAATAAAAAGCGTCCATCTGGCTGAAGAGCTAAGTAGCCGCTATTTGTCTTACGCAATGTCAACCATTGTATCGCGTTCACTTCCAGACGTTCGAGATGGCTTAAAGCCTGTGCATCGTCGTTTACTGTTCGCCATGAGACAACTGCATCTTGATCCAAAGTCAGGCTTCAAAAAATGCGCCCGAGTAGTTGGTGACGTTATCGGTAAATACCATCCCCACGGAGATACAGCTGTTTACGGTGCAATGGTTAGATTGGCTCAAGATTTTTCGGTTCGTTATCCTTTAGTAGATGGTCAAGGCAATTTTGGTAATATTGATGGTGACGGAGCCGCCGCTATGCGATATACGGAGGCCCGCTTAACCGAATTTGCCATGGCTTTAATGGAAGGGCTGAATGAAAATGCCGTCGATTTCCGAGAAACTTATGACGGAGAGGAAGAAGAACCTGTCGTTATGCCGTCAATGGTACCGAATTTGCTTTGCAACGGTTCAACGGGTATTGCCGTTGGAATGGCCACAAATATTCCTCCACACAACTTAAGCGAAGTATGTGACGCCTTGCTCTATTTAATTGAAAATCCTGATTGCGAATTAGAACCGTTAGTCAAAAGAATAAAAGGGCCTGATTTTCCAACAGGAGGCGTCATCGTCGATAAATTTGATACAATTTTGAACAATTACAAACAAGGTAAAGGCTTTTTCCGAATTCGAGCCAAGTGGGAAACTGAAGACTTGGGTCATGGACAATACCAAATTGTGGTAAAAGAAATTCCATATCAGGTTATAAAATCAAAATTAATTGAAAAAATTGCCGAACTTTTGTTTGAAAAGAAAGTCCCACTACTTTCCGATGTCAGAGATGAATCGGCCCAGGATATCCGTATTGTTCTTGAGCCCAAAAATAGAACGGTTGACGCGAATTTATTGATGGAGCATCTGTTTCGCCAAACCGACTTGGAAACACGTTTTAGTATGAACATGAATGTCTTAGACCATGAAGGTGTTCCTCATGTCATGGATATCAAACAGGTATTGCGTGAATTTCTTGATCATCGACATATAGTCTTGCAAAGACGTGTTAAATATCGGTTAGATAAAATAAACGCACGTCTTGAGATTTTATCAGGATATTTAATAGCTTATTTAAATTTGGATGAAATCATAAGAATCATCCGAGAAGAAGACGATGCCAAGGGAGCCATGATGGCGCGTTTTGGCTTAACTGAAAATCAAGCTGAAGCCATTTTGAACATGAAATTACGTTCCCTTCGCAAGTTGGAAGAAGAAGAAATCCGCGAAGAATATAATGACTTAAGTGCCGAAAAGGAGCAATTAGAAGAATTAATCGGTAGCGAAGCAAAGCGTTGGGAAGCTATTGCCGGAGAAATCAAGCAAATTAAAGAAAAGTTTGGTAAAAAGACAGCTTTGGGCCGCCGCCGAACAGAATTTGCCGAAGTTTCAGAAGAGGTAGAAGTTCCTTTGGAAGCGATAATTGAAAAAGAACCAATTACAATCATTTTATCGCAAAAAGGATGGATAAGATGTTTAAAAGGCTATGTCGATTTGAACGAAGACTTCAAGTTTAAAGATGATGATGCCTTACAAATAGCCATTCACGCACAAACAACCGATAAAATTATAATTTTCGACACGGCAGGTAAATTCTATACAATAGCTGCGAACGAAATTCCGAGCGGCCGTGGTTTTGGGCAACCTTTACGTTTGATGATAGATTTAGGTATATCAGATTCGGTATGTTCAATGTTTGTGTTTGAGCCTGGAGCAAGCTATGTTATAGCTTCAAACATTGGTCGAGGCTTTGTCGTTGATGAAAACCATATTTTGGCACAAACCAAAAACGGTCGAAAAATCATGAATGTTGCTGAAGGAGAGATCGCTCGTTTCTGTCGCAAAATAACCGGAGATATGATTGCCATAATTGGTGAAAATCGCAAATTGTTGGTTTTCAAAATAGAAGAAATTCCAACCATGGCAAGAGGTCGAGGAGTAACCTTGCAAAAGTACAAAGACGGGGGTCTGTCTGATTTGCAAATATTTAAGCAAGAAGAAGGATTTACATACACAAGGGCCGGTGGAACCAAGACCGAAACGGAGTTGTTAACATGGCTCGGACATCGTGCACAAATAGGAAAATTAGCACCATTTGGCTTCCCAAAGAGCAACAAGTTCCTGAAAGAAGACTAAATGCCTGAAGTCTTATTTGAATATATCCGTCAAGGTAATTACGTTAAGGTAACCGCTATCGAAGCTGAAACTCAAATTGAAGTGAGTGTCGTTGTTCCAGTAGGATTAACCCAGGAACAAATGCAGATACAAGCTTTAAGACGCCTCAAATACGTCATGGAGAAAAAAGGCCAAGAATAAGGCTGTGAATAAGTCCGACATAAATGAGCAAAGCACTTTAAATTCTGAAAAAAGAAGATTAAAATGCACCCAGATTTAAATTAATTTGGGGAACAGGGGATTTTTATTTATGTCGACGAAAGAAACAAATAAAAACACGACAATTACGACAACTCCGGAATTAGAAAATCAACCAACATGGTTGAGCAATAATTTATACCAACTGATGATTTGGACAAGTATCATTTGGTTTGGTATTGTACTGTTTTATATTAGCCAGTTTTTTGGGTGGTCGAACCTGTTTTTAATGATGCCGGACGAATTTGGCGGATTTTTGGCCGGAGTAACATTACCTTTGGCCATATTGTGGGTTGTTGTGGCATATATTGACCGAGGCACCAGCTTTAAGACGGAAGCTCGCTTGCTGAGAAGTTATATGAATCAACTGGTTTATCCGGAAGAAGGGGCTGCGCAAACAGCCAAAGCCATGGCAGATGGCATTCGTTCCCAAGTAGTTGAATTGCAAAACGCAACCAAAATGGCAACAGAGCAAAGCCAAAAGATCAAAAATGAATTAAATGCTCGAGTTGAAGACTTCGCCGGTATAATAACCACCTTAGATCAATACTCATCACAGACGGTAGAAAAGTTGTCAGAGACACTTAAACAACTAACCACATCATTTGAAATGATGAACGAAAAAGCCTTGTCTCATAGTGGAGAGTTTAAAAATATCGGAGCAGAGGTTTCCGGTATATTTGCACAGATGAACAAAGAAGCTGATTTATTTGTAAGAAATGTTCTCCCTAACATAAATGAAGTAAAATATTCAGCCGAATTGCTTGAAAAGGCGACACAAGAAAGCAACGAAAAAATGATTAAAGCCAATGAAACAATTTTAGAGTTGGCCGATAAGTCGCACAACAGCATTGAGAAAGCCTCTGAAATTTTGGAGGCACAAGCCCAAAAAATTGCCTTAATCTCAGAAAAAGCCGTGAACGAATGCGATAAGATGAGACAAAATATCGATAACAGCATCAATTCGCTAGCCGACGTCATGCAAAGCCAAAACAACACAATGAAAGGCTATGTTGAAACCTTAAACCAAAACGCTGATACTTTAGGGCAAAAGTTCTCCGAACAGGGAAATGTTGTTAAAGCCGAGATTGATAAAATAATTTCAAGAGCCGGCATGGCCGAAGAAAGTATTTCAATTCAAGTAAGAGAATTAAGCAGTGTCTCTGAAGAAATAAGAAATGTTATACAAGATGCCCAAAACGAAATCAAAGAGCACAGCAGTTTGTTAGAAAAAACATGTGATATAGCTCAAAAGAACACGGACATTGTTGTTGAAACTCTTCAGAAAGAAGCCGCTGTTGTTGCTGAAACAGCAGACCAATCAATAATAAAAATAAACAAAACCAATGAAAGCTTAAAAGAAAGCCAAACAAGTATTGAACAAGCCGAACAAAATGCAACAAGCAAACTTCAAAGTACAATGCAAGAGTTGCAGCAAAAGACAACCTTATTACAAGAAGTATCATCGACAGCCATTAAAGGATTAGAACAGGTTTCTCAATCAATGAAGAAGAACGCAGATGATATTAGCGAAACATCGTCAATAGTCGTAACACAAAATAAGATTAGTGAAAATTCATTAACTCAACAGCAGCGTTTAATCAGTGCTTCGGTAAGCCATCTTGAAGAAATGAAGGGCGAATTAAAACGAGAAATCGAAGAAATAAGCCGTATTTCAACAATGATTGGAGAAGAAGCCAAAGATTCCGTTAACGAATTAAAGAAACAAATAGAAGAAGTTTATGTTGTATCTGAAGGTGTTATTGGCAAGACCAATGATCTAAAACAAGAGTTCCGAAATCAGGCAGAAGATATGACGGGCTTGATTGATATGACGTGCAACAAGATGAGCATTGTCAATGACAATCTTGAAGGTCATTATCAAAGAATAGACAAACTTAATGAAGATATTGAAAGCAAAACAACAAACTTAAATCATATGTTGTCGTTGCAAACAGAAATGATAAACAAATCATCGGAAACAGCAGAACAAACACATAAAGATTTGTTGGATTCATTCACTAAACAAAGCAATTTATTAAGCAACATGGCTGAAACAACAATAGGTTATGTAACTGATGTCGTAAAAGCTTTTGACGAAAAAGCTGATACAATTAATTTATTGTTTAAGCAACAAGAAGGTGAATTTTTTGATATTTGCGATAAAATATCTGAAAACACCAACAATATTGGTAGTGCCATGAAAAAGCAGATATCGATTATTGAGCAAAGTGCCGATCGCGTATTCTCAAGACTGGCCATATTGGAAGAAGATGCGAACAAGCGTTCTGCTGTAATTAACGATAGTGTTGAGCAATCAATCGACAAGTTAATTAAAATAAATGAAGCCGTTGAAACTCAAAATGATGCTGTTGTTAAGATTGTTGATGACATGCAAAACAAAATGCAAAAAGTAACGGAAGACTTCAAACAAAACTTGTCGTCTTATGTCGAGATATTTGATAATGTTAAAGAAGGAACAGATACAATGTCTGCCGGCATAATGGACAATTGTCGCCGTTTACAAGCCGCTAATGAGAGTTTGGTATCTGACAGCAAAGATATAGCACTCGTTATGGATGCCCATATCAAATCATTGGATGAGGCTTTGATAAAAACCCAGTCTCAAGCCGATAGCATAAAAGAAAGTTTATCGCAACAGACGGAAAGTATAAAAGACGTCGTAAATGTTGTTTCAACACAAACCCGGTTAGGCGAAGCCTCTTTAGCTCAGCAGTATAAATATCTGTCAGAAGCCTCAACAAGCATCGCCCAACAACTAAATGAAATAAATGAACAGATCAAGAATAATGGCGAAAATATAACAGAAATGACAACAAAAGCCGGTTATAATATTGATTCCCTAGCCGATAAGATGATAAAAATAGGCGAAGATATCAATAAAGCAACCAAAACGTCTTTGAAAAATATTGAACAGGTTGGGTTATCGCTAACACAAAGTTCCGAAGATTTAAGCAAAATTGTTGAAACCTCGAATCAAAAAGTTGGATCGGTTATGAAAGATTACGAACAGTATTTAGCCGGTTTCAATACTGTAACGGCGGAAGCAAGTACAGGTGTCATTGAAATAAATAACTTAATCTCGGAACAAAACGACAAGATGCTAAATCTATCAGAAGGCACAAAAGAACTTGTAAATTATTTTAACACTGTACTGAACGATGCCTCCATGGTTTTGTCGGACCGAGCCAATCAAGCCTACGATAAAGTAAAAGGCTTAGGCGAGGGACTGAAAAAACTTGGAATCCAGCTTGATGAAATGACCAAACAAAGTGCCGGAAGCCTAGAAAATGCCGGTAGTAAATTAAGAGCATCTATTGGAGAAATATCGTCAAACGCTGAAAGAATAGCCAATGACATCCGTACCTCCGGAGAAATTTTCTTAAAACAATCAAATGTTTTGGTTGCGGCAAGCGATGAGTCGATTAATAAAGTAACCGAAGTTGTTGGCACCCTGAGCAGTGCATCAAAAGAATTCACCACACAAGGTGAAGATATTTTGCAAAAATCCAATGGTTTCAACGCATTGTTTAAGAAACAACTTCAAATTTTAACAGACACATCATCAAAAGCTGAAATAAAGTTAAAAGATTTGGAAAAACTATATGAAGGTATGCGCGTTGACAGTTTCTTGAGAAACGCTTCATATGTTCTTGAAAAATTGGAATCGGCAGCTGTTGATATTAATCGTATCTTTAACCCCGGCGTAGAAGAAGAGTTGTGGAAAAAGTATTACAACGGTGACACCTCAGTCTTTGTAAGACACCTGGCTCGAACTTTGAGCCGTAGCCAAATTGTTGGTATAAAGAATGAGTTTGAAAAGAATGCTGAGTTTAGAGACGTTGTCACGCGGTATTTAACAGACTTTGAAACATTAGTTGGAAAAGCAAAAGATAGCGAAAAATCAGGATTATTGCTGTCTGTTATTTCAGGGGCTGATGTTGGAAAACTATACTACGTATTGGCAAAAGCATTGGATAGAATTAACTAATGGCAATTTCTGCGACACAAGGCTATCAGCTCGAGATTGATAAACTTCTGCAAAGCATCGGTTCGTCAGCCGAACGCTTAGGCGGAAAAAAAGAGTTTACGCCGTCCACAGAACAAATTGCCGGTAAAGTCCAAACAGAAATTTCAAGCGGACAAGCTTATTTGGAGCCAAAATCCTCATTTTCGGTTCAAGAATATGTGTCAGCAAATCCACTGGAAGAAAGTGCGGCTCAACGATATCGTCAAAGCCTTTACAATAAGCAAGATAAAGAAAAAAATCTTGAAACAGCAGAAACTTCAGGAACAAATTTTTCTGAGATATTAAGCAAAATAGGGGTAGAAAGCAAAGAAAAGGCTTATGATAAAGCGACGCAAAGTTATAGCTCATCACGAGAAAACAACGGAATAAATGAAAGCATAATGAACATGAACAAAGAGTTTTCATATTCCGTTCTTGATTATGCCGTAAATATGTATAATTCTGTTCGTGACATCAACCAACAACCTCACATTTTGATTGATTTCATGCACGAATATAACCGTAATTATAATTTTGAGGCCTGATGCAAATACTTGATTTTGACAGCAATGTTTTTATGGCGCCGATGGCAGGGATAACCGATAAGCCACTAAGAAAATTGGTATCATCTTTGGGAAAGGGGGTTATGGTTTCCGAAATGGTTGCCATAAATGCCATTCAACGCAAAAATCCTAAAACCTATCGAATAGCCGATGTTCGGGATGAAAATTACCCTGTTGTTGTTCAATTAGTTGGAAACGACCCCGAATTATTTTCAGAAGCGGCTAAGCTGGCTGAAGAACTCGGTGCTCATTCTCTAGATATAAACATGGGCTGTCCGGTAAAAAAAATTGTAAACAATCACGCTGGTTCAGCTCTAATGAAAGATAGAGGCTTAGCGGAGAAGATAATAAAAGCAGTCGTCAAAGCAACTCCCTTAAAAGTCAGTGTAAAATTTAGGAAAGGCTGGGATGCAGCCAATGTAAACGCGGTTGACTTTGCCAAAATGTGCGAAGACAGCGGAGCTTCATATATAACGGTTCACGGCAGAACACGAAGTGCTTTTTATTCTGGAGAAGCTGATTGGAATATCATACGAGAGGTAAAAGAGGCCGTAAAGATTCCTGTCATTGGAAACGGAGATATAAACACACCTTATGACGCCAAGAGAATGATAGAAGAAACCGGTGTCGATGGCGTGATGATTGGCAGAGCCGGATTAGGAAATCCATGGCTGATAAGTCAGACCGATTCCTTTTTAAAAAGCGGCAAAGAACCGGAAAAGATTTCTGTTTCCGAGATTAAAACTTTTATGCTAAAACATATTGAAGAACTAAGCAATTATTACGGTCAAGAAATGGGCTTGGCAATATCACGCAAATTTGTCTGCTGGTATTGTAAGAATTTAAGAGATGCCAAGAGATTTCGCGAAACATATACCAAAATAAACGACTATCAACAAGCTATGAAAGCGATAGATGAGTATTTTGACAGTTTTGGAGAAGAAAAACGATGAAGATAATTGTTTGCGGCGCCGGAAGAATAGGTAAAAATATTGTTAGTTATCTATCATACGGAAATAACGATATAAGTGTTATTGATATCGATCAGCAAAAGCTTGATGAAGTCGCCAAAGAATGGGACATTTTGCCTGTTTTAGGAAACGCCGCCCATCCTGATGTATTGGAAAGAGCCGGAGCCGAAGAAGCTGATATGATATTAGCCCTAACAAATTCAGATGAAGTAAATATGGTTGCCTGCCAAGTCGCGGATTACTTGTTTCATATCCGCAAGAAAATTGCCCGAATTGACTCGGAAGAATTTTTGAATCCTCTATGGTGTGACTTATATAATCCCAATCATATTAATATAGATTTAATAATATTTCCGGACATGGCTATTGCCGAAGCCATATACAGTATAATAAAAGTTCCGGGAGCATCATCTGTTATGCCGTTAGCGGATAAAAAACTTTATTTATTATCCGTAAAATGTTTGGAAAATTGCCCTTTAATTAAAACGAGTATTGATCATATCGAAATGGCCGCACCAGAAATTAAAATTGCACCAGTCAGTGTGGTCCGTAATGGCAAGAATTTTATTCCCACCGGCGAATATTGTTTGGAGCAAGGCGATGAATTTTTCTTTTTAGTCCCAGAAGAAGATATTGAAGAAGCGTTACATAGCTTTGGAACAGACCGTCCAAGTAATGAAAAAATTGTTATATTTGGAGGAAATCAAATATCATTATATTTAGCAAGACTTCTAGAAAATGACGATAATGTCATATCAAGTAAGATAATTGAAGAAGACAGACGCAGAGCCTCATATTTGGCCCGCACGTTAGAACACACATCAATCATCTGCGGAGAAATGTTAAGCGATGTCATGCTTGAAGAAGCTGACGTTGAAGCGACAGATGTAACGGTGTCCGCAACGCTTAAAGATAAAGACAACTTATTAGCAGCATTAATAGCTAAGAAAAACGGAGCCCATACTACAATATCACTTGTTAATTCAAACACCTATAACACATTGGTTAGCAATTTGAATGATAACATAATCATCGACAGTTCCTCAGTAACAATATCAGAGATATTAAAAGAATTGCGTAAAGCCCGAATAAACAAAGCCTATTCACTTGGACGTGGCTTAGGTGAAGTTTGGGAAATTTATGTGGATGCCACTTCATTAATTACAGACAAAAAAATTGTCGAGTTGGAGTTGCCGGAAAACAGCAAAATATGTGCCATCATTAGAGAAGAAAACATAATTTATCCCGATATATATGAACGAATTTTAGAAGGAGATAAGCTGATCGTTTATAGCTCATCAAAGGCGATTAAAAAGGTTGAAAAAATATTTTCATAAAAAAAACTTTACTAATCAAAAGAAATGTACTTAAATTAAAAAGAACAAAGATAATAAGGAATAAAAAAATGTCACAAAACGTTCAGGAAGATTTCTTAAAAGATTTATGCCAAAACAAAACATCTGTTACAGTTTTTTTGGTAAACGGTGTAAAATTACAAGGTATCATTACATGGTTTGATGAAAGTTCTCTCTTATTGAGAAGAGACGGTCATACACAGCTCATCTATAAACATGCTGTTTCGACAATCATGCCAGGAACAGCTGTCAATATTGACATCCCTGAAATGAAATAATAAGGCTTAAAAAGAGCTTGAATACCTTTTTTCAGATTGAAGAAAAAAAAGCCGCAAAAGCTTATGTCGTTTTTCCGAATATTATAAACTCGGAAAAAAAGGTTTCACCTGAGGCTAGATTAGAAGAAGCCGTCGGTTTGGCGCGAGCAATAAGTTTGGATATTGTTGGCTCCGAGATCGTAAAATTAAAAGAACTCAAATCAGGCTCTTATTTTGGCCAAGGATATATAGATAAACTGGCTGAAAAAATCACACAAGAAGGAATAGAACTCTTAATCGTTGACTCAAGTTTAAGTCCTATCCAGCAAAGAAATTTAGAAAAAAAACTCAATACCAAAGTCATTGACCGAACAGCCCTTATTCTAGAAATTTTTGGAGAAAGGGCCCAAACCAAAGAAGGTAAACTCCAAGTCGAATTGGCTCACTTAACGTATCAACGCAGTCGTTTGGTGCGTAGTTGGACACACCTAGAACGTCAACGCGGCGGCGCCGGATTTTTAGGAGGGCCGGGAGAGAAACAAATCGAATTAGACCGCAGAATTATTGACGATAAAATTGTCCGTATAAAGAAAGAATTAGAAAAAGTCAAAAAGACAAGAGCTTTACAGAGGAGCACTCGCCAAAAAGTTCCCTATCCGGTTGTGGCGTTGGTCGGTTACACAAATGCCGGAAAATCAACTTTGTTCAATACATTAACTCAAGCCGATGTCTTTGCCAAAGATTTGCTTTTTGCAACCTTGGATACAACAATGAGAAAGCTAAAACTTCCAACCGGACAAGACGTTATTTTATCCGACACAGTTGGATTTATTTCAGATTTACCGCATGAATTAATCATGGCTTTTCGAGCTACATTAGAAGAGGTTCTTGCCGCAGATATTATTGTTCATGTTCGCGATTGTGCCAACCCTGAAACCCAAATGCAAAAAAAAGATGTCTTGAGTGTATTAGAACACTTGGGATTAAAGCATTTGGAAACAGAAGAAAATTATATTGAACTTTTAAATAAAGCCGACTTACTTTCACCAGAGCAAAGAAATTTTTACAAAGAACAGACCGAAAGAAACGCTTCGTTAATTTTATGTTCTGCCGCAAATGGTCTGGGACTAAATTCTTTTCTGCGTACAATTGCTGAAAAAATAAATAGAGAAGAAAAAATATTAAAACTAAGTCTCTCGGCCGACAAGGGAAAGGAAATTTCTTGGCTCTATGAAAACGCTGAAGTTTTAAAACGAGAAGTAAAAGGAAGCCAAATTAATTTTGAGTGCCGAATTTCAAATAAAAATTGTGCACGTCTTGAAAAGCTTCTGCAAAAAAAATAACGAAATCACCTGTAAAATCAAAAGATACAGATTATATTATGCTTTGCTAATTTAGAGAATTGGAGTAAAGCAATGTTAAAATTTGAGGCTATTTCGACCAAGAAATTAGAGGACTATCTTGAACTAAAAAGAAAATGCCCTAGCCGAAATATTAACGATTCGTTCTTTTTTATGTGGGCATGGAAAGATTTATTTAAGTATGAGTGGACTTTTTCAAGAAACATGTGCTGGATAAGGTATTATCAGGACGGAAAAATTTATTATAAAGTGCCCATCGGCCAATGGAAAAAGAAAAACTGGGTAAATTTATTTACCAAACAATTGCCCCTAGGTGCTGAACTAAAAAATGTGAGCGAAGAGTTTGCTCTAAAACTTCATAATATAGAAAACAATAATTTTAGTTTCAGAGAAGATCCTGAAGACCGAGAATATATATACAATCAACAAGATTTGGCTGAACTTTCAGGAAAAAAACTTCATGTAAAACGCCAACACGCTCATTTTTTTGAAAGAGTATTTGAATATGAACAAAAAGAAATAGATGAAGAAGATATCAAAGACATAAAACTAATTTTTCAATTTGAAAATCGACAAGCTTATCAAGAACATGATTTAGAATTTGCTGAGGAAGAATATACAGCCTTATGCCGTTTATTAAAAGATTGGAATATATTCAAAAAGTATTTAAGAGGAAAAATCATAAGAGTACAAGATCAGCCGGTAAGTTTTATCATTGGAGAAAAACAAAACAATGACCAACTACTTATATTATTTGAAAAATCATTAAGTAATGTCAAAGGGGCAGGGGCCATGTGTTGGAAACTTTTTATAAAAGAATTCCCTGATGTAAAATATGTAAACTGGGGGCAAGATTTTGGACAAGCCGATAAGAAAAAACAAAAAGAAAGATCTAATCCTTGCTCTTTTATAAAAAAATATAACACAAAACTCATAAATAAGAGCTGACTTAAAAATCAGCTCTTATCAAAGACATTCAAAAATAAAAATCTTTATTGTAGTATTGAAGGCAAAGAAGAAACACTTTCCTCATCTTCAAAAGAAATCAGTTGTTGAGGACGCTCAGGAAGATTATCTTGGCTGATTTCTTCGGACGGATAAGGAAGAGCTTTGTCTTCATTAACAATAACATTAGTAGCTTCCGGCACAGTCTCTAAAGGAACTTGAGCCTCTTCGACGGTGACATTATTAATGGAAACAACCTCATCAACCGATTCGTCAGGTGTTTGTATGTTTTCATTTACCGGCAACAGATTCTGAGGACTGGACGAAGATTCTGAATCAGGTGCATAAACGCCCTCATCATAATGAACAGTATCTTGTCCCTGAGAAACCGCAAGGTCTTCCTTAACAGGCTGAAGTTTAATTTCAGAGGTATCAGAAGCATCTTCAATAACAGGCGTTTCTTCAAGGGTGGACGTTGTTTCCGCAACAGAAGCCTGTTTGGCATCTACGGGAATCATCTTTTCGGTTTCAGTAGTTTTCGTTACGTTTTCAACCACGGGAAGAAGTTCTTCGGGTTTGTTTTCTTGAGAAGATGGAACCGTATTTTGAGAAGATGTTGTCGTTTCGGGAACAAACTCATCACGAGCCGCTAATTCCTCGTCAGAAAGAATCTTGGATGGATCGACCTCAACATTTCGACATTGTAACAACCACACATCATAAATCGGATGTTCAACAGCATTAAGTGCCGGGCTGGAAGAAATCATCCACCCTTTAAATATATTGGAAGATGCCCCATCTTCTTTACGCTCGACCACATCAACAAAAGCAAAATTATCAGGGGTTTCCTCAGGAGGTCTTGTTTTACAAGCCCGAACAACAATAGAAAAGCTTCCAAACTGAGCTTCACCATTAACCGGTACATCAATAACCGAAACACGCCCTGTCAGCTTATTCATAGCTTGAAGTTGAGCCGAATTTGTATCAATTTCAGTTGCTTGAGCTGAAAAAGCTGTTAACGCCAAGAAAGATACTGCAAATTTAGTCGCTGTTTTTACCATTGTCTGTCACCATAAAGATAATTTCGCCAACCATATCCTCAATTGTTTTGAAGTCTTTAACATTAGTGATGACATCACCGTCTTTTAAAAACTCAGAACTATGACCGGGTTCAATTTTAATAAATTTATCCCCAACCAAACCATCACCGACAATAACAGCCGTACTATCTTTAGGCAGTTTAATATCCGAAGCTAGGCTCATAACGATTTGAGCATCATAATTTTCATTATCAAGTTTTTGCGAAATGACTGTACCGACTTTAATACCATTAATTCGGACATCAGACCCAACGGTTAAACCGCCGACTTTAAGAAAACGAGCTGTAACCTCATAGCCTTTAACAACTTGCAAATCAGAAACTTTATAAGCAAAATAGAGAAAAAACGCTGCCACAAAAAGAACGACAACTCCCATAATAGTTTCCATAGGCCTTTTATTCATAGCACAAACCTTTCAATTTATTTATTTTCTGACTTATTAGCTTTACCAATAGAGATGATTCGATCGATAAGCTCTTCAATAACCATAGCATCTTGAGTATAAGAGAACTCACCTCCCGGAGAAATAAAATCAAAAGAACCACCGGGTTCAATCTCAATATATTTTTTCCCCATAATTCCGGAACTGACAATAGAAGCACTGCTATCATCGGGAATATGAATATTTTCATTAATATCAAGGGTTAAAATGGCACGAAAATCTTTATCAAGCTGAGCATCAACAACTTTACCGATGTTAACGCCGGCCATACGCACCAAATCGCCAACCAAAAGACCATCCGTACGACCAAAACGAGCTTTGATTTCATAAGACTGTCCATCATCAAGCTCTGTCGTATCTTGTCGTCCCCAAACGGTTAAAGACGCAACGATTACAATTGCTAAAAGGGCATAAAGTCCCGTTTTTATGGTGCGAGATTCTTCTCTTGAATAAAATTCAGACACTTAAAAAACTCCTACAAGCAAAAAAACTCATATATATAGATAGAACAAAATAAAAATTTTGTCACCAACTTTTAAAGAAAATAAAATAGTTGTTAAAATTTAAAAATAAATTGTTAAAATAAAAAGGGATTATAAGAGTCAAAAACAAGGGGACAACATGATAAGTGTTGAAAAAATAAGTAAAAGTTTTGGTAATCTAATTGCATTGCACGATATTAGTTTTCGTATAGAACGAGGAGAAATTGTTGCTCTATTGGGGCCAAACGGAGCTGGAAAGACAACATTAATCCGCTTAATGACCGGATTGTTATCCCCAACGGAAGGTCGAATAGTCTACCAAGATAAAGACATTGCCAAAGAAAGAGTCTCTGTTCTTCACCAAATTGGATATATTCCCGAAAACGCGCCGCTTTATAATGATATGACCGTCTTTGAGTTCTTAAATTTCACAGCAGAAATTTGGGACATAAAAGAACAAATATTGGAAGAAAGATTAAAACATTTAGTCAATAAACTCGAATTAAAAACGGTACTAAATCGTCCGATAGGAGAGTTATCCAAAGGCTATCGTCATAGAGTCGCTATTGCCGGAGCGCTCATTCATGGTCCAAAAATTTTGATAATGGATGAACCTTCAGAAGGACTAGACCCCAATCAGAAATATGGATTGAGATCTTTCATAAGGGAATTTGCATCCCAAGGAGCCGTTTTGCTTTCAACCCATATCATGGAGGATGTCGAGGCCATTGCTAATCGCATCATTTTGCTAAACGAGGGAAAAATGGTAACAGATACCACACCCATGCGTCTCAAATATCAAATGCCGGAAAGAGACCTCAGCAGTGCCTTTCGCCGCATAACCGAAAAACAAAACCAAGAAGGAATAAGAGCATGAAAAAACAAATAAAAGCAATATATAAAAAAGAGTTTTACTCTTATTTCGGAAACCTGTCGGCCTATTTTATTATAAGCTTATATATTGCCTTAAGCTTAAGTTGTGCGCTAATCTTTGGAAATTTTTTCTCAATAGATAATCGAAATATGGTGTCTTTTTTTCGCTATCAACCAGATATTTTAGCCGCTCTGATACCGGGAATAACCATGCATTTATGGACTGACGAATATCGCTCGGGAACAATTGAATTTCTTTTAACCCAACCTCTTGAATATAAAGACATCATCATTGGAAAGTATTTAGCCTCCGTAAGCTTTTCATTAATCATGTTGTCGACACTCATTCCACAAATGTTTTTAATAAAAATTTACGGAAATATTAATTGGCTCACGGTTTTGTCAGGATATCTGTGTTGCGCGCTGATAACAATAGCCTTTTGTGCCGTTGGAGGGTTAATATCGGCTTGTAGCAAAAAGCCAGCTCTTGCTTATTTGGGAAGTTTATTGGTGATATGGAGCATCACCGTAATAACTCCGGATAAAATCAGCCAAGCAGTATCACTTGCTGATTTAGGCTTTCAAGAGAATTATCAAAACCTAATAAATGGAAAAGTCAGTCTATCGTCGATACTATACTACATAAGCATGGCTTTAATTAGCTTATGGGGAACAATTGCCGTGATAAACAATCGCCAAAAAATATAAACCGGAGAGCAAAATGAAACGAAAATTAAGCACATTTATATTTTTTGTTCTGTTAGTTGGAATATTTTACCTGTTCAACTACAGCATGGCTCGCTTCTTTGAAAATAGTTATGTCGATATGAGTGACAATAACCGATACAGTCTTTCTGCCGAAACGAAAGATATTTTATCAAATCTAAAAGATAAACAAACATTACGAATTTATATTTCACCACAAATCACACAAGATTATCCGCAAACCGGAGAATACAGTAAATACGTTACAGATTTGGCTAAACGTTATGAAAAAGAAAGCCAAAATCGCGTCATTACGGAAATTATTGAAATTGAGCCATACAGCCCTCAAGAACATGAAGCGGAACAATACGGAATAAAAGAGTTTTTAAGCAAAGACGGAAAAGTTAACTTATACTTCGGTGGGGTTATAACCAATAATGAGGGGCGCTATATCACAATTCCAAACTTCGTTGAGATGCGTGGCCCTTATTTAGAATATGATATAACCTCGGCAATAAAACAGCTGACCTTATCCCCAAAACTTCCCAAAATAGGGGTTATGGCGCCGGATATGCATCTGTTGCTGGATACATCGGGAAAGCTTGATTTAACAAAGAATCAAAACATATTTAATCAGTTAAGTAACAAATACCAGCTTGTGCCGATAAGTGATTATGCTGTGCAAATTGCCTTAGACATCAAAACGATGATTGTTGTTAATCCCTCCAAAGGCCTAGCCAATATTGGACAATATGCGCTTGATCAATTTTTGTTACGTGGGGGTAATATAATTTTCTTTATCGATTCGATTGATGAAAAAAGCAAAAAACGCAATGATGACCAAAAAATAAGCCAACTTCTTCAAAATTGGGGAATAAAATTCTCATCGGATAATACCATAGGTAGTCTGGAAAAGGGTATAGAAATTCGTTCAAACAATAAAACATTTCCATACATGGCGTGGATGAATTTGGATAAAACCAATTTTAACGCCCAAACACCGATAATGCAAAATTTAACCAGTCTATCCTTCAGAGCGCCGGCGGCCATCGAAGCCGTATCATCAAAAGCACAAGACTATAAATTAACTCCTTTAATCACGATTAGCGGTAAAAGTGGAACAATTGAGAGCAAAAGTTCAATCCAAAGCTATAAAGAAATTGCTGCAAACAATTTCAAAGAAACCAATAAAGACTATATATTGGCCGCAAAAATCGAAGGAAAATTTTCATCAGCCTATACCGAAAACATAATGAAAGGCTCAAAATATGAAAAAGAAATGTTATCATTTCTCCCGCAAGCCTTAAAGAAAGGGCAAATTTATATAATATCAGACATTGATTTTTTATATGATGAGACCTGGTCGGACAACAGTTTTAAAAATAAGAATACAACATACGGTATCGTTCCTTGGAGCGAAAACGGGTTACTCTTAGAACGAATTTTAAATAGCTTAAATGAAAAAGAAGATTTAACAACCCTAGGCATTCATCCCTTTCTTCCCAAAGACAGCCTCGGAACAAAGTTCAAAAAAGAAGCTGAACAAGATGTCTCACAAGCAAAAGAAGAAAAGACACAACAGCTTGAACAGTTATTAAACAAAGCAGAAGGAATAAATTATCAAGATTATTCCTTGGGAAGCGCCAAACAAATAAACCAGCTTCAAGAACAAATAACATCGCTTGAAAAAGAATTAAGATATCTCGATTATGCAACAGATAAAGCATACAAACAAAAGATGAAAATATACACGATGTTAAGCGTTATCTTAATGCTTGTTTATGCTGGATTTATAACCCTATGGCTTAGACATCGCTTAAAAAAACGTCGTATATCTCAGGAGAAAAATTAATGAACCAAAAAACATTAGTCCAAGCTTTTATAGGATTCGTGGCTTGCCTTTTGCTAGCCTTAAGCTCATGTTTTTTCCAAGATAAAGCCGCCTACGAACAAACACAAGGCAAATCGACATTCGGAAAAATTGCAACCAAAGAAGATAGCTTATCACATCTTGAAATAAAAATGCCCAAAACAACAATAACTTTTGAAAAGACAGACGGTTTGTGGCAAATAAAAGAAGCCGACTTTTACTATGCAAATTATCAAAGCATGGCACAGCTTGAAAACTTTATAAAAAACAGCAAAATATTAAACGAGATAAATTTAAGTTCCGAAGAAAGTCAAATCCTTGAAAAAAACGGTATAACAATTAAAGTTTATAACAAACAAAAGCAAGAACAAGCCGAAATTACATTTATGAAACCGCAACAAGAATCTAAAATTGCATACGCAAAAATCAAGGGCAGAAAAGGTTTTTATACAATTGAGAACGAGCTGGTCTTTCCTGAAAAAATAATTTTATGGCTTCAACAACCTTTATTATCTTTAAATAAAACCGGCATTAAAAGCATCACCATAAACGGGCAAACAGCAGAGCGGAAAATAACCGAAAACATCTATAAAACGAACAACCAAGATACATACAAAGCAGACCGTCTTCTCAAAATGGTAGAATTTTTACTTTTTGAAAAAGTCCTATCGGCGCAAAATTTTGATGAAAAGCTCTATCAAGATAAAAAAACAATAGAACTAAAAACCTTCGACGGAATGATTGTAAATCTAACTTTGTATAAAAAAGACAATGATTATTGGCTAAAACAAAAAATTTCGACGACATCTCTTCCAACAGCGAACATAAATGATTATGTAAAGAACAACGCCTTTCTGTATGACTATTGGTATTTCAAACTTCCAAGAACGGTAGGGCAAGAACTTTGGTCGGAAGAAATTTGAATGGAAAAACAATGGAAAAAATAAAAGACAAATACCGTAAGATGGTACAAGAACTAAAAAATTGTGAAAAAATAAGTAATTCAAAATCTTATTTTTTAGCACAAGCCGCGCATGATTTGCGTCAACCTTTACAAGCGCTGCACATATTTACAGCCATGCTCTTGGAAACAAAGCTAAACAAGGAGCAAGAAGATTTGGCAAAAAAAATTGAATACTCAGCCGAAAATATGAAAAATCTTCTCTCAAACTATTTAGATTTATCAAAGCTGGACTATGGTGGCTTTCGTTACGATGAAAAAGAGTTTTGTTTAAGACATTTAACCGATAAAATAGCTGAAGAATTTGCGTTTATCTGCAAATTAAAAGGCATAAAATTACAATACATTCCATGCAGTCTGAAAATAAAAAGCGACCCGATTCTCGTTGAGCGAATGTTAAGAAATTTGCTCACAAATGCAATTAAATACACGAAAAGTAAAATTGTTTTTGGTTGCAAAAGAAGAGGCAATAAAGTTCTGATAAGCATTATTGACAACGGCTGTGGAATTGCCGATGAAGATATGCCTTATATCTTTGATGAATTTTATCAAAGCGGTCAAAACCCGAGCAACCGCCGACATGGAGCTGGATTAGGACTGGCAATCGTCAAAAAAATAGCTGACCTTGTTCACACCAAAATAAGAGTAAACACAACGGTTGGCAAAGGAACGAGTTTCAGCTTTAATCTGGGGTAGAAATCTTATTGGAACGAATAACCTTAATATAGTCATAATGCTTGCGTGTTAAATCGAGTTTACAGCGTTGTGTATTATAATGGTTGGAGCCTAGGTATCCATCCATAGAAAAAGCATAGAGAGAACAAAAAGATTCGCGGTAAGCTTTCCAGTTTTCGTAAAGAGTGCGTAACTTTCCGCGAAACATGGTACCATTCTCATTCCATGTTTTAAAATTTTCGTCATTAAGAATATTTTCATATTCAGCATAAATAAGCTGTTCTAAGCGTTCACTTTCATACTTCATGCAATCAGCACTAGCATCTTCATTAATTTTAGAGGCCTTATTCATGCAAGAATCAAAATCAAAATTTTTCGGCAGAGACGAAGAATTTGAATTTTGGGCTTCGGCAATAAAGGGCAGGGACAAAGCAAGAGAAAAAGCAAACAACTTAGAAAAAGATTTTTTCATCACAAAATCCTCATATTAACGATAACAAAATGATAAAAGAAATTACTTAAAATTAAATTAAATTTATGAAAATAAGGGTTTATTAAGAAATAAAAGCTAGAATAAAACACATTAAAATGCAGCCAGATAGGAAGAATGCAATGCAAATAAAAAAGCTGTTAGCCTTGGCCGGAATAGTAATATTAGCCGCGTCATGCACCAGAACAAAATATATCAGAACCGATAATTGGAGCTATATTGGCCTTGAGGAAGGGGAACTCGTCTTTCGTTTAGGGCCACCGGACCAAATATACGAGTTAGGAAAAGAAAAATATTTAACCTACATAAAGGTTGCCCCTGGGTATAGAAACATGGGGGGATATGCGCCAAACTTCTGTAAATTAACTTTTGTCTT